>WGER01000044.1 GCA_015492645.1 Nitrospirota bacterium
CTCCCTTGTCCCTTTGTGTGTTAATATACATCCAGTCCTCCTTGTTGAGCATGCCGTACCTCCATTCCTTTTTGGTTGTGATGGAGATACTTTAACATGCTTGGCTTGGAGGACATCTTATTGTCCTGTTTTGGAGACTTTAACATATCCTCCTGATACGGATACCCCTTCTCCTTGTCTCTTACATTATGGGCAGGTTGGACATAGGTAACTTTAGTGCCATCCTTGTTCTTTCGTGAAACAGTCCTTACATACATATCCTATACTGATTGTCAAGGAGTTTTTAAAATTCGTGTGCTTACAGGCTTTGAGAGTCTTAAAATACAAAATACTGAAATATCAACTGATTAACACATTCAATCAATCGATATTTGCTTGCAACTGCCAAACTCGGGTTGAAATGTGAAAGGTGGTTGCTATAATCTTAACCATGGCAAGAGGATAGAGTTTCGAGGGGCTGTTTATCCTGATTCACAATTCAAGCCCCTGACCCCTCTTTATGATAATAATTCCATAATTAGCGCTACCGGATATGATATAATTTTAAAGATGTCGAAGACCATGAGCAATAAAGAGGTTGTAGGATACGACATCTCTCTCTGGGAGAGGTTACAGGAGGAAAAATATGCAAAAAGAGAGGAAAGGAGAAAACTTCTTCTGGATGAAGTATTTCATAAGTTAATCGACTTTTTTAAGGATAGAGATGTAAAGAGTGTCTATCTCTTTGGTTCTCTCCTTCGAGAAGGTGGTTTCTATGAGTTTTCAGACATTGATATAGCAGTTGAAAGAATCAAAGATGATTATTTTGAGGTTGCTTTAGAGATCGAACACCTACTTGACAGGGATGTGGATTTAGTTGAACTGGAAAAATGCAGATTCAGGGACTTTATCACTAAATATGGGCTTAAGATAAGATGAAGAAGGAATTCCTTGCCCTATTATTGGGTATCTCAGAGACCAGAAGTTGAGATCGATAGAATATTCAAAGACATTATATCCACTGACCCAAACTAATAAAGAAAAGACAATTTCCCTCGGTTTTTATCTTCATAATCTCTATTGTGCCTTTGAGGATTTATTTGTTGAGATAGCCAGAACATTTGAAAACAGGATAGAAGACCTTTCCAGATATCACAGGGAATTGCTAAAAAGGATGTCCTTAGAGATTCCCATGATAAGGCCTCCCTTGCTGTCCAAGAAGAGTTATCGCGTGCTTGATGAATTAAGGAAGTTCAGGCACCTCTTCAGGCATGCCTATACCTATGACCTTGATAGCCAGAGGGTATCTGCATTAAAAACACTTATTGTCTCTAACTATAACAAAATAATAACAGATTTAAACAAATTTGAAGAATTTATTGAAAATAAATTAGCAAAATAATCAGGCCGGGGAATCTTTCCATTGTCAAAACAACGAAACCGGGTCAGGTCTTGCCAGGCTGTTGAAAAACCCAATGTAGCAGAAATACCTTCTACTTATATTGCTATGATGAGTCTGAGAAAATTTCTTCTTTGATATCAAGGTATTGGAAGGTCTTAAACCCTCTCATTTTCTTTAGAAATAGAAGGGATTGGTTTTTGAAATAAAGGAAAGTTTTCTGGTATGATATAGACAATGGCACTTGCGGTTAAGGTATATGAGGCATTCAAGGAGGATGAGAAGAAGGCGAAGGTGCTCCTTGAGGTGATTGAGGAGTTAGAGGCAAGGGTGGTGCCTAATATTGCCACTAAGGATGATGTGGAACTCGCAAAACTTGCCTTAAAGAAAGAGATAGAGGAGGTAAAACTGTCCCTTCAGAAAGAGATAGTAGAGACAAAGGCAAGTATAGTGAAGTGGGTAACAGGGCTAATGGTTGTGCAGACAGGTGTAATCCTTACGATGATTACTATATTGCAGTAACCTTAAATTGGAGACATCTGTTAAAAAGGCTTTTGTCAGGCAGGTTTAATCCCTACTTCCGACAATTTTACTAATGGGCATCTCAAGTTTTGAATTCTATTCACCAATTACCTTAATAACTTGACCAATATCCATTCAGTAACTCCCATAAATATGTGTCATTTATAAGCCAAGTTTGACAGTAACAGAAATACAGAATGCAAATTAGTTTTATAAATCAAATAGTTAGTGGATTGTAAATCCTTAGGCGTGTTACTACAGAACTACCCCTTCGTTTCTATCTGGTATTCCATAGTTTTTTGATGAAATTCTATCGGCAATTTAGGCTCTATACCAGACTATTTGTCAGTCCAGAGGAGAGAAGGGAAAATGTGTGCAGAGACAAGGCTAATTTAAATATAATAGGAACTGCTTGCCAAATTTATTATAACTGGAGACTAAGACCTTTCTAATCTTATAAGAAATACAAGGATGTTGAAATCATTATTCCAAGGAAATTCTGGAGTATTTTAAGATAAAAATCCTGTGGAGTTAATATGGCAGGAGGTGTTGGTCAGTACACTATTTCTAACGCTGGGACCGGATATCAGATGACTTCTTCAGGAGTTGAAAGAGTCTTATCACAGGTGCAGAATCCCACTGTCTATATCCCTCAGCCACTCCTATGACCATTCCTGCTGGGTCAATAATAAAGTGTTTCGGATGTGCAAAGACATTGTAGAGACTGCTAACCGCGGCATCTCTGTCAAGCAGAACTGTAAAGGTATACCCCCTGGAAGTTATAAATTCATGAACGACCTCTTTCTCTTCTCCCACATTTATGGCAATCACTTCTACAGTGTTGTCGTGGAACATCTCTTTCATTCTCTGCAGGGAAGGCAACTCCTTCCTACACCACGTTCACCAGGTTGTCCAGAATACAAGAAGGAGGTGTCTACCCCTGTAGTCCTCCAAGGATACCCTTTTACCCGTGAGTGACGGAAGCGTAAAGCCAGGAGCCTCCCGGAGTTCTGTAACTCTCTGTATATGGAGATAATGTATTAACTCCTCAAGATCTGCCTCCTCCACCCTGATCGATGGCGGAGATGACTCTCTCTGATGCCCTGTCTTGGACAGGTATTTTAAGACAAAAATGGCAGCACCAAGTATTACGCCGAGAATTATAACCCCTGCTTTGAGATAGTTCATCTTTGCTGTCTATTTATTATGCTCAGGATCCTTGATGCCTCTTTACCCACATCATTTGCCGGATTAATGCTTATTGCCCTTCTCAAAGGCTCCTTCGCTTCCTCCGTCCTGCCTGAGGCTGCAAGCACAAATCCAAGGCTAAGCCATGCCCTCTGATGGTCTGGATCAATCTTGGTTGCCTTCAGAAGTGTCTCTGACGCCTCCTGGCTCCTGCCTGTATAATGAAGGGCAAGGCCAAGATCGTTGAGTGTATCCACATCTCTACCATTAATACTCAATATCCTTCTGTAGATCTCTATCGCCTGAGTGAACCGGTTTGTGTCAAAATAAAGGGTCCCAAGTTGGAACAACAGATCTCTGTTCATGGGGTCACTTGCGAGGAGTTCCTTTAATTGTTGTTCCTTCATATTGATGTTTAAGAGGTCTACTGGCAGAGGTGGCGTCCCAAGCTCGTCCTCCGGTTGCCTCTGTTTAACGCTGAGAATAATAATGATGGCCATCGTAAAAATACCAGCAACAACTACCCACTTTTTTATCCCTACAGACATACTAAACCTCCTATCTGGAAGATAAACAAATAAAAAATGAAGAAATTGTGAATTCACAATTTCTTCATAATTTATAGGTAACATAAAAAAGGTGTGAAGATAAGGTGTGAAGATTATGTATGTATTCATATATATCTTTCTCTTCTCATTCCTCCTGACGCATGCGGAGGCGAGGGAAGTTACCCTCATGGAACTCGAGGAGGTGACTGACCTCATAATGAGTCCTGGCTGTGACTATATCTATACCCTCACAAACTGTCCATCCGCTGAGGCCGCCCAGATGAGAGAGATAGTGAAGGAGAAACTCCAGAGCGGCGAAACAAAAGAGGAAATATTGAGGTATTTCGAAGAGATATATGGACCGAGAATACTTGCACAACCCAAGAGAGAGGGCTTTTACTTTACTGCATGGTGGTTCCCCTATTTTCTCCTTGTTGATATAGCAGCACTTGCTGCACTGCTACTTTATCTCTGGGGCAGGAGAGGAAGAATTAGAGCGAAGCAGGTCATCGCCGATTCAGAGGATGAAGACTTAATTGAGTCAGAACTGAGGAGGTTCAACCAGTGAAGAGATTTTTACGCATACTCTTTCTGGCACCGGTTGGCATCCTCATTGTGGTGATCCTGATCGGGTTTCTATCTGGCAAACAGGAGAGTACAAAAAAACTACCGAGGCCCTCTATAGGTGAGCCAGCGAGAGATTTTACCTATCCCTCCGTTGACGGTAACGAGATATCTCTATCGGATTTCTACGGTGACAAGGTGGTCGTCCTTAACATCTGGGCCACATGGTGTCCATCCTGCAAAGAGGAACTCCCCACACTCCAGAAGATGTACGATATCCTCAAAGGTGAAGACCTGGAGGTACTTGCGGTTAGCATTGATACCTTAGGAGAGAAGGTTGTTCTCCCCTTTCTGGAGAAGTATGGACTGAATTTTCCTGTTCTTCTCGACACCTCCGGCTCTATTCAGTTACTTTATGGAACGACAGGTGTCCCAGAGACCTTTATTATTGACAAAAAAGGACAGATAGCCTTTGTGGAGATAGGGGCTTCAGACTGGACAAAACCTGAAAAATTGGCCTTACTGAGGAGTTTGATGGAAGAACCTGACATAAAGGAGCAGAAATGAAGAGGTTCATTATCGCAGGTGTCCTGATGATCGGTGCCTTTGGTTACCTACTCATAACCGGAATGAAGGAAGGCAGCATGTACTATCTTGAGGTCTCTGAATATATAAACGCAATAGAAGATCTTAAGGAGAGAAAGGTGAGAGTTCATGGAAGGGTGGACAGGGAAAAGATCGCCTTCGAAGAGCAGACCTCAACCCTGCTACTATTCTTAAAGGATACAAAAGGCAACGAGTTTATCAAGGTAAAATACAAAGGTCCACCACCTGATCTGTTGACTGAGGAGGGTGTAACTGTGGTTGTGGAAGGCAGGTATAATCCTGAGGAGGACCTCTTTGTGGCCAGAAGACTACTTGTAAAGTGTCCATCAAAGTATGAAAAGGGGAGTAATACATGATTGTTCAAACCGGGGCCTTCCTTCTCATACTCGCCTTCTGTCTTACTATACTGTCTCTGACACTGATACCAGTAGGAGTCAAAAGGAGAGACCACAGGTTTATAGAATCTGCCTATAGGGCCATAATAGTCGTCTTCTTTTCTGTCACAGGGGCAGCGCTCTTGCTTATCTATCTCTTTCTGGCTGATGACTTCAGCATTGAATATGTGGCCTCTTACTCAGAAAGGGCCTTGCCTCTTTTTTACAAGATTACAGGACTATGGGCAGGACAGAAGGGATCTCTACTGTTCTGGGAATGGCTCCTCTCGCTTTTTACCACCACTGTTATACTTCTTGACAGAAATAGACCAAATAACAGGCATCTGCCCATTGTAACATTTACAATGGGAATCACCAATCTCTTCTTCCTTTTCCTCCTCGTTTTTATAACACCACCATTTGACCAGAACAACATAATACCACCTGATGGTAATGGCCTGAATCCTCTCCTTCAGAACCCTGGTATGGTTTTCCATCCACCGGCCCTCTATTTGGGATATGTGGGTTTTACCGTTCCATTCTCTTATGCAATGGCCGCCCTTTTTAATAGGGAAGTAGGGGAATGGTGGATAAGCAGGAGCAGGGGATGGACACTATTCTCCTGGGCCTTTCTGACGCTCGGAATAGTCTTTGGTGGATGGTGGGCATACAGAGAACTGGGCTGGGGTGGTGTGTGGGGATGGGACCCTGTAGAAAACGCATCCTTGATGCCATGGCTCACCTCCACGGCATTTCTGCATTCAGTGATAATCCAGGAAAGAAGAGGCATGATGAAGATATGGAACATAGTGCTGATAATTACAACCTTTTCCCTATGTATACTCGGCACCTTTATTACCAGGAGTGGTATTATAACATCAGTACACGCCTTTGGTCAGTCCTCTGTGGGGTTTGTCTTTCTCGGTTTTCTGTTAGTAATACTCCTCATAAGCGGATATTTCATTACGAGCAGATACAACAAATTAAAGGAGAGGAACCCACGGATCGAGTCACTGGTTTCAAGGGAGAGTGCCTTTCTCTACAACAATATAGTACTCTTCGGGCTCACCTTTGCAACCCTTTGGGGAACCCTTTTCCCCTTGATAGTGGAAGCGGTAAAGGGTGTAAAGATCTCGGTGGGTCCACCCTATTTCAATAGGGTAAATACACCAATATTTCTTGCCCTTTTGATCTTAATGGCTGTATGTCCTCTGCTGGCATGGAGAAGAACATCTTTGAGAGGGTTACGGAAAAACCTCTTACTACCGGGGGTGCTGACTCTACCATTTATAATCATCCTGTACTTTATTACCAATGTGAAAGATGCTTTACCTTTGTCTTTTTACGCCTTCTGTCTCTTTGTTGTGTTTGCTATCATTCTGGAGGTATACGCAGGCGTAAGGGCCAGGATGCGGAGAGGTCTTAACTGGTTCAGTAGCCTATGGTCACTGCTCTCCATAAACAGAAGGCGTTATGGTGGTTACATGGTCCACCTCGGGGTGGTCTTTGTTGTTGTTGGCCTTGTCAGTTATGGCTTTTTTCAGTACAAAGACAATTACAGAGTAAAACCAGGAGACTCCATAACAATAGGTGACTACAGGCTTCAATATATCGGACTGCAGCAATCTCAGGGTAGAAACTTCATCTCCATCGGGGCAATCGTTAATGTCTATCAAAAGGACAGGTACATAGATACACTCATACCTGAGAAGAGATTTTACAAAAGGCAGGAACCGACTACAGAAGTTGCGATCAGGACTACCCCTGTAGAAGACCTCTATCTTATCCTGAGCAACTGGCAACAGGACGGAACAGTAAACCTCACTGTGGTTATTAATCCGCTTATCGCATGGAGTTGGTATGGTACAGGTTTAATAGTATTGGGAGTCCTCTGGTCTGGATGGCCAAGAAAGCGAACAGAAATGTATATTGAGGCACTCGAGAGAGAACTGCTTGGTATGGTCTCCATAAGAAACTCAGGAAAACTTGGACGGATAGGGACATGATCACATTACTGCTCTGGACATTACTGACCGCTGTTACTCTTATTTTTGTATTCTTACCTCTTCTGAAAGAGGCCTACTGGCCATTCGTGAAAGGAGGGCCATTGACAGGCCTGTACGAAGAAAAAAAGACCGGATTATGGGCCATTACAGACCTTGACACAGAATACGAGATGGGTAAATTAACACCTGAAGAATACCGTGCCCTTAGAGAGGAATTCAAACAGGAGGTCCTGGGGGTATTGAAAGAGGAGAAAAAAATCCTCATGGCCTCAGGGGTCAGCACGCCCAAGACCATCCATGTTCCAGTCAGAAACAGAATCCTGTCAGAGGTATTAAGGATATGTGGAAAAAGTTGATCCTCATTGTAGTCTTTGCATTGTTAGTACTCCCAGAGAATGGTCTTTCTACAAGGATAGAGGTCATGCTATGGAACGGCACAGCCAACAGGCCCCTTGGAGATTACCCCTTTACAATAGAGATAAGGAATTCCGAAGGGAGGGTAATTCAGAAGAAAGAGATGAGAACAGCCTCAGACGGCAGATATACCCTTTCAACCCCTGTGGATAAACCCTCTGTCTTTGTGGAGGTAAACTATCGTGGTGTGAATTACGAAGGTAAGGCGATGCTCAGCAAAGGGATCTACCGTGTTGAGATACCTGTATATGAAATCACTGACAGAGAAGACATGGTGAAGGTGATGCAGAGGACGGCAATAATCTCCCTTGATTCTGAGAGGTCCATCTCTGTATTTGAGATACTCCACATAAGAAACGGGGGCAAAAGGACCTTTGTAGGTCGATTTAATGATGAACTGGATCTCCACCAGGTACTGTATCTATCCATGCCAGAAGGCTACAGGCTTACACATCTTCAGGGTCTGGACCCCAGAAAGGTAGTCACATATCGGAGGGCCGTGGTGACCCAGGCAGCCATCCCTCCCGGAGATAGGGAATACATCCTCGGTTATACAATAACCAGTGATAGAGGGGTATTCAGCCTGGCCTTTAAAGGCGAGACCAGGGTGACACTACTTTTAAATGAAAGGGAGGGCTGGCAGATAAACCCGTCTGGATTCAAAAATGAGGGGAAGACCAATGCATTTGGAAGGTCCTATAATAAATTGGTCAAGACAAAGGATAAGGCAGAGGTTGTAATCTACAGTCCCCTTTATAAACCTCCTCAGAAGGGGTGGATATCGGCCCTCTTTTTCGGTACATCTCTTTCACTTTTTATTCTGTATATTATGAAGAACAATTTCAGGAGGTATCTGATCCGGAGGGAAGTAAAGAAACTACAGGACCTTATCTCCTTTATACGGACAGATGGAGATGCTCTCTCCTACTATGCCCCCTTTATCAGGATTATAGAAGACAGGATTGAACAACTGGAAAGGATTGGGAATGGACCTGCTGGAACTGAGAGGGATTAAGAAAAACTACAACAGGAGGAGAGTCCTGAAAGGGATCAACCTCACCGTCAGTAATGGCGAAGTGGTGGCTGTTCTTGGACCAAATGGCGCAGGGAAGACAACCCTGTTGAAGATAGCAGCAGGACTTGTATCCCCAACAGAGGGCGAGGTGAGAGTAAGGGGTAAAAGGCTGAAATACCCTCCTGGTAACAGAATCTCTTATCTGGGGCACAGCCACTGTCTCTATCTTGATCTTACTGTGATGGAGAATATAGACCTCCAGATAAAACTCCAGAGGGGAAGCAATGGTAGGGCCTCAGTGAGAGAAGACCTTGAGGAATTGGGCCTCTGGGAAAGGAGGATGGATCCTGTGAGGGATCTCTCCCAGGGGATGAAGAGGAGGCTTGCCCTGCTCAAGGTATTCCTGACCGATGCTGATATCCTGGTGCTTGACGAGCCTCTTGTGGGAATAGATCTTCGGTGGACAGAAAGGATTACTGAAAAGATAAAGATCCTCAAATCTTCAGGAAAGGGTATCCTTATGACCACTCACAGCATTGATGAGGCCCTTTCTGTAGCAGACAGGATCGCCCTGCTCAAAAACGGGGTTCTCACCTCTGTTAGTAGATGTGACGAACTTGACAGGGGAGAACTCATCTTCTGCCTGAGGGAGACCGGATGATAGATTTTTTCAGGATCGCTCTTATAATCGTTAAGAAAGACATCCTCCTTGAATTACGCTCCAGGCAGGTCCTGGCAGTGATGGTTTTTTTGAGCCTCCTTATGCTTGTGATCTTTCATCTCGCTATTGAGATGGAAAGTGAGACATTGAACAAACTCACACCAGGAGTTCTCTGGGTTATCTTCGCCTTTGCAGGCACTGTAGGGATGGGTAAGACCTCACGAATGGAGCAGAGTGAGGATGTCTACATGAACATCCTCTTTTCCTCAGCCTCTGTGGAGAGTTTCTTTGTAGGAAAGGTCCTGAGCAACCTGGTCTTTCTGCTGCTGATGGAACTGATCGCCCTGGTTTCTTTTGTGATCCTCTTCAGTTACGAGGTCATCCTCTTCAGATTTGTTGATATCCTACCAGCAATCCTGCTGGGTTCGCTTGGGTTTGCCATAGCAGGTACCCTCTTTTCCTTCCTTGCAATGGGCTCAAGGTATGGTGAATTGATACTGCCTCTACTCTTTCTGCCAGCAGTCTTACCTGTTATTGTGGGAGGTGTCCAAGCCACAGAGGCATCATTTGCTGGCGACATACTGATACGCAACAGATGGCTCAGGCTCCTGTCTGCCTTTGACATCCTGTATCTCTCAGGCGGTCTGATGCTATTCAGATATGTACTACAGGAGTAGGATGAGAAATTTACAAACAAAAATAATAATACTTCTGCTGATACTCCTCCCCATTGACTTTTATTTGATATTTAGAGTAGCACCCCAGGAAAGGATAATGGGAGATGTCCAGAGAATATTCTACATTCACGTGTCTGTGGCGGTGGCTACATATATAGGCTTCGGTGTACTCTTCATCGGGAGCGTCCTTTATCTCATAAAGAGAGACCTCTACTGGGATAGCCTCGCCTCCTCTGCCGGTGAGGTCGGATTGTTGTTCGCCACCATAGTGATGGTTACAGGCTCTCTCTGGGCAAGACCTGTATGGAATGTATGGTGGACATGGGACCCCAGACTCGTAAGTATGCTGATCCTGTGGTTCATCTATGCTGGTTACTTTATACTGAGAGGTGCTATACCAGAGAGGTCAAGGAAGGCAAGATATGCTGCTGTGATGGGAATCATAGGATTTTTAGACATCCCGATAGTGAGACTCGCAACCAAATGGTGGAGGTCCATACATCCGAGACTCGATTCCCCCGGAGGAGGCCTTGACCCTCTCATGGTGAAGGTGATGGTCTTCAGCATTATCACCTTTTCATTCCTTTCAATATGTCTGATCCTTCTCAGGTTCAGACTGGCAACAGTGGAGGAGAGAGTCTATCACCTGCTAATAGAAAGGGAGGAGAGAGATGGATAAGACCCTTTTTCTAATTGGTGCATATTCAGCAGTTTGGTTGATACTGCTGATTTATGTCCTCTCAATATCCAGAAGGCTGAGGCAGATGGAGCATCGACTGGAGGACCTCGAGGACTCACAGGGTGAAATCTGAACCACTTCTGGACAGCAGTGTCGCTTAAATCCTGTTTTGAGGCAGGGGTCCCTATCAGAGATTTTTCAGGCCTGATTCCCTCAGCCCCATAAAATCTTTGATTTTGTGGAGACCCCCTGCCGTAAAAACAATCATCCTTATCGGCAATTTAGGAAAATCTGTGGGTTATTGCCTCTGCTGACTCTGAACTGGTAACTTATCTTAGTATGCTTCAGGAACTGAGGATCAGGGACTTTGTGATCGTGGATTCCATAGAGGTACAATTCCAGGAAGGGTTGAATGTGGTCACAGGGGAGACCGGGGCAGGCAAGTCCATACTGGTAAACGCCCTGGAACTCCTGCTCGGTGCGAGGGGGTCTCAGGAACTGATAAGGCCCTCATCAAAGGAGGCGGTTGTTGAGGCGGTCTTTACCGCTACTGAACCGCTTAAGGCAGACCTTAGAGAACTTGACATACCAGTGGAGGACGAGATAATAATCAGGAGGGTCCTCTCATCTACCGGAAGAAACAGGGCCTATATAAATGACAGAACGGTCACGCTTCAGGGTCTCCAGCAGGTCTCTATGGGCCTTATGGACCTGCATGGTCAGCACGAACACCAGAGCCTGCTCAGGACCTCATCCCACAGAGACCTCCTTGACCATTACGGTGGACTGATGCCGCAGAGAGAGAAAGTGGAGAGACTCTTCAGACAGTACACTGACCTCCAGAAGAGGCTCAGGGAGGCGAAGGAGACATCGATGCAGAGACAGCAGAGGATAGACCTCCTCCAGTACCAGATCAGAGAGATAAGAGAGGCCGGCTTAAAAGAGACAGAAATGGAGGAACTCCTTGCTGAAAGAAAGATTCTACAGAACCTCACACGCCTGAGGCAGGCCACTGAAGAGGCCCTCTTTCTCCTGAAAGACAGAGACTCCTCAGTATTGAATCAACTTGCCGAGGTGATCTCATCCGTAAGGCAGATAGTGGCACTGGACAGTGAGGCATCTGCTGCAGAGGACCTCCTCAGGGAGGCAGAGGCGCTCCTGCAGGAGGCTGGGTTCTCTCTCAGACATCTGCTTGACAAGTACGACCTTGAACCTTCAAGACTGGATGAGGTGGAAAGGAGACTTCAGGTGATAGATAAACTGAGAAAGAAGTACGGGGAGACCATATCCGAGATCCTCGCCTTCCAGACAGAGGCAGAAAAGGAACTCCAGAGACTGCTCAGGATTGACGAGGAGACCGGCGATCTTGAAGACAGTCTCAGAGTACTCGAAACAGATCTGACAAGAGAGGTTGAGATTCTGTCCAGGGGCAGGCAGGAGGCGGCCATCAAACTTCAGACTGAGATGAAAGAGGTCCTGAGAAGACTCGCCTTCTCCCACCCTGAGTTTGTAGTCCAGATAAAAGAGGCACCTCTGTCCTCCTACGGGAAGGACTCTGTTGAGTTCCTCTTTTCCGCAAACCCTGGCATCCCGCCAAGGCCACTCCAGAAGGTCGCCTCAGGGGGAGAACTCTCCAGGGTGATGCTGGGACTGAAGTCGGTCCTGTCGGCCTATGACAGTGTACCCATAATGGTCTTTGATGAGGTGGATGCCGGGATAGGCGGCAGGACAGCAGAGGCGGTCTCAGAGATGCTCTATCAGGTCTCTGAGAAACACCAGGTGATATGTATCACCCACCTGCCTCAGATCGCTGCAAAGGCGAGACATCATCTGGTTGTCGAAAAAAAACAGGACAGAGACAGGGTTAAAGTAACCCTCAGGGTCCTCTCTCAGAAGGACAGACTCAGGGAGATTGCCCGGATGCTCAGTGGCACGGTCACGGAGACCTCCCTTGTACACGCCAAAGAACTCCTCTCAGGGGCTCAGGTCAAGAAATAGATGCTCAATAGGAGACTCCTCCGGAAGGTAGACCTCCTCCTGAAGAAAGAAAGAGGGACGGTATACAAGGACCCTGGAGGCAGACTCAACATCTGTCTCTGCTACCCCAATACCTATCATGTGGGGATGTCAAGCCTCGCCTTTCAGGGGCTTTACGGAATGCTCAACCGTAGGGCGGATGTCTTCTGCGAGAGGGCATTCCTGCCTGATGAAGAGGATATAAAGGAGTATGAGAGGACTTCGACCCCCCTCTTCAGCCTTGAAACAAAGAGACCCCTCAACAGGTTCCACCTTATCGCCTTCAGTGTCTCTTTCGAGAATGACTACCCCAACATAGTGAAGATGCTGCAACTGGCACGGATACCCCCCCTGAGCAGGGAAAGGACTAATAAGGACCCTCTGCTCCTCCTCGGTGGCATATGTGCCACCTTCAACCCTGAACCACTTGCAGAGATATTTGATCTCGTCTTCCTCGGGGAGGCAGAGGGCGGTATAGAGCCCTTCCTGGAACTCTGCGGGCGTGTTGCCATGAAGGAGAAACTCCTTGAAAAGGCAACCCGATTGAGGGGCCTTTATGTGCCTTCTTTCTACTCAGTCAGTTATGACAAACAGGGCAGGATAAAGGAGAGAACCGCTCTCTATGAGGGGACACAAGACAGGATAGAGGTTGTAAGGGCCGATACCCTGGACGGCACGATAAGACATACCATACTCACCCCTGAGACTGAATTCTCTGATATGGTCCTTGTAGAGGCGATGAGGGGGTGTCCCTGGAGTTGCAGGTTCTGTCTTGTTGGACACATCTACAGACCAGTACGACATAAGCCCCTTGAGATTGTGATGAAGGAGAGGGGAGTCCACCAGAGGATCGGTCTTGTGGGTCCGTCTCTGTCAGATTACAGATACATAAGAGAGACTTTACAGGAGGGGATGGAGACCTCCATCACCTCTGTAAGGGCCTCAAAGAGGACCCTCTCGTTGCTCGGTTACCTGAAGGGTAGAAGGAGCATCTCTATAGCCCCTGAGACAGGCTCAGAGAGGCTCCGGAGGATGATAAATAAAAGGATCAGTGAAGAGGAGATCATTCAAGTGGCAGAGGAGGCATTCAAACTCGGGATTGAAAGCCTGAGGGTCTACATGATGGTGGGGCTGCCCACTGAGAAAGTGGAAGACCTGGATGCATCAGTCCGGCTGATAAAAAAGATAAGAGGGCTGTCAAGGAGAGGCACAGTGGTCGTCTCTGTAAGCCCCTTTGTCCCGAAGCCCTTCACCCCCTTTCAATGGGTGGGGATGCAGAGGGAGGAGGTTCTCAAGCAGAACCTCCGATATCTGAAAAAGACTCTCTCCGCAGAGAAAGGTATCAGGGTATTCCACGAGGTGGTCAAGTACAGTCTCCTGCAGGGGCTCCTCTGTCGTGGAGACAGACGGCTTACTGACTTCCTTCTGAGGATGAACCCGGGCAATTGGAAAAAGGACCTGCAAGCCACAGGGGTCAGCGAGGAGTTTTACCTCTACAGGACGAGACCCTTTGAGGAACCCCTCCCCTGGGACTTTATTGATGCGGGCATCAGGAAGGAGACCCTCTGGCAGGAGTACATGAGGGCGATGGAGGAGGCCAAGGATATCTGAGCCTGAATTACCATTTGAGAGGATCAGATTTGCGGCAGGAACCACGCCCTACAAATCTCGATTTTGTGGGGGCCCCCTGCCGCAAAAACAATTCATTTCTATCGGCAAATTCGGGTAATGGGGCGTTTGACATTGTAAGAGACCAGAGGATAGAATAGTCTGTATCCTGAAGAGTCTGGTTTATTTTTCGAGATTCCGTAGGGCCTTGGTGCAAGGCACAAAAATCAGTTCAGAGAAGGAGGACTATCTGTATGAAGGTACTGTATGAGTTTATCCCCAAGGCAAACTTTCTTGAACTGGCAGGAGAGATTATGGACCTTCTGGATGGCTGGAACATTACAGACAGTGCCAGCGGAATCCCTGCACCTTCTGCGGCAGCAGTGGCATGCACTCTCAAGACAAAGTATCCTGACAAGATTGCACTCCCGATGCTTATTACTAATTACAAGGGGCCAGTGGAAATTGCAGCAGCAGCAAAGGCCTGTGAGGCAGTCGGAATAGACGGTATGGTCCCTGACCCGGGGGATGCCCCGAGATACGGTTATGCCATAAAGACCAACAGAGACGGAAGTTGCGAACTCCTTACAGACCCGGATGAATTTGAAAAATACAGACGATCCACAGGGCCTGCAGAAAATGTAAGAGACTTCCTCAGAGAGGTGGCAAAGGTAACCAACCTGAAACTCGGTTGTCTTGTAACCGCCCGCAGGCCTGCAGCAGATGCCATTGCCAGAATAAAAGAGCCCTGGGATTTCGCCTTTTTCCTGAGGCTTGACGAAGAATCCCTGCACAAGTTGAAAGAGGTTGCTTCAGAGTGCAAAAACCTGGGCAAACCCATTTATCCATATTTTGTGGTCGAGACACCGAAAAACAAAAAGATTTTAGAAAGGATTGGATGGACCTCCACTGCAACCATGGAAAATGCCCTGGAGTTTGCAAAGAAACTTGAAGGGATTGTGGATGGCATAATCGCCACATGCCTTGGAGACTTAGAAGGGGACAAGGAGTTGCTGAAGGTCTTGCAGGAAGTAAGGGGTTAATTTAAAAACATATGGATGGGCAGGGACTCGGTCCCTGCCCATCTCAATCTCCACTACATCAGGATTTAAACGATCACTTCACCTCGATCTTCTTCCAGTTCACACCGAGGGCCTTCATCTTCTTTCTCATCTCAAGATCATTGATCATCGTTCCCAGTTTGTTCATGATCGCATCAACTGCCCCATTCCACTGTGTCCAGTCAGGCCCCATCATGCTGGCTCCCATCCTCCACCTTCTTCCATCGTGATGCCATATGAGATAGTGCATGATCTCCGGTGTCTCATCAAGGGGATTGTCCTTGCTAATAAGACCCTCCTTGTATGCCTGTTTCAGGAGATTGTCTGTGTACTCCCAGAGTTTATTGTAGTCCTCAACAACCTTATCAAACTCAACGAAGTAGTTGTCTGCCCACTGACGGGAGTGGCAGACATAACAGACCTTCTTCATCTTCTCCCTTCCGGCCTTTGCCTTCTCAGGGTCAGGAATCCTCTTTAAGACCATGTCCACCTCATCAGGCCCCTTCCACTGAGGCACCGATTTTTTGGGCTGGAGTTCCCAGTAGAGCCTTTCGCCCACATCATGGGTGGTCTCCACAACACCACCAAAGCCACTCATGTGACAGGTTGCACAGGTTGGGGCAACAATGTCTTCAGGACCCCACTGCCCTGGAGGTGCGTCCCAGTTCCACTCTTCACCTGATGCAGCATAGATGTTACCGTGCTTTGACTCCTCGTATATCTCATATTGTGGATGGTCCGGGCCAAGATGGCACTGTCCACATGACTCTGGCTTACGGGCCTCTGCTACACTGAAGGTATGCCTCGGATGGCAGTAGGTGCAGGAACCAAGACTCCCGTCAGGGTTTATCCGACCCACACCTGCGTTAGGCCATCCCTTCAATTTTCCTCCTGGCTCTGCAATAATGAAACTCCCGTGACACTCAATGCAACCGAGGTTGACATTGTTGTGATTGTAACTCTTATCATTCAGAAGCCCGATCCTGGCAAGGATACCGCTGTCAGGAAACAGCGGAGTAAGGGCCCTCTTCGCCATCTCCTCTGGGTTCAGTTTCCTGGCGGTCTCCTGACTCGTTGGGTCAAGTCCCATCTTTTTTGCCTTTATGTAGTATGGCTTCAGAGGCCCCATAAAGGCACCCCAGGCATGCTTTGACCTTGAGTTTTCTGCCACCTCTTTTGGATGACAGGACTCACAGTACCTCGGTGACGGAACTGCCGTGATCTGAAAGCCATTGTGATCGTAACCCGAGGGGTCACCCTCTTTCGCCTTATGACAGACATAACACTTTACCCCAACCTTGCTGTGTTTGGACTCCTTCCACTGTTTGATAATCCCGGGAGTCACGGTGTCGTGACAACTGAGACAGGGGTCAATATCTAACGATGAGGCAGATACAAGAGAAACCACCCCAACTGTGAGACAAAGGACCACACCCAGTATCCACCATCGTTTCATAACAGACCTCCTTTAAAAAGGTTTTTCTCTGGCCGTAAAACGGCCTACTCCCAGTTCAGATAGACCAGTTCAAACCCTATCACCTCCTCCCATTGGTTTATCTCCTCAGAGAGTTCCTTGAGTTTTTCCACAGATGGCGCCTCGATCACGATAGCCACTCCCTTGGGACCTGTATCCTTCACAGTCACCTCCCTGATCGAGGCCAGTTTCTCCCTGACCGTATCCTCATATTCCCTCTTTACAGGTATGACCACCGCACCAGCAATTGGCATCCTTGCCTCCTTTTTCTTCATTATTTAATACAGCCTCCTATAAGACTACATCTCTAAACCTATTTCTGCAGATGGACATTCTCATCAGCTACCTTTATAGCCCAGTGTATACTTTATAGCCCCTGTGGGGCAGTGATCCCTACAGAGGCCACAGTTATCACATTTGGTCCAGTCAAATCCTCCTTCCTCTGCCAGTCTCATCGGTTCAAGAAAGTAGGGACAGACCTCATTACACTTCTGACAGAGGGTACAGGCATCCCTGTCCATAGAGATCCTAAGAATCCTCAAGCGACCCATCTCTGATAGTGCACCTCCAGAGGGGCAGATGCTTCCACACCATGTCCTCTTGGTGAAGAAGGTCTCATAAAGGAGAATAGCCACAAGAAGCCCTGTACCACTGATAGACAGACTGTGGTGAGTAAAAAGATATATCAATTCCCTCCCAAGGACATGAGGGGGATCAAAGAGGGAGATCACAGGCACTGAGAGAACAACTCCAAGGATTAGCAACAACACAAGAAACGTGAGTCTCAGATCCCTAACATACAGGTCCCTCTGCAGGCCGACCTTCTTCATAAGTCCATTTGTCTTTTGATTCAGTTCGAAAATGAATCCTGCAGGACAGATAAAACTGCAGAAGACCCTTCCAAAAATCACTGTAAGTAGAAGGGGAATAGCAACTGCCACAAGTGCTGGCACATAAATCACCTTTGCTGAAAGGACCTCTTCAATAAACGCCACAGGATGCAGAAGACTGAAATTCGAGATCCTGAAGGCCCAGGTATCACCACTTACTGGCATCACAGTGGGTGGTGGTAGATGTCCCTGCACAAGTCTTGAAGGGGACCAATCGTAGGGATTCATGCTCAGCAGAGGCACAACCACAATAACTGCCAGTGTAATCACCTGACTGAATCTCCTCAGATACAGTATCTTAAATCCATGAGGTCTACCTCTCATGGTCTTACGGTCACCCTTATAGCCGGTAGTTTTACCCCTGGCCCTGCTCTGCCGACAAGATTTCTCACCATTGCAGCATACCTCGCCTCAAAGAGGCTCAATTTGTGGGAGCGTTCCATTACCTCACTGGCCACATGTTCCTTCACAGGACAGACATAGTTACACATTCCACAGCCAATACAGTGTCTTGGGTCAACCCATGGCCTTATGCCGGTAGATTCAGAAAAGATCATATCAGGAGGAAAGTCCCTGAGCGCACGGTCCTTGAGGGGGCAGTTGTAGTAGCACTCACCACAGGAGTCATACTGCCATGCCAGACAGAGGTCGCGATTCAGGACAGAAATGCCTATCTTCATGTCTTCAGGTACATTTGCAAGAACATCCTTCGTGTTTTTTATCTTTCTGATGGCCCCGGTTGGACATACCTCACCGCATCGGAGAAACTCACTGATGGGTCTGTCAATACCATCAGGCCCCCTCTGCTGACAGAGATAACAGGGGGTTCTTAAAGGATCGATATAGGGAGAATGGGCCATCCCACCAGAGGTGATATCCATAGCCCTCAGGGTGTCATAGGGACATGCCTCTATACACTGACCACAACGAATACAACGGGCCAGAAAATCCCTTCTCGCACCCGGGGGTCTGAGCACCGGACCAGAAAACCCCAACGGCAAAAACCCCGTCAGAAACAGTCCACCAGCAATCAGGAAATCTCTCCTTGTCATCACCGCCTCTCCCTCTCTATCACAGCCACCTCGAATCTCCTGCCCTTTATCTGGTAGGGGCTTACCACTGTCCCCTTCACCACCACCCACCTGCCTTCCTCAGGCATGTAGCCCCTGGTTATTACCCATATCTCACCAGTGGGATCCTTCAGTCTATACGGCTGTTCATCCACATACTCAAAGGCGAGCCCAGGGATAGCGGTCCCCTCAATCGTGACATCTCTACCATCAAAACTCTCTGGTGAACCGAGTATATCTGCTATCCTGGTGGTTGCTTCAGTGCTCTGTCCCGTCTCCTTTTTTTCTCCCACCACCTCTTCTCTCTCAGTACAACCTACAAGTGTCAGTAAAAGCAGCAGGACCCCCAGTATCTCTACCAGGGGTCTCCTCTGGTGAATCTCTAAACCTTCACAAGTTTTACTGCGCATATCTTGTAGTCAGGCTCCCCTGCACCTGACCATGACCTTGGATCGTCAATGGTCAGATCATTAATGAGTTTATTCTCATCAAACCAGGGAACAAAGACCATGCCCGGTTGTGCCCTCTCTGTAACCCAGACAGGAAGGACAATCTCACCACGGCGGGATATGATCTTCAGATTGTCACCACTTTTTACATCCAATCTTCTTGCATCCTCTGGAGAGACCTCCACATAGGCATGGGGATTCAATTCCCTCAGGAGCCTCACCCTCATGGTCATCGTACCTGTATGCCAGTGTTCAATCACACGGCCCGTATTCAGCACATAGGGGAACTCTGCATCAGGCATCTCGTAGTCAAGCCCTGCTTCAAGGACTCTTATTATTGCCTTGTCCTTAGAACCTTTCTTAAACGGATGGGGGCCATAGTAATTGATCTCTCCCTTGTAGCCCTTTTCTTCTAAGTGCTGGTCATAGAGTGTTACATACCCGGTCTTGTATTTCTTTTTAGTTGTACCAAAGACCCTTTCGGCGTATTTCTTTGAGATATATCGCTTCTGTGAACCGCGGTTATCAAAGTCAGTACTCGGGCAGGGCCACTGCACACCACCGGCATGGGCCTTGAGTTTCTCATAGGTGGCACCCCAGAGGTCCACATCCTGTCCCCTGGTGCAGAGACGATACTCATTCCATGCCTCTTCCTCTGTCTCAAAACCAAGGCCATATACCTCTTTTATCCTCTTGACCTCGCCTGTCATCGGGTCAATTACACGATACCGGGTCTTACGGCCGAGTTTTTTTGCGATCCTCTTCGCCACCTCCTTTATCTGCCAGAAGTCAGGCCGTGCCTCCCCTGGTGGGTCCACCATCTTTGTGATAAACTGAGACCTTCTGTCTGTCTGTCCCATAACCCCTTCCTTCTCAACCCACATGGCAGAAGGTAGTATCACCGTGGCAACCTCTGTTGTCACAGTGGGATAGACATCACTGACCACGGTAAAGGCATTCTTCATCGCTTCACGATACCTCTTTGCATTTGGCAGACTCTGGCCTGGATTGGTGGTATTAATCCAGATTGCCTTGATCTTTCCTTCTGCCAGTCGCATAAACATGTTGACGGCAGGGCCTGTGGGTTTCTTGGGCATCCAGTTAACATCTACTCCCCAGATTTCAGCGATTTCGGCCCTGTGTTTTGGATTTGCCACTGCCCTGTGCCCTGGCAATATGTGTGTTAGACCTCCCTGTTCCCTGGTGCCACCACAGGCGTTGGGCTGACCGGTAAGAGACAGGGAATCACAGCCTGGTTTGCCTATCTTTCCAGTAAGGAGATGGAGGTTGTGAACCTGACAGTTCAGGTGAACACCCTTAGTCCTCTGGTTCAACCCCATCGTCCAGATGCTTACTGTACCATAACCCTTCCTTGCAAACCACCGTGCTGCTTTGCGGATATCCAGTGCTGTTACACCAACTAACCGCTCTACCCTTTCGGGTGCATAGTCCTGGAGAAATCTCTTATAGGCTTCGAAGTCCATAAAATCACCCTTCGTCTTCAGGCCCTTACGAAAGGTGCAGTACCTGAGATGTTCGGGGTCATAAAGTTCCTCTTCCACTATCACAAAGGCGATCGCATTCAGAAGATACATGTCATAGCCAGGACGAAACTTCAGGTGCAGGTCTGCATACCTTGCAGTTGGAGTGTACCTGGGATCAGCCACTATAACTCTTACCCTGTCAGGATAGGCGGTCTTTCTGTCTATGATCCTCCTGAAAAGCATCGGGTGTTGCTCTGCCGTGTTTGAACCTATAATGAAAAAGCAGTCTGTCTGATCGAGGTCATCGTAGGCACCTGCCGGTTCATCTGCACCAAAGGTATTGAGATAACCCCCGACTGCAGAGGCCATACAGAGTCTCGGGTTACCCTCTACATTGGCAGTGCCTATAATCCCCTTGAAGAGTTTATTGGCTGCAAATGCCTCCTGAGTGGTGTTCTGGCCTGAGCCATACCATGCCACAGAGTCAGGGCCGTATCTTCTGATATATTCAACGAATCTGTCTGCAATCAGATCCAGTGCCTCATCCCATGAGACCTCTTTGAAGGAACCATCGGCCTGTCTGACCATCGGTTTCTTCAAACGGTCCCTGCCATACATGATATGAGGTAGAGAATATCCCTTCATACATAGACGCCCAAAGTTGATTGGGCTGTCTGCATCGCCCTTTACTGCCACAACCTTTCCGTTTTTGACACCAACAAGCACTGTGCAACCTGTACCACAGAATCTGCACTGGGCACGGCCCCACTTTATGTCTGGTTCTGCAAAGGCCTCAACTGGCAGGCCTGCCATCGCAAGGGCTGTTGAGGCAGCGGCAGCCCTTAAAAAGTCCCTTCTTGTAATACCCATAGGACACCTCCATCAAGGGATTTTTTCTTCCATTATTATTTTGACAGGACTGTCCGTAAATTGGGAGTCAAAGTATGTAAATTTTCTGTTAAATATGATATTCAAATTTCGTTGTTGTCCTGTGTCACAGTGTCTCTTGAACCTTACTCACAATTGTTGAAAAATATTTAAATATTTATTTATAATTTCAATCAGGGAGGTGATATGATGGGAAAACTTATAGTAGAATTGCCAGAGCATTTACATTTAGAACTGAAAAAAAAAGCCACATTAGAACAACGGACCCTGAAGAGTGTGATTACAGAACTTGTAAAAAACTACATTTCAGAAGAACAGAGCCCAGAAGTGGTCTCTGAAACCGGACTTTGTGGTGCCTGGCAGGACCAGAGAGAGCCAGAAGAGATCATAAGGGATATAAAATCCCATAGAAAATGGTCTCTTCCCCGAAGAAAGACTTAAATGTCTCTTTATATACTTGATACTGACATTTGTATTTACTGGCTTAAAGGAAACAGGACAGTAGAGAAAAGAGTCCTGAAGGAAGGATTAAAAAACATTGCCATTACTTTCATTACAGAATGTGAACTTATTTATGGTGCCTATAAGTCTGACAGAGTTGAACACAATCTGAAAGTGGTTGAAGAATTAAGAAAAAAGTTAATGATAATACATAGTTCCGATAATGTTGCCTTATACTATGGAAAACTCAAGGCAGAACTTGAGAAAAAAGGCATACCTCTTGATGATGTAGACTTACTTATTGCAAGCATTACTCTTGCAAACAATGCCATACTTGTAACCAACAATACCAAGCACTTTAGAAGAGTAAAAGAATTGAAGATAGAAAACTGGAGATTGTAAAGTTTAACTTAAGTACCTCCTTTCAATGTTTCCTGTGAGGGCTCAACCATCTTGTAACCTACTGCAGGCACTGTCAGTATATATCTCGGGTTCTGGGAATCCTTTTCTATCTTTTTTCTCAGATGCTGTATATGGACATCAATCACCCTTGACCATGAATAGAGCCTCTTTGGGTCCTTCCAGAGTTGACGCTTAATCTCTTCTCTTGTGAGGACCTTTCCGCAGTTTCTTGCAAGCAGATAGAGGAGATCAAACTCCTTTGCAGTCAGTTCTACAGGCTTACCTGAAAGGGTTACGGTTCTTGATTGGGGGTCAATCTCAACCTCACCCACCTTTAAGGGTTCATTCCAGCCCTGCTCATATCTTCTTAGACATGCCTTTATCCTTGCAACCAGTTCAATCGCCTCAAAGGGCTTAACAACATAGTCATCCGCACCACTGTCAAGACCGAGAACCCTATCAGAGACCTTGTCCCTTGCAGTAAGCATTATAATAGGGACCTTCAGACCCTCAGCCCTCAGTTCCTGACAGAACTGGACACCATCTCCATCAGGTAGCATTAAATCAAGCACAATAAGATCAGGTATCCTATCAGCCAACCACTCCCTCGCCTCCTGACAGTTCATTGCAGAGAAGGTTTCAAAGCCGTGGAGCCTCAGATTTGCTTCAAGGACCTTCAGTATATCCTCGTCATCATCAACTATAAGTATCAGGTGCTTCATCTGCCCTTAATAATTTAACATAGAAGGTGCTACCCTTTTCTCCGTCACTTATTACCCCTATCTGTCCATTGTGAGCCTCTACTATCGCCCTTGATATGGCAAGGCCAAGGCCTGTACCCTTCTTCTTTCCCTTGTAGAATTTCTCAAATACCTTCTTCTGAGTCTCATGGGGAATACCTGGACCAGTGTCTATTATCCTGAAGATGACCCACTCACCCGATTTATAGGCATCTACAGTTATGGTACCGTCGTCAGGTGTAAAGTCTATAGCGTTCTGTAGCAGGTTCTGGGCAACCTGTGTTATTCTGTCTTCATCGGCATAAACATAGAGGTGATCTTCTATCTCTGTCTTTAATCTGAGATGTTTCTCCGCTAACAATGGGAGTATTTCAAGACACATCTCTCTCAGTCTTTTTGCAAGATCAAATCTCTTAAAATTAAATTCCATCAACCCGAGTTCAATCTTTTCAAGGTCCAGAGCCGCATTTACCAGCCTGCTCAACCGGTCAATGTTAGAGCAGGCCAGGTGTGCAAATGAGTGGATCTCAGAGAGATCGCAACGTCTTGAACATCTCTCTTGCAATTGTTCAAGCCTCGCAAGGATGTAATCAATCGAACCCTTTATTGCGGTAAGAGGGGTACGCAATTCATGGGAGAGATAGGTTATGAGTTCTGATTTCTTTTCGCTTAATTTTCTATACCTGTCTGTTGTTTCAATCAGTTTCTCATTTGCCTCTCTCAGCGATGCAGTGGCCTTCTGTACCTCCTCCTCCAGATGCTCCTGATAGTGTGTGATGGTCTCCATTAACTGTTGAAAGGATCTATAAAGATCGGCGAGTTCTCTGGTTTCGGGTGGGTTGATCTCCACCCTCTGGCCTTTTTGGATCCCGGCCATCTCCATCCTTAATCTCTCAACAGGTCTGAGTACCGCCCTGTTAAGTGCCACATATAGTGCACCCATAAGAAGCACTACAGTAACAAGACCACCGACAATCAGTGTCAGTCTATATCTATTTAACTCCCTGAAGATATGGTTTACGGGCATCGTGACACTAATAGCACCTCTCACATCTCCAATCCTGTAGCCCTTATGGCAACCCAGACAGGATGGCTCGACATAAAGAGGGGCTATATATCGGAGGTATCGTTGCCTCCCATCCTGGACAATCTTAGAAATCTCTTTAACTCCTTTCGTCTCAAATGCCATGAGTGCCTCTTTTTCAAAGGCATCAGGTCTGTTTGCAGGATTGACAAGATTTAGACTTGTTATGTGAAACCAGTAGAGCCCTTCCTTCTTGGAGTATTCAGAGAGTTGTCTGGTCACATAGGCTGGATTTTCCTTTACATACCTCTTCCCGGTGATATCAATTATTACTGAATCCTCAAGATAGGGGTTCTCCTTTACCCATGGGAGTTTTTCCACAAAAATTCCTCCATGATCAGCAATCCATCTTCTGGTAAGGAGGATCTGCTTGAAAAGTACCCTCGCCTGTGATTCCACCTGTTTCAAGAGAAGTCTTTCCTGTTGAATTTCTATAAAATAAAAGAGCACTCCAAGCGATATGACAAGGACCAGGATGATAGAAAGGATCACCCTCCCTTTCAGGCTCCTGCATATCTCTTTTAATGCTGCCTTCATCAATTCATATTATAAATCATATTTGTCCAAAATAGGATTGAGGCACAGGCGGCATGCCGAAGAACAGAGGTCAGAAGTCTGAAGTCAGAGGTCAGAAAACTAAGGAAGATTCCGACTTCTGACCTCTGATATCCGACCTCTGCTATTCGGCACACCGCCTGTGTATACTTTCGCAGGTTATTTTGGACAGCGCTGATTCATCGCATAATTTGTGTCCGAACCAGCACTGCCCACCTGACAGATCTGTCACATGAATCATGTTTTGAGGCAACCCTGCCATCTCTTAGTCGTATTTCTAACAGCAAATCCGGGATATACACATAATGTTGTATTTGATGGCCTGGTGCTGTTAATCTATTATTATGACAAGTGAATGGATAAAGAGGTTTATTAATTTCCTCAGTTCAGAAAGAGGTGCCTCTCCCCACACACTGAGATCTTACAAACGTGACCTTGAATCCTTTTTTCAATTTGTGGGGAAACCACCAGATGAGGTGGATATAACAGATGTGAGAGGCTACATAGCCTATCGGCTCAGACAGAAAAGGAATCCCTCTACCGTGAGCAGGAACCTGGCCACTCTCAGGTCATTTTACAAGTTTCTGCATAGAGAGGGAGTGGTGAAAAAGAATCCCGCAAGGGTAGTCCCCAACCCGAAGAGGGACAGGAAACTACCCATGTTTTTGAGCGTTGATGAGGTATTCTTCTTGGTGGAGAAGCCTGACGGTGTTGGGTTTTCCACCGCAAGAGACAGGGCCATTCTGGAGATCCTCTACGGAGGTGGGATAAGGGTCGCAGAACTGGTCCAATTAAAACTGGAGGATGTAAACCTCAGGGAGGGGATAATAAAGGTGAAGGGAAAAAGGAAGAAAGAGAGGCTTGTGCCTATTGGACAGAAGGCACTTGATGCACTAAAAACATACCTTGTTGAAAGGGCATTAAAGAAGAGCAGTTCGGAGTATCTCTTTCTTAACAATAAGGGTAACAGACTCAGTGACAGGGCTGTAAGGAATATAGTCAAAAAATACGCCCTCAGATCAGGTCTTGCAGGTAGAGTAAGCCCTCACACATTGAGACACACCTTTGCAACACATCTGCTCCAGTCAGGGGCTGACCTAAGAGATATACAGGAACTCCTGGGACATAGCAGCCTATCGGCCACACAGGTTTATACCCATCTCGATCTCACACATCTGCTTGAGGTATACGACAGGAGTCACCCCCTGAGCCGGAGGCACCCAGAGTGAAAAGGGTTGCGATCTGTCCAGGTACATTTGATCCTATAACGAACGGTCATATAGACATAGTGCAGAGGAGTCTACGGATCTTTGATGAGGTGATAGTGGCCATTGCTGAAAATCCCAAAAAGAGACCCCTCTTTGATATAGAAAAGAGGCTCTATCTTGCAAGGGAGTCACTGAAGGGGATGAAGGGTGTGAGGGTGGAGTCCTTTGATGGATTATTGGTCCACTATGTAAAGAGAGTGGGGGGCACTGCTATTGTGAGAGGGCTGAGAGCAGTGTCAGACTTTGAGTATGAACTGCAGATGGCCCTGATGAATCGAAGACTCGATGCCGAGATAGAAACGGTTTTCATGATGCCTTCTGAGGAGTATTCCTTTCTCAGTTCCACAATAATAAAAGAAGTGGCCTTCTACGGGGGTTCAGTGAAGGGTCTTGTGCCAGAAGTGGTTGAAAAGGCCCTCAAGGAGGTCTTTAAGAAATGCCCCTGAAGGTCTGTGAGACCTTCAAGAGCATACAGGGTGAATCCACATATATGGGATTACCCTGTTTCTTTATCAGACTCACCGGGTGCAATCTCAGATGCACATATTGCGATACCATTTACGCCTTTAATGAAGGAAAATACGTGGCGTTGGAAGAACTCCTTGAGATGACAGAAGGCTCTGGCTGCAGGATCGTCGAGATCACAGGTGGAGAGCCTTTGCTCCAGGAGGAGACCCCTCTGCTTGTCAGCCAGTTGTGTGACAGGGGTTATTCTGTCCTTGTAGAGACCAACGGTTCATGTGATATTGACCTCATCGACAGGAGGGCCGTCAGGGTGGTGGATATGAAGACCCCTGGCAGTGGTATGGCAGACAGGATGGACCTCAACAATCTGAAGAAACTCACTGACAGAGACGAGTTAAAGTTTGTAATCACATCAAGGACTGACTACAACTGGGCAAAGGAGATGGTCCTGGGATATGGTTTACAGGGAGAGAGGACCCATTTCTGCCCAGCAACCGGGACCCTTTCTCCAGAATCTCTCTCGCAATGGATACTGAAAGACGGTCTCTTTGTGCGACTTTCCATCCAGTTACATAAATACATCTTTGGTGAAAGAAGGGGCGTCTGATGACTGAAGAAAAGTTCAGGAGACTGGTCAGGATTATGGAGACACTCCGTTCTGAGAAGGGCTGCCCCTGGGACCGGGTACAGACCAGGGAGACCCTCAAGTCCTTTATCGTGGAAGAGGCCTATGAAGTACTTGAGGCACTTGACTCCGGTATACCTGAACAGATAAAGGAAGAACTGGGAGACCTCCTCTTCCAGATACTGTTTCAGGCAGAAATCGCTAAGGAAAGGGGTGAGTTCAATATAAATGATGTATTGGACAGTATTACGGAAAAGATGATCCTCAGGCATCCCCATGTGTTTGGTGACCTAAAAATAGATACACCCGAGGAGGTCCTTCAGAGGTGGGACGAACATAAAAAGAGAGAGGGCAAACTGAAGGGCTCTCTGATGGAGGGCCTACCCGCTATACTGCCTGCACTCCTCAGGGCAATGAGGGTCCAGGAGAGGGCCTCCAGGGTCGGGTTTGACTGGCAGGACCCCCTCGAGGTCTTCGAAAAGATACAGGAGGAGATAGCAGAACTCAAGGAGAATATTGAGAGGTCGCAAAAGAAGGCAGTAGAAGAAGAGATAGGGGATCTGCTCTTCAGCATAGTAAACCTCAGTCGCCTCCTGGGAATAAACCCTGAGGAGGCGCTCAGGAAAACTGTAAATAAGTTTGTCAAGAGATTTCAGTATATTGAAGAGAAGGCAAAGAAAGAGGGTCTGGAACTCAGCAGAATGAGCCTTGAAGATATGGAGAGACTCTGGCAGGAGGCAAAGTCGGATGAGTAACCTCAAGAGGTTAAAGATAACACTGGCCATATCGCTGGTGATCTTTCTCATGGAGGTTATAGGTGGGCTACTCAGTGGAAGCCTTGCCCTGCTGAGTGATGCTGGACATGTACTGACTGACTCCTTTGCACTTGCTCTGAGTCTGCTTGCCATGTACATAGCACAGAGGCCCTCTGACTTCAGGGCAACCTTTGGTTATCAGAGACTGGGTGTACTTGCTGCTGCCATCAATGGTGTGACCCTTTTGCTGGTATCTGTTTATGTGTTTTATGAGGCTGTCAAGAGGTTTATGAACCCTGTAGAGATAGACGTAACCCTTATGGGTGTGGTTGCTGTGACCGGATTACTTGGTAATGCGGTAATGGCAGTGATTCTACACAGGGGGCACCATGACCTTAACATAAGAAGCGCCTGGTTACATATAGTAGGAGACCTCCTCGCATCTGGTGGAGTGGTGGTATCTGCCGGGGTGATATACCTCACTGGGTTCAGGATAGCAGACCCGATTGCAGGTGCCTTTGTTGGGATCCTGATACTGGCAGGAGGATTGAGGGTTGTGAAGGAGGCCCTGTGGGTATTTCTCGAGTTTACCCCGAGAGGCCTTGACGTGGAGGAAATATCAAGGAGGATATCATCAAAAGAAGGAATTCTTGGCGTGCACGATATACATCTCTGGGCAATATATCATGGCAGACCCGCCTTTTCAGCCCACATCCTGGTTAAAGACCAGAAACTGAGCAAGGTGGACTCCATCAGGAAGGAGATCGAGCAGATGCTCAAGAACGACTTCGGTATAGAACATACAGTGCTCCAGATGGAGTGTGTTGAATGTGTACAGAACGGGCTTTACTGCCAGATGAGAATGGAGTAAGTTATGCCGTGATAATCAGTATTGCCAGTTAAATTTAAAAACATGCAAAGGTTCTAAACATGAAAGGACTTTCACTAAAGTTGTTCTTTGAAATTCCGAATAAATTTTTAGAAGACATGGATCAGAGGAACAGTTATAATCCGAGAGCGAATGTCGATTCCTTTATGAAGTATGAAAAGTCAGTTCAGGTCCTCAGGGACATAAGAGACAACAAGGCATCTCTTTCAAGTAAGCCCATGGTGCTAAAGAATGCAGCACTAACAGGGGCGGATCTTGAGGGGGTGGATCTGAGCGGGGTGGACCTGAGCGGTTCAGACCTTTCAGGAGCCAACCTGAAAGGGGCGAAACTCTTCAAGGCGAATCTCAGAAATGTAAACTTAAAAAATGCAAATCTTGAAGGTGCTGAGTTGAGCGGTGCTGATCTGAGTGGAGCACATCTGGAAAATGTCAATGCCAGTGGTGCCGGGTTTGGTATGGCAAAAATGGTAAAGACGAATCTATTTAACGCCAATTTAGAAAACGCCACTCTGACTATGGCAGACCTCTCTGGTTCCAAGATGCTGTGCTGCAGATTTACAGGTGCGAGACTCAGAGAGGCAAAGATAATTGATGCAGACCTAACAAACGCAGATTTAAGAAATGCAGATATGTCTCTTTCGGTTGTTAAGGGATCTAATTTTACCAATGCTGATATGAGAGGTGCCCGTATTAGACTGATTTCCGGATATGAAAAGGCCAAATGGATAGGGGTAGACATCAGGGATATAAATTTTTCTGGCGCCTATATGATGAGAAGGTTTATTATGGACCAGAACTTTTTAAAGGAGTTTAAAGAGAGGAATCGTCTTACCAGGATTATCTATTATCTATGGCTTATTACCAGTGATTGTGGAAGGAGTATGATCCGGTGGTGGTGCTGGAGTATTCTCCTGATTACAGTATTTGGAGTGCTGTACTCCATAGTTGGTGTAGATTACGGAGAGCATAAGACTTGGTTGTCACCCTTTTATTATAGCGTGGTTACCTTCACCACCCTTGGATATGGGGATGTTGTTCCTGCTTCTCTACTGGCACAGATGATTGCCATAGTTGAGGTTACAGTAGGTTACATTATGCTTGGTGGCCTTTTGTCTATATTTACAAATAAGATGGCAAGGAGGGCAGAATAGGAGGATGGATGTTCAGACTGTTCAAAAAGAAAAAGGCCGAACAGATAGACTTAAGTGAAATCTTAAAAGACTATGAACTTCCAAGTTTTCCAAGTACTGTAATGAATCTCCTGTCACTGTTGAGAGATCCCTATTCTGACATGGAAGAGATATCCAGGTTTATAGAAATTGATCCAGGGATGAATGTGAGGGTGCTCAGGCTGGTGAACTCTGCTGCCTTCGGGATTGTCCAGAAGATAACAAATGTGCATCACGCAGTAATGATGTTGGGAAAGGCACGGATAGAGTCTGTTGTGCTGTCGATTGCTGTGAAAACCTGTATCCCTACGCCCAGGGTGAGATGTTTTGACATGGAAGAGTTCTGGCGAATATCTGCAAGAAGGGCTGTTCTTGCAAGACTTATTGCCCATCAGATTCATCCCCTGACCGAAGTAGAGGCCTTTACTGCAGGACTCCTGCAGGACATGGCAGTCCCCGTGCTCGTAGAAAGTAAGAAGGAACATTATTGCAGACTCTGGCAGGAATATCTTGACAGCAACACGAATAACCTGAGCGAGATAGAAAGGGACAGACTCGGATATGACCATCAGAGTGTAGGTGCACTGATGGCAGAAAGATGGGAACTACCCGAGTATTTTGTAAAGTCAATTGCAGGCCATCATGATGGAAGAGATGTGGATGCGGCAGTGCATATTGTCTCGTTTCTAAGGGAATATGATGGACCTGAGGAGAATGAGATGCTCTTCAAGGTAGCAGAGACAGAATTTGGTATAGGAAAGGAAGAGATGAAGAGGTACTTAGAGAGTTCCTTCAATGATGCTGAAGAACTGATCAACCTCCTGCAGTGAGTTTTTTTGCCGGATTGATTTCAAGTGTGTTCTTTGGAGGAAAGAGCAGGATTATGCTAATTCTTCTGTTTCTGGGGTCGAGAGGATTATCCGCAATGAGCGGAACAGTATCTGCGTAGCCTGCAACACGCGAAATCCTGTCTGGATTAAGCCCGTATTTCTCCATCACCTTTCTTGCAGAGAGTGCCCTTTCGGTTGAGAGTTCCCAATTGGTGTAAGATGAAGACCTGTATGAGAGGGCATCTGTATGTCCCTCAATTGCCACTCTGTTTGGGATGTTTTTGATATTGTCAGTGACTACTTTTAGTATCCTCTCTGCAAGTGGTGTTGGCTGTGCTGAGCCAATCTCAAACATCTCCTTGCCATTTTTATCAACCAGTTGTATTCTAACCCCTCCTTCAAAGACGTCCACCATAATCTGATCTTTTATATCCGACAGTTTTTCTTCTATTTGTCTTCTGAGGGAAGTCCTAAATTCGTTCGCATTTCTATCGGTAAGACCTCTAACTGAAGAGAGTATTGATTGGGAATCCTTTGTCAGGGGTGTCACTCTCTCCTGATATTGCATAAAGGAGGTACCACTTTTCTCAAAAAGGCTGAAGTACTTGAAATAATGGGCGATTCTTGCTCTCTTCTCAGGTGAAACCATTGTCACAAGCCATAACAGAAGAAAAAATGCCATCATTGCAGTTACAAAATCTGCATAGGCCACCTTCCAGCTCCCCCCATGGGTCCCATGGTGGGATGACTTTCTGATCTTCCTTATTATTATGGCTGGTTTTCTGTCCATCAGAGTCGCTTAAGGGTGTCTTCCAGTTCTTTAAATGTTGGTCTCACTGCCTCTGGCACCATTCTCCTGCCAAACTCAACTGCTATCTGTGGGGCTGTCCCGCCCACAAAAGAAACTATGGCCACCTTTACCACCTGAAAGGGAATGGAAGATTCTCTGACGATATGTTCAAGCCGAATGGAAATAGGTCCCACAAACCCGTAACAGAGGAGTACGCCCATAAATGTCCCGACGAGTGCAGCCCCTATACTGTGGCCGAGCACCTCAGGGGGCTCGTTTATCTTTCCCATTGTCAGGACCACACCGAGCACAGCAGCGACTATACCGAGGCCTGGTAAGGAGTCTGCTAATTTTCCTATACTCAACGAAGGGACATTTGCCTGTTGATGCTCCGTCTCCAGTTCAAGGTCGATGAGGTTTTCCAGTTCATGAGTTGCTACATTAGTAGACACTATTACCTTTAAGTTGTCTGAGATAAAGGTCAACAGTTTGCTGTCTGATGTAACACTGCTGAATCTACTAAAAATTGGACTTTTTTCAGGATTCTCTATATCTGCCTCTAAGGCTACAAGTCCGTCCTTTTTGGCCTTTGAAAAGAGCAGATAAAGGAGACTGAGAAGGTCAAGATAAAAATACCTGTCCGCAGATCTGTGTCTGAATATATTCAAGACATTACTGATAACCGATGTAAGAACCCTGGGAGGGGATGCGATTATAAAACCACCCAATGCGGCTCCACCAATAATTACAACCTCTGCCGGCTGAAAGAGGACATTGAGGTTGCCCTTCTCCATCATGAAGCCACCTATTACAGAAAATAGAACAACTACAGCACCCAAAACTGCCAGCATAACTATACACTGCAGTTGACGGGAATTTCTATTATAAAGGCAGTGCCTCCTGAGGCAGACTCCTCAATATAAATGCTGCCCTTGTGTTCGGAGACAATACTGTATGCGATGGAAAGACCGAGACCTGTGCCTATCCCAACGGGTTTTGTCGTAAAAAAGGGTTCAAAGATCCTGTTACGGATATCTGGGTTGATACCAGGACCATTGTCTTCAATCTTTATCCTGATCTTTCTCTCCGCAGTGTCGTATTCAGTTGTGATTTCTATCCTGCCGTTGTTGATGCCATTTAGGACTATCGCCTGTTCAGCATTTAAAAGGATATGAAATATTGCCTCCTGCATTTTTTGTGTATCCATCAGAATACTTGGAATACTACCGATTCTCTTTATCACTTTTATGTTGTTCTTCTTGAGCCAGTAGTTCCTCAACTCCAGTGTCCTTTCTATGACCGCATTTAAAGAATCTAAGGATTTTGTGTGTTTTCTTGCCCTCGCAAAGGTGAGGAGGTTTTCTACAATTCTCTTGCATCGTTCTGCAGAATTTAGAATCTTGCTGAGCATCTGTCTTGAGGGGTCTTCACTGGTCAGGGACATCAGCATCTCAGAAAAGACGATTATCCCGGTAAGGGGATTGTTTAATTCGTGTGCTATACCCGAGACCATCTGTCCGAGAGCGGTTAGTTTGTCAGTTTGATAGAGGTGTTCCCTCAGTCTCTGAATCTCTGTTATGTCTTTCATGAGATGAACTGTGTAGTTTTCAACTTCCTTGAAGGGATAGACACTCACTTGATAAAGCCTGCCATCCTTTCTCTTCTCATAAAAGTAGGGCCTGCCTGCTGAGGAGACGGCATCTTTTGGACAGGACTCTCGCGTCCTGCAGTTGAAGACATCATAACATCTCTTTCCTATTATCTCCTCTGGAGATACATTTAGATGCTCGGCAAAGGCGAGATTGGTTTTGATGATCCTGTAGTCGTTGTCAACCACATAGACATAATCAGTGATAGCATCCACTATTGCCATCCATTGGTTTCTGCTTGCCCTGATCAGTTCTTCTTTCTTTTCTTTCTGGTTCCGTCTGTGGTGGTCATTCAGTACATGAAACATATAATCCACAAGCATTGAGACTCCCTCTTTACTCTTTGGCCAGAGATAGACAGCATCAGACGGGAGGACATCCCTTATTTGTTGTTCTTTTAAAAGAAGTATAAGGGGCCTTTGTCCATATTCCCTGAGAAATTCTTTCCATCCTTCTATCTCTGTATCCCAGATAATTAAATCAGGATTGTATCCTTTGAAGACTTCAAGAGTATTTACCTCTGTGAGTGTATTTAACTCAAATTTCTCCACTGTGCCTGTATACAGGTTCTGAATCAGGTCCTTATCCTTTGAGATCAAAAGAACCGAGACTGTCCCGATTCGGGAAGGATCTTCTAATCCTATCTGGGGCCTGCCTGTCATTACCTCTGTTTCTGTTTTACCATCTTCAGGTGCTGCCTCTGTTTGTCTATTGTGTATTTGAGAATAATCTCTCTAATCGATTCCTCTGCATCCGAAAAGTCAACCGCTACCTCATACCTGCCATTCCCCACACACTCCACTCTTACCACTTTACCATAAAGGACCAGACCAGTGGTAGGGAATGTTGGCAGCAACATCTTTATCTCCAACAGGTCACCCTTGGAGACCCTTTCTGATATCTGAAACCTGGCACCGACAGCACTCAGGTTTACCTTTACTAAGGGGGCATTTACCAGTTCCCTGTCTTCCATTAGTTCAAGCCTCTCCAGTATCATGGATATCTTTGCGTTTATGTCATAAAGCATCTGCCAGAGCTTAGGATGTATAGATGCATCAGGTGGCTCCTGCGAGAAGGTGAAGCCGGAACCAAGAAACACCCTTGAGCGATAGAGACAGTTGCTATTAATCTTTCTTGCCACAATGGGCATTACATCGTCCACCCTGAAGTATCTCCGCCTCTCAGGAGACAGTATCCGTAATGTGAGTATATCACCGTCAATCTCGGATATCTTGGCATAGAGTCTATCTTCCTCTGCCTCGGGCAGGTCCAGGAGCAGTACCCTCCCTTCTTTCAACTCATCAGAGGGCTGAAGGACCTTTAGCCTTAAAGAATCTCCTTCTCTTTCTATTAAGAGGGCTTTGTACATAAGGCTGTCAGGAGGTTGACAGTAATAGACCTCTACATTTCTACAGTTGTTCATTTTTTGCTCCCCTTCCAGTAGGTGTCTGGAGGAAGGCCTTGACCACCTCAGGGTCAAACTGAGTGCCTGAGCATCTCAGGAGTTCCTCTACCGCAGTCTGATGGGAAAGAGCCGGTCTGTAGGGCCTTGTGGAGGTCATGGCGTCATAGGTGTCAGCCACAGTGAGAATCTTTACAAGGAGGGGTATCTCTCCACCAGTGGCACCTGTGGGGTACCCCCTACCATCCACTCTTTCGTGATGCAGTAATATAAGGTCCCTTTCTGTATTGAACATCTTTAGTGGCCTCACAATACTCTCACCAATTACGGGGTGCCTCTTTATCTCCTTCATCTCCTCCTCGGTCAGACGGGAAGGCTTCAACAGTACGGTATCTCTTACCCCGATCTTGCCTATGTCATGAAGATATCCACCAAACTGAATGGTCTCCTTTTCAGCATTGCTCAGTCCCATCACCTCACATATCTCAAGGGCATATCTTGTAACCCTTTCAGAGTGGTGTTTTGTATAGGGATCTCTCGCCTCAATGCTTATCACCAGTGACTTCAGTGTATTTATAAGTGTAGTATAAAATATCTCGTACAGTGTGTTGTTCTCTATCCGGAGGGAGACCTTTTTTGCAAAGGTAATTGCCAGATAAACCTCATCTTCAGAGAATTTGGTGGATGCCACCTTGTTTGTCACGCCGAGGATACCAAAGACTTCCCCTCCGGTTATCAGTGGCAGAATTAATAAGTCCGTCTGAAGCGCAGTCCCTGTAAAGGGATTTTTATTGCCTGCTTCAACTATACAATGGGTCTGTTTCGTGATAACCTTATGGAGATGGATCTCGTCAACAGAGATGCTCCCCTTTATGTCCACTGTGGAACTCTTTATCTGGATATCATCATCATTGATTATTCCGAAGTAGGCCTCCTGAGCGGTAAGGAGTCGTGCAATCATCTGGACGATTCTGTCGTATATATCGTTATTGTTGTAGAGTTCATCCAGTTCCACACTGAGAGCCTGAAGCATTGCGATCTCTTCGAGTCTCTTTATAAGTTCCCTGTAAATGTCTTTATCCTCACTGTCAGCACTGACAGTCTTCAACCCTCTCAGAAGCCACCTCTCCCTGGTCAGCCTTTCAACGGTTTCCCTTATCTGGTCTGAATTAAATGGCTTTGTTATAAAGTCCCTGGCACCCTCCTTGATCGCGTCAATCGCCACATCAAGGGATGGATAGCCAGTTATAATCGCCACCGGCGTCAGAGGTGCAATTGCCTTCACCTGTCGTATAAACTCCATACCGTCCATCTTTGGCATCCTGATGTCAGTAAATATGACATCAAAGTCGCCATTTTTTACCTTTCTGATACCCTCCCCGCCGTCTGTCGCAAGTTCAAACTGGTATCCCAGCGCCTGCATTATCTGTGACAACACGTCCCTCAGTAGGGGGTCATCATCCACTATAAGGATCTTTGGGCTCCCGATCATCCCATTATTAGCCTCTCCCTGAGTATCTTCACCTCTTCCTCAGAGAGGAGTCCTTTGTTTTTGAGCATCTCAATCCTCTCAATCCAGTTTGCAATAAGTTCAGGATGGCCTGTCTTGGCTATCTTTTCAGCAATCCCTATATCCCTGTAAGTCATTTGCAAGAGTTCCTTCAACTCCTTCAGTTCTCTGTAGGTTGAGGCCATATTGAATGCCTTGTTTGCGAGGAAAACAATCTCTTCCATCTTAAAAGGCTTTGCCAGATAGTCATAGGCACCCTCTCTTATTGCTTCCAGTGCAACCTCTATGGTTCCATAAGCGGTGATGAGAACCACCATCGTGTCAGGATGGTTCTTTACCGTGTATCTCAAGACCTCAAGACCATCAACACGGGGCATCTTGAGGTCAGTGATAACAAGTCCAACTTTGTTAACCCTCAGGGTCTTTATTGCCTCAAGCCCATCACCTGCTGTCAGCACAGGATATCCCTCCTTTAAGAGGATTGAGGCGACCGCATCTCTGGCGAGTTCGTCGTCGTCCACAACCAGTACAGTAAACTCTTCTCTCTTCAATCTCTACCCCTATATTCTCAGTTTTTCGGTGTCTTTTATCTTTTGAAGGACCTCTTTTTTCGTCTCTTCAAGCAAATGCCTCCTCTTGGCTTCAGAGGAGATGTTCACGATGTCTCTTCTGTCAACCTCCTCTTCGGTCTCCTTTTTCTCGGAGAGGCTTAAATTAGAAACCCTCTTATAAATCTGTACTATATTGTATATCAGTGTTGGAGAAATGCTCATCTTATCTGCCTCCAGGCATCCAGCAGTATCTTGAACAGTTCTATTATATGCTGTATTCTTGACAGGTCGTCAGAGACATTGGCGTGAGTCAATTCTCTTAACATGTAGATATACAGGGATTGCAGGTTGGTAGAGACCTCACCCCCTACGTTATGGTCAAGGGATTTGAGGAGTTCCTCAACAATGGAGATCACCCTGCAGATGAGTCTGGCCTTTTCCGCCCTGTTGCCCATCTTCACTGCATCGACGGCCCTTTCAAGAAACTCTATCGCCCCCTCATAAAGCATTATGATGAGATCCAGAGGCGACTCTGTGGTATTTACCATGGTGCTCCTGTATGCCCTTTCCGCGTACTGCAGGTTCATCGCTTGTCTCCCACGATCTTTGATATGTTGTTCAGTTGCTGGCTCACATAGTTGCTTTCGTTCTGTAGTCTTGCCAGGGTCTGTTCAAGAAGGTAGAACCTCTGTCTCAGCCCCTCTTCAATCATCTGAAGTCTTAATTCCATACTGTCTGCCCTCTCCTGCAGGTACCTCTTTGAACTCTGAAGCCCCTCTGTCTTGGCAGGTATAATCTCGGAGAGGTAGTTATCAAGCATTGAGTAAAATTCCTCTGCCATATCGTGTATCGTCTCTATCACCTCATCTGGAGACTCTGACAGGACATCCTCTAATACAGATTCATCAAACTGCAAATTACCCTGTCTGTCGTGGGTTATTCCCAATGAGACGAGTGTCCTGCCGTTAAACTCCCTTACAGTTATATCCCTTAAGGAAGAGGTTATCCTGCTCAGAAGGGCTTCTGTATAAAGAGGCCCCTGATTGTCCTTCGTCCCCTTCAGATTGCCAGCGGTGGCGACCAACTGGTTATAGGCAGAAACGAAGGCGTTCAGTTTATTTCGTAGGGTCTGGTTATCTTCTGAAATCGTTAGCGTGAGTGACTGACCGTTACTCTCCTTCAAGAGGTTTATGGTGACACCGGTAATAAGGTCTGATATGGAGTTACTGGACCTGGTAACGGTAAGTCCGTCCACTACAACTTCCGCATCCCTTGCTGCTATGGACTGTAGCATCTGCTGTACACCACCCTGGGGGTTGCCGTCCTGGTCGTATGAGCCGGGATTAAAGGCGAGGCGTGAGAGTCCTGTGGCATCAGTCTCTGAGGCCTCTTCAAATACACCGTCATTGTCTTCATCCACCTGCACAGTGATAGTATTGGATGCACCTGTGTTTGTGGCGGTGAGGATAAGCCTGTATCCAGTCCCGTCATTTACAACAGATGCCCTCAGGGGAAGGGCCGAGTCGTTTATTGCATCCCTGATCCCCGCGAGGGTGTTGTTTGAGGAGTCAATGGTGATTGTTATGGGCTCTGAACTGCCGACCTGTATCTTTAACCTCTGCTGGGGGCTGACTGAAAGGTCTGCCACTGGCTCATTCTCGGAGGTGAACGTCTCGGAATAGAGGGATTGGGCCTGTGCAAGTCTGTTTACCACAATCCTGTAGGTGCCTTCAGAGGCGGAGGGAGTGGCAGTGGCGGAAAGCACTGTCATGTCTGAGGAGGTGGCAGTCATACCGAGCAGTTCGGTATCCCTGAGGTCTTTAACCGCATCCTTCAAGGTAGAAAGGACACTTGTGAGGGTACCTACTGCACTGATCTTCTGGTTGTAGTCCTCGATTCTCTGTTGCAGTCTCTGTAGGGGGACCATTTCAATGGCCATTAACTGGGACACCAACTGGTCAAAGTTTATGCCACTTGTTATGCCTATCGTACTGGCCAGAGACATCTCACACCCCTAATTTAAAGAGATTTTCCATCGCCTTCTTCAGATTCCGCATCATGGCTATGTACTCTTCTGGTGGGATCTGTCTGAGTAGTTTCCCCTCTCTGTCAACAATCTTTATAACCACATTGCCATCTTCATCGAGACTGAAGTAGGCAGTCGTGTTGAAGGGGAGTTGGACCTCCTTCTGAGACGATGCCCTTCTGGTGCTGGACCTGGTGTTAAATTCCCTTGCACTGTCCACTCCGTTGCCAGTGGCACCGTCTACATCAGAGGGACCTTTATTGCCCCTTATCACCACTGCCTGACCTATTTCCTTCAGCCTTATATCCATCTGTCTTTAATGGGAGGGGTTACCCCCTCCCTGCCTCTTACCTTCCTCCCAGAAGTGCCAGGACATTCTGGGGGATGGTGTTTGCCTGTGCAAGCACAGAGATACCTGCCTGCTGCAGTATCAGTGCCCTTGTAAGATTTGCAGTCTCTACAGCATAATCAGCGTCCATTATCCTCGACTTTGCAGCAGACATATTCTCCCTGATGTTCTCCAGGTTTCTGATGACCGATTCAAACCTGTTCAGTTTTGCTCCTATTACAGCCCTCTCAGCGTTTATGGTCTCCATCGCCTCCTTAACCGCGAGCATTGTGAGGTTTGCCTCCGCAGCGCTGGTCACCACCATTGCATTGACCGAGGCATCGGAGAGGTTCTCAGTGGTGTCTGTGGTGTCGCCTGTGAATGCCCCGGCTGTGGTGGAGGCGTCAAATGTGACCGTATTGTTGCCAAGGGACTGGTTTAACACTATCGCTCCGTTGGCTCCTGCGTCCACTGATGTGGTCCCATCTGAGAAGAAGGTGGTGATGTCTGAGTCAACGGTAGAGTTGGCAGTCACAGTTATAGCAGCACCATTACGGTTTATGAGCACTATCCTGCTGTTTGTGGTATCATTGACTGCAATCACACCGTGCTGGGCAGTCTTGGCATTGATTGCATCTACCAGGTTGTCTGCTGTGGCAGATACGTCAAGACCAGCACTGACCGCATCGATGCTTATCCCGTTCACCACAAGGGCGCCTGCTGCAATGTCGGCTGCCGCACCTCCTGAGTAGTCAAGGCCGATCAGCCCATTTCCATAGACAAACGCGGTGACGCCCGTACTGGATGAGTACTGATTCAAGAGATTCACCTTCTCAACCGCATTGGTCCCTGAGGAGATCGCACTACTGCTAATCTGGACGTCGTTTACTGTGGGGGTCCCGGATGTGGCCGTCAGATACTGAGTTGCAATCCTGTTTGCGAGAGTGGCATCGTCGAGGTTGGCAATATTGTAGTAGTTTGAGGCAACACCCATCGAACTGGGTGAGAGGTTACTGATGGAGATGTTAATGGTTTCATTCACCTCAACGCCCACCTGGATGTCAGCAGAGAAGAGCCCGGTGAAGAGTTTTTCCCCGTTGTAACGGGTCTGGTTAACAGTCCTGCTCAGTTCGTCAATCAGTTGCTGGACCTCCTGATTCATCGAGGACCTGTCCAGATTGGTGTTATAACTGGCTGCCTGAACCGCCAGTTCGTAAATCCTCTGCAGGGCGTTGGTCATCTCGTCAATGGCACCCTCTGCCGTCTGCAGGATTGAAAGTCCATCATTTGCATTCCGGATGGCCACGGTCATGCCCCGAATGTTTCTCTCCATCCTGGTGCTTATTGCAAGCCCTGCAGCATCGTCCTTTGCTGAGTTGATCCTTAATCCAGAGGACAGCCTCTGCAGCGCTACCTGGAGTACCCCCTGTGACCTGTTTAGGTTTCTCTGGGCATTAAGTGAAGGTATGTTTGTGTTGATGACAAGGGCCATCTTCTTCCTCCCTGAATCTTTTTGGGCTTCCGTGCCCTCTGCAGGCCACGCCTGCCTTCAGGGTCAGGCATCTTCCTCTTCGTCCTCACCTCCTTTCCCGCCTTTTTTTGACCCCACTTTTTATTTCGGATGAGAGGAAAAAAACTTTAGGGTGGTATTGATGTGTCAAAAGATTGACTTTGGAGTGGATATTGGTAGAAAATTTAAGATATGGTGAGGGTGATGATTGTTGATGATGATGAAACGGTAAGGGATGCGCTGAGGGTCTTTCTGGAATCAGAAGGTTTTGAGGTGGTAGAGGCGGCGTCCGCAGAAAAGGGACTTGAATTGCTGGGTTCAGAGGGGGCGGACCTCCTGCTGCTGGACATCGTGATGCCCGGGATGAGTGGTTTACAGATGCTGAAGGTTTTGCAGGAACGCAACATTACCGTGCCGGTAATAATGATTACCGCCTTCGGGAGCATTGAATCGGCCGTTGAGGCGATGAAACTTGGTGCCTACGACTATGTAACTAAACCGCTAAACCTGGAAGAACTCCTTATAAGTATAAAGAGGGCCATAGACGTCTCCAGGTTGAGACTTGAGAATCTCTGGTTGAAGAGACAACTCAGGCAAAAGTATCACTTCTCAGGATTGGTGGGTGACTCACCCAAGATGCAGGCACTCTTTGAGATGATAGAAAAGGTGGCAGACACTGACAGCCCTGTTCTGATCACAGGTGAAAGCGGAACCGGCAAGGAACTGGTTGCAAGGACAATACATTACTGTAGCAACAGGGCTGATGGTCCCTTTGTCCCTATAAACTGCGCAGCCATTCCGAGGGAACTCTTTGAGTCAGAACTCTTCGGACATGAAAAGGGGGCCTTTACAGGTGCAGTGACCTCAAGAACGGGCCGTTTTGAACTGGCCAACAACGGGACCCTCTTCCTTGATGAGATAAGTGAGATGGATCTCTCACTACAGGCAAAGTTGTTAAGGGTCGTACAGGAAAAGGAGGTAGAAAGGGTTGGCAGTGCAAAGAGGATAAAGGTGAATGTGAGGATCATTGCTGCAACGAACCAGGATCTGGAGAAGGCGGTGTCTGAGGGGAGGTTCAGAGAAGACCTGTACTGGAGACTCAATGTTATCCCGATCTGTCTACCACCTTTAAGGGAGAGAAAAGAGGACATCCCCCTTCTGGTCAGCCACTTTGTCAAACAGATCTCTGAGAGGCTCGGAAGACCCCCACTGGAGTTCCCTCCCGAGGTGATGGACTGCCTGTTGAACTACAACTGGCCTGGCAATGTAAGGGAACTGGAAAACCTCGTGGAGAGATTGATGATTCTTGTCAGGAAGAGACGGGTGGACATAGAGGACCTTCCTGAAAAATTGAGACACCTGTCTGAGACAGGCGACAGGGCCATAGGAAAGGTTCCTCAGGAAGTAATGGTCCCCGCCGACGGGGTGGATCTGAATCGCTTGCTGGAGGATATGGAAAGGAGATACATCCTTCAGGCACTTCAGAGGACCGGGGGCAACAGGAGCAGGGCCGCTGCCCTGCTGGGGTTGAACAGGACCACCCTGATAGAGAAGATGAAGAAGATGGGGATAGATATCCCCGCCAGAAGACGCTGACCACTCCCCGCCAAACCCGTCAAATGGATGACACCAAATAGCAATCTCTTTATTATTTATTAAGGGGTTATTTCAGGCACGATTATTGCTATGGGATTGAGGTATGAGATCTCTGTGGCTGGTGATAGTGTTAACCATGCTGAATGTGGGTATCTGTACTGCCAATAACTCTTCACCGTTACAACTGGTAGAACAACTGGTCAATGAACACAGAGGATATGATGCCATAAATATTTTAAAGGTATATACTCCAGACAGCAAAGAGAGGTCCAAATATTATTATCTGTATGCAAAGGCATCGGAAATGAACGGTAAATTCCATGAGGCAACCAACTACCTGAGACTCTCCTACCTTTATGCCCCTGAAACTGAGAGGGCCTCTCTCATGCTTCAGAGGGCGGAGTTGTCTTTAAGATTGAAGAGATTCCATGAGGCAGCCGCACTGCTCAAATTATTTATCATGTACTACCCAGAGCATGAGTTGCTGCAGACAGTTGAGTTTCTGCTGGCAGAGACTTACCGGAAGATCGGGCGATACAGGGATGCCCTTAGATACTACAGGCGGTTGGGCGAATCTACCGAGGTCCTCTTCGGGATTGCAAACACACTCCATCTCATGGGTAGATACAGAGAGGCTTATAAAATCTATCTCCCCCTGCTCCGTAAAGACAGGGATTATCTGTCCTCCTCTGAAGAGACCCGTCTCTATGTGGGTGAGAATCTGAAGGTGATTGGCAGACCTGAAGATGCAAGGCTTTACCTGTTGTCAGTTAAGGGGAGTCCGCTTCGTTACAGGGCCTACCTTGATCTTGCAGACATTACCCTTGCCCAGGACAAACCGAAGGAAGCGATAAGGAATCTTCAGTTGTGTCTGCTGTCTCCAGAGTGGGTAATAAGGAGAAAGGCCCTGGTAATGATGGCTGAGGCGAACATGATGCTCGGACGGGTTGAGGAGGCAAAGGCAAACCTGCTTGAGGTGAAACGGAACTACCCGCCAGGGGTAGACTACGACAGGGCCTCTTTGCTTCTTACGAGACTGTACAGACAGGAAGGAAACATTGCTAAGGCGGAAAAGGAACTGAGACATCTCATCCTGAGGACCACTCCCTTTAAAGGAGCAATGAAGGAATTGAAAGAACTACTCCTTCAGGCAGGCAAGAGTGGAGGAGATGACTTCTTGGTATTATGGAGGAGGTACAGAAGGTTCCTTCTCAGACCATCTGAGGAGGGCTTTCTACTCAGAATGGCCTCTCTACTTAGCGATGAGACGATAGAGTACCACCACCTGTGGAGATGGTTATTTGAAAATGGGAGTGCCACTGTGAGAGAGAGGGCCGCCATCAGATTGGCCGATTTGTTTCTGAAGATAGGCGACACCAATCTGGCTCTGAGATATCTCAAGAAGGTGGAATCAGCCAGTGACGGCCACAGGAGGATGCTCTCAAGGGCGTATTATCTGAAAGGTGATTATGCAAGGGCATTCCGGGTCTTTCAAGGGATTAAGAGGTTTAGAAGACAGGACATCTCTCATGCCCTTAACCTTGCCCTGAGGTATAAAAGGGCAGTCTCCTTCTTTAGAAGGGTACTCAGAGAGGTCTCCCCAGATAGGGAGTACCTCGTTCCGATTGCTGACCTCTTTTACATAAATGGATACAGAAAGGAGGCCCTGAGGTACTACAGAATGGCTGTTACAGGGGGGGCAGAACCCCTGCAGGAGGACGAACGGTGGTGGGTGAGTTACAGGCTCGGCAGTCAGATGGATGTCTACCCCAGAGGCACATTGATGGTGGCCCTGTCAAGGGTCTTAAAGAAACAGCAGGAACTGGATGAAGAACTGAGGAGGGTTTTTTATGGATCTGGCCCTTCTAAATGAGGCCTTTGAAAACTTTACAAGGGCATCGGAGAGTCTGGAGAGATACTACAGGCAACTGCAACAAAAGGTGGTCTACCTCACCGAGCAGTTGGAGGAGAAGAACAGGGAACTCATCTCTGCCCTTCAGGAGGTAAAACAGCACAGGGACCTTTTGATGGCTGTGTTGAACAATCTCGAAGAGGCGGTTATGGTAGTGGATGATGGTGGTAATGTCATTCTCATGAACCCCTCTGCAAAGAGGATTCTGGAGATAGAAAAAGAGGAAGAGGGTTTATCTCTTAATGAACTCGGTGTATCCATAGACACCATGACAGGAGAAGGCACACTCAGAGTAAATGGTAGGAGTTACCATGTAATGCTGTCAAGGTCACCATTGAGGTGGAACGGGTTGAAAGACGCAGAGGTGATACTGATAAGGGATATAACCAGACAGAAGGAGATGGAAGTCCATTATGAGAGGAACAAGAGGTTGATCTCGATGGGGGAGATGGCGGTAAAGATCGCCCATGAGATAAGAAATCCGCTCTGCAGTATGGAACTATTTGCCTCCATGCTCAAGCGAGAGGTATCTGAAGACAGGCAGAAAGGGCTTGTAGAGGGGATCCTGAAGGGGATAAGAAGCCTCGAAAATATCCTTGCGAACATGCTCCTGTTCACAAAGAATCATACCGTGAGGTGGAGGGCCATAGAGATGAGGAGGTTTCTCTCTGATATGGTTGGTATATTGAGGCCGCTGGCTGAGTCAAAGGGTATCTGCCTGAAGGAGGATGTCTCGGTGCAGATGATATGGGCAGACCCTGACCTTCTGAAACAGGCCCTCATGAACATCCTCATAAACGGTATACAGGCAGAACCAGAAGGGGGCGAGGTGGTCATCAGGGCAGAAGAAAAGGCCGGGTATGCGGTCATCAGCATAAAGGACAACGGTCCTGGCATAGACGACCAGCATATAGAGAGGATATTTGACCCCTTCTTTACCACCAAACAGAAGGGCACCGGGCTTGGGCTCACGATTGCAGAAAGGATTATTCAGGCCCATGGGGGAGTTATCCGTGTGAGCACCGGATCAGGTAAGGGTAGCATCTTCAGTTTATGGATACCACAGGAGAGAGAGAGATGAAAAACAGGATTATGGTTGTTGATGACGATCTTGAGATGAGGCAGGCCCTGGCAGAGGCGATTGGCAGAATGGGTTACAGTGTGGACGCCTATGAGACGGCCGAGGATGCCCTTATGGCAGTGAAAGAACGGGATTATCTCTTAGTGATAACAGACATGAAGATGCCCGGGATGGATGGGGTGTCATTTCTCCGACAGGTAAGGCAGCGGGCAGGAAATGTGCCTGTCATTATCATAACGGGTTACGGAACTGTGGAGAGTGCCGTTGAGGCTATGAAGGAAGGGGCGACTGACTATCTGATGAAGCCCTTTTCCTTTGAGACACTGAAGAGGGCGATAGATTCGGTCTCAAGACGGGCCCCTTTAAATAGACAGATTATAACCTCCAATGCAGAGATGAATCGTATACTTCTGCTTGCTGAAAGCATAGCCCGGACCGATATAACCGTCTTGATAACAGGAGAAAGCGGCACGGGTAAGGAACTGCTCGCAAGATACATTCATCAGAGGAGCAACAGGGCAAACAGGCCCTTTGTTGCCATAAACTGTGCTGCCATACCTGAGAGCCTCCTGGAGTCCGAACTGTTCGGATATGAGAAGGGAGCATTCACTGGTGCCGTGCAGACAAGAAGAGGAAAGTTCGAAATCGCCCAGGGTGGCACCCTCCTCCTGGACGAGATAGGGGAGATGCCCCTACAACTGCAGGCCAAGTTGCTACGTGTCCTTCAGGAAAAAGAGATAGAGAGACTTGGCAGTTCAAGACCGATTAAGATAGATGTGAGGATTATAGCGACCACAAACAGGGACCTGAAGAGTGAGTGTCTTGAGGGAAGGTTCAGGGAAGACCTTTACTACAGATTGAATGTCTTTCCATTGAACCTTCCGCCACTGAGGCAGAGGCAGGAAGACATACCTCTTCTGGCAGAGCACTTCTTAGAGAAATTTTCTCAGGAAGCAAAAAAGCAGATAAGAGGGTTCACCAGTAAAGCGATGCAATGCCTGCTTTCTAATGCTTGGAGGGGGAATGTGAGGGAACTGGAGAATGTGGTTCAGAGGGCAGTTCTGCTCTGTAGGGGTGAGTACATAGATGTTGGAGACCTTATGCTGGAAAGGGAGGATCTGAAGACCTCCTCCTGGGGAAGTATCAAAGAGATGGAAAGGGAACTGATCCTGGATGCCCTGAGGAGAACGAACGGAAACAGAACAAAGGCTGCAAGAATACTCGGCATAAGCGTTAGGACCCTTAGAAACAAATTAAAGGAGTATGGAAAAAACTTCCATAGGTGAATTCTATTTCAGGCTGCTGGAAGGTGATTTACTCTACAGCAGAGAAAGTCAGAACTGGCACAAAATTTGAATAGGGGTGAGAGAAATGGACGAACTCAGGAGTCTCGAATCGTTTATAAGGCTTACCCTTAAAAGGCACGGAGTCATAGCCTCCAACATCGCAAATGTGGAGACACCTGGATACCGTGCAAGGGACCTGAGGTTCAGGGTTCAACTGGAGGATGAGATGCTTAAGTTGAAGGTTACAGACCCTAAGCATATAAGACCTGCAGAGATTAACACTTCTGCACTGGTTGAGGTGGCTGAGGACAGGGCCTGGAAGGACCTCAATAATGTGGAACTGGATAGAGAGGTGACGAAGATGATCGAAAATTCAATACTGTTTCAGGCAGGCATAAACCTGCTTTCTTCAAAGATCAGGATGTTTAAGAACGCATTGAGGAGGTGAGGGATGGAGATTTCAGCACTGTTTAAGGTGATCGCCTCTGCGCTCGAGGCCCAGAGGAAGAGGATGAATGTAATTGTCTCTAATATGGCTAACGCCCATACCACCAGGACAGCAGGGGGAGGGCCTTACAGGCGCAAGGATGTGGTGTTTGTGCCTGAGGAGGTGGTGGAGGGAGACGAGACGCTCTCCGGGGTGAGGATGCTACAGGTGGTTGAGGATCCCTCTCCATTCAAGGTGATCTACAACCCCGGACATCCTGATGCAGACAGTAACGGGTATGTAAGGCTACCGAATGTGGATGTCCTTGAGGAGATGGTAAATATGATGATGAGTTTGAGGTCTTATGAGGCATCAATCAGTGCACTCAATACATACAAGGGTATGCTTATGAAGACCTTAGAGATAGGGAGGTAGTCATGTCCTCTGTTAGACAGGTATCCCCATTGATACCAGAGACCCTCAAGGGGCTTGGCAGTCAGGAGAGTCAGAAGGAGGGATTTGAGAGGGTTCTGAAAGAGACAATTGGCAGGCTACAACAGATCCAGACAGATGCAGAGAAGGCAATAAAGGAACTGATTTCAGGTGGTGATGTGGTTGAGGCAGTTGTCTCAATGCAGAAGGCGGAGTTGTCATTTCAGTTGATGGTGGAGGTGAGGAACAGACTCCTTAATGCCTACGAAGAGATACAGAGGATGCAGGTCTGATGGCATCGGCCTCTGAGATAGCAGGCAGGTTCAGGTCCCTTCCGAAGAGGCAGAAGGTCGCCCTTGCCGTTGCACTGACCCTCGCCATCGCCTCTGTCATCTTCCTTGTTGCATGGACGGGCAGGACAGAGTACAAGAGCCTTTATTCCAATCTTACAGAAGAGGATAGAGCCCTGATAGAGCAGAGGCTCCGTGAGATGGGAGTTCCCTATAAGGTCACCTCCACAGGGATAATGGTCCCCTCAGACAGGCTCTACCCGTTGAGACTGAAGTTGGCATCTGAGGGGCTCCCCCAAGCCGGAGTAGTTGGCTTTGAGATCTTTGACAAGACAAACTTCACCATGACCGATTTCCTCCAGAAGGTGAACTACCAGAGGGCGTTGCAGGGGGAACTGTCAAGGACGATACAGGCCCTGTCAGAGGTCCAGCAGTGCAGGGTCCACCTGAGTCTGCCTGAGAAGACTCTGTTTGGTGAGGAGGAAAGGCCGAAGGCCTCTGTGGTCCTGAAACTGAGACCAGGTGTTCGCCTGTCAAAGAAACAGATTCAGGGTATCGTCCACCTTGTGGCCAGCAGTGTGGAGGGGCTGACACCTCAGGATGTAACGATTATCGACAGCAGGGGTAACCTGCTGACCAGACCACGGGGGGAGGACTTCGTGACCATGACCGCCTCACAACTGGAATTTCAGAACCTGGTGGAAAGATACCTGGAAGACAAGATAGTGGGGCTACTGGAGCCTGTGGTGGGCGATGGAAAGGTGAGGGCAAAGGTCTCTACATCACTGGACTTTACAAAGATTGAAAAGAGGGAGGAACTCTATGACCCTGATAGTCAAGTTGCCAGGAGTGAACAGAAAAAGACGGAGAAGTCCACAAAGACTCCCGCAGGCGGGGTCCCAGGAGTAAAGTCAAACCTGCCCGCCAGTCCTTTCGGGGTCTCCGGACAGACTGGATACACCGAAAGAAAGAACGAGATCATAAACTACGAGATAAGCAAGGTGGTCAGGCACCTGATAAGCCCACCAGGTACAATAAAGAGAATAACAGCGGTGGTACTTGTGGACGGGAAATACAAGGCAGAAGGTGGTGACCAGCAGTATATTCCAAGGACCAAGGAGGAGTTGGAGAGTTTTGAGGAGATGGTGAAAAAGGCGATTGGCTATGACGAGAAGAGGGGGGACGAGGTGAAGGTAGTGAATCTACCATTTGGGGCAGAAAGGGCTGTGGAACCGACACCTGTGCCTGAGAGGAAACTCATTCCAGATGTGGTCTTCACACTGTTGAGATACCTGATACCGGTACTTGTGGTGCTCATGGTGTTGCTGTTTGTGGTGAGACCCCTGGTGAAGGTCCTTACCACGCCGCCACCAACAGTAAGACCTCCTTCAGGGATGCCGATGAGGGTGGAGGAGGTAGAGAGAATGATGTTGCCAGAGGGTGCCTCTAAGGAACAAGTGGTGGAGTGGGCGAGGAGGAATCCCCAGAAGGCAGCGCAGTTAGTGAAGTACTGGCTTGAAGAGGGGTAATATGGGGCTTACAGGGCAGGAGAAGGCGTCCATCTTTCTCATCTCCCTCGGGGAGGAGATAGCCACCGAGGTCCTCAGGATACTGGACCCGGAGGATGTAAGGACACTCATGAACCACATGAAGCGGATGAAGAGGGTGAGGTCCCTTGAGATAAAGGAGGTTATGAAGGAGGCAGCGGAACTGCTTGCCAAAGGTGAGATCCCTCTCAGTGGGATAGAATTCACAAAGAACATTCTTTCAAGGGGGCTGCCGATGGAGGGGATCTCTGAGGATGAATCGGCAGGCCCTCTGGATTCCCTTGATGATGTGAAGGCCCTTCTGCCCTTTATAAGACAGGAACATCCACAGGTTATAGCGGTTCTGCTTTCGCTACTTCCCACCCGGAAGGCGGCGGAACTCCTTGAACTCCTACCCGAGAATATGAAGTCAGAGGTGTGTATAAGGATTGCAAGCATGGAGAAGATATCCGAAGAGGCATTGGAGGAACTCGCAGAGGTCCTGAAGACCAAGTTTGATCTTACACAGAGGCACAAAAAGGCCCTTGAGGGGGAAAGGACACTGGCCGAGATCCTGAACAACTGTAAGAAGGAGGTGGAGGAGGAGATAATGGAGAAGATAGAGGAGCATGACCCGGAACTCGCCGAATCAATAAGGGACAAGATGTTTGTCTTTGAAGACCTCATAAATATAGACGACAGGGGAATACAGATGCTCCTCAAAGAGGTCTCCACAGAGGAACTCTCAGTAGCCCTCAAGACAGCCTCCGAGGCACTCAAGAACAAGATATTCAAGAACATGTCTCAGAGGGCATCACAGATTCTGAAGGATGAGATGGAAACGAGGGGTCCGGTCAGGGTCTCTGAGGTCCAGAAGGCTCAGAAGAACATCATCAAGATAGCAAGAAAACTTGAACAGGAGGGAAAAATAGTGATTGGTAAAGGAGAGGACCTTGTATAAAAGAAATGTCATAACAAACAAAGATGTGGTCCCCTTTGAGTTGCCCGTCTTTGAGGAGATGTCTGGAGAGCACACCTCTCCATCTCCATCAGTAAGTGCTGAGAAGATAGAGAGACAGGCCTACGAGAAGGGGTTTGAGGCAGGTGAGAGGGCCGGATTTGAGATGGGACAGGCAAAGGTAAAGACCCTTGTAGAAAAGATAGAGGATGTGTTAAGGGAGATAATCAGGTTTAAGGACTCTCTGGTTACAGAAGTCCAGCCAATGGTGATAGAACTTGCCGTTGCTATGGCAGAAAGGATAGTGATGAAGACAATCGACGAACATCCGGAACAGATAGTAGAGATTACAAAGGAGGCTTTTACAAGGCTTCAGAGGACAAAGGTTACCATAAGGATTCATCCCTCACTGAAAGGGGTTTTTGAGGCACATGCCCCTGAGATGTTTCATTTACACCCTGAGATAGCCTTTGAGACCGATCCCTCACTGGGATTATACGAGGCAAAGATAGAGGGTGAGTTTGAGGAGGTCCATTTTGACATTCATGAGGAGATAAAGACACTGATAAGAGAGATGCTTGAGCGGAGGACAGATGATTGACCTTTCAGGATATATAGAACGGGTAAAGGAGGTTGATCCTCTTAAGGTATACGGGAAGGTGCAGGAAGTCACGGGTATAGTGATTAAGGCATCGGGGTTGCAGACAAGCATAGGTGAGTCCTGCGAGATATTAACTGACGAAGGGGTCACAGAGGCCGAGGTGGTGGGATTTAAAAACGGCAGTGTTCTGTTAATGCCGTCTGCAGACCTGAAGGGTATAAGGCCAGGTTCAAGGGTATGGGCCACGAAAAAGAGACCCTTCATAAGGGTCTCCAATGCCCTGAGAGGAAGGGTCTTAAATGAAAAGGGGAAGCCAATAGATGGAAAGGGTCCTGGAAATGGGACACCCTATCCCCTCACAGGCCGACCGATTAACCCCCTGTTAAAGAGAAGGATTACCGAGCCCCTTGACCTCGGCATCAGGGTGATAAATGGACTTTTCACCTGTGGGAAGGGCCAGAGGATCGGGATTATGTCAGGTGCAGGGGTTGGCAAGAGCGTACTGCTGGGAATGATAGCCAGATACACAGAGGCAACTGTTAATGTCATTGCCCTGATAGGAGAGAGGAGCAGAGAGGTTAAGGAGTTTATTGATAAGGACCTCGGACAGGAGGGGCTCACGAGATCAGTGGTTGTGGTGGCAACAGCAGATCAGCCCCCCATAGCCAAGGTGAGGGCTGCCCTTACAGCCACTGCCATAGCAGAGTACTTCAGGGACAGGGGAGAGAATGTATTGCTCCTGATGGATTCACTCACCAGGGTGGCCCAGGCCCAGCGTGAGATCGGCCTGGCAGTGGGTGAGCCTCCAACAGTAAAGGGCTATACGCCCTCTGTATTCACCCTGATCCCGCAGTTACTGGAAAGGGTGGGGACCTCAGAACATAGTGGCACCATTACAGGAATCTATACCGTCCTGGTGGAGGGGGACGACAGCGTTGCAGACCCGATTGCAGACTCAGCAAAGGCGGTCCTGGATGGACACATTGTGCTCTCAAGAGAACTTGCCTCTGAGGGTCTTTATCCGTCAGTGGATGTAATGCAGAGCATAAGCAGGGTTATGCCGGATATTGTGGACCCTACCCATAGGCAGTATGCCCTTAAATTCGTGGAGACCTATTCTACTTACAAAAAATACGAGGACATGATAACGATTGGAGCCTACAAGGCAGGGTCTAATCCAAAGGTGGACAAGGCGGTGGAGATGTACGACAGACTAAAGAGGTACATCAAACAGGACATAAATGAAAAGAGGGACCTTGCCGATAGCCTGCAGGCCCTCTATCTGCTGTTTGATACTGACAGATGAGGCAGGATAGACTGAATAGGCTGTTGAAGATCAGAGAGGCAAAGAGGGAAGAGAAGGAGATACAGATCAGAAGGATCAAGGATGAGATTGACAAGGAAATGGAGAACCTCAAAAGACTCAGGGGTGACCTCGAATATGTGATTGAGGGTTTTAACAGGTCAGTTCAGCATGGTGAGGTCAATACAGCAGAGATCGACCTCCAGTATGGAATGCTCTTTGACATCACCAGGAGAATAAATAAACAGGTTCTGTTGCTTGAGGAGATGAACAGAGAATATGAGTTTCATAAGGAGAGGTTAAGGGAACTGCATAAGGAGAAGAGGATGGTGGAGACTCTACTGCAGAGGGCAAGGAGGTTGGATTTAAAGAGACAACGACTGTCAGAGCAGCATTTACAGGACTTCAACAGTATTACCAAATCCCTGAGGGACATATGAAAAAGGCCTTCTGTGCCTTGGTGATTCTCCTGTTTACTCAGGTGGCATTTGCTGAGGATGACCTCCTGCAGGCTTTGAAGCAGAGACAGTCCCAGATAGAAGAGAGGGAGAAGCAGATGCTCTTACAGGAACAGAGACTCAAGATACTGAAAGAGGACCTGGAGACGAAGATTCAGAGATATGAGAGGCTGCTGGAGCAACTGCAGAGGGTTCTGAAGGAGATACAGAACCTCAGAAGGGAAAACCTCCAGCACCTCGTGAAGACCTACGAGGCGATGCCACCTGAGGATGCTGCAGTGAGGCTTTCGGCCCTCGATGACAGGACAGCAGTGGCGATTCTCAGAATGATGAGGCCCAGGAGGGCGGCAGCCGTACTGGCACAGATGCAGCCCAGAAAGGCGATCAAGATCACAAAAGGACTGACCAGATTACCAAAGGTGAAAAATCTTCCTGTAAGGTAAAAATTTCCTCTCTCTGCCAAGGGTATCCGTTAAGAATTCCTAAAATACTGGTTTTTTCGCCTATCTCATCTGGCACGTTTATTGATTACATGTACTGTGATGGAATTCTCCCTGTGGATAGGGATTGCCCCTCCAGTAGCAGAGGCCTTAAAGGCAGGTTCAGAGACTGTCCTTCCGTTTCAGATAGTGGTTGGTGAGATTAAAGAAATCCAAATGCCTGTGTCTGAGGAGTCCCATGCTGAAGACGGAGAGCCAACCAGAAGACATAGCACCAACTACAACCTGATAGGGGTACAGAACATCCACCTTCCACAGCATCCTTCTGACACCCCTTCCATGTATTTACTGCCGGGGCAACCATATGTTTCAGTGAAGTCCAGAAATACATCTACACCATCGACCGCTGAAAAGAAGGAAATGGGAACCAGATCCATTGAACCAACAGGTATGGAGGAGGATCCATCTCACCAGTGGACGCCTTTGCCATTTGGTGGACCAAAGGAAGTCAAAAATTTGAAGGAGAGGCATCTTTCTCCCCTGCCAGAAGGACCACACAACAATGGAGGTGATACAACAGTTGTGGATAATGGGACAGCCAGGGTGCAGGGGGGGGCAAAGGTCAGATGGCAAGTGATTTACTCTGAAGACAAGGATGCCAGGGTATCTGAAATTACATATCTCTACAGGACCTCCAAAGACCCTGCAGGGAGGCCAGAGAGTGTCAGCCCTGTTCAGGACACATCCGAAAAAGTGGTTGAAAACAGACCATTGCAAAGGGATGCCACCTCAATGATGGTGGGCTACTGTACTCCACAGCCAGACAGGAAGGGGCTGTCTGAGGGTAAAGTAGGGACTGATCTGGACCACCCTCTTTCCATACAGTTAGAGCAGGAAGACAAGAGACTCCAAGAGGTGGAGCCGACAAGGAATGTTTCTCAGCACTACCCAAAGGAGCATTTTGAGAATCATCTTGACTTGCCCGACGAAGGGAGACTTCCTCTAAAAGAGGAGGGAAGTGTCCAGAAGAGTCCACAGGTAATTTTGGACAGAGACAACCCAAACAGGATAGACCTCCATGTGGAACATGACGAACTCGGCAGAGTGCACATCAGGCTTTCTCATCAGAACGGTGCAGTGGAGGGGAAGATATATGTGTTTGATAGTGCCTCACTGGACTTCATGGGTAAGGCCCTTTACCAGATAGTAACGGATTTGACTCAGGAGGGCATCAATGTGGGGGACTTTTCTCTCCTCTTAAAAAACAGAGATGGACATCCAGATCGGGATAGAAGGAAGGAACAGAGATTTATCAGACCTCCAGAGGCTGAAATTGATCCACTTAATAGAAACCATCTGATCAGTATCATAGTCTGAAGGAGGTGCGTTGTATGGAGATTACCAGCATAGGTGTAAACACCGACACGGAAGCACAGAAGAATAACCCCTTGAGGGATGAGTTCCTAAGGCTCTTTGTGACGCAGTTGAGGTACCAGGACCCTCTGAGTCCCTTGGACAGTAAGGACATGACCGCCCAACTTGCCCAATTCAGTTCACTTGAACAGTTGCAGTACATCAAGATGCAGTTGGCTGATTTGTTGCTGTTCCAGAACTCCCTCCAGAACACCCTCACCGTTTCCCTCATAGGAAGGGAGGTGTCTGTTGAGGGGGACACTATCTCGCTTGATGTCTCAAAGGAGATAAGGTTCAGACTCAGTGCACCTGCAGAGAAGGTAAAAATCCAGATATACGATTCCTCAGGCAATCTCGTGAGGGAGGTGAATCTGGGGAGGTGTTCTGAGGGGGAAAACACCTATACATGGGATGGTTATGACAACTCAGGGAATCCACTGCCTGATGGACTCTACAGGTTCTCAGTAGAGGCGTACGATCAGGAAGGCTCCACCGTAGAGGTTCAGACATTTAAGACGGCACGGGTCACCGCCGTCACATTCCAAGACAATATCACCTATCTTGTGTTGGATGATGGAACAAAGGTCCAACTCAATGAAATCCTCAGTATAGGAGGTGTATGATGTTAACATCGCTTTATACTGCCATAAGCGGGATGAGTGCAAATGGCACATATCTATCTGTTATTGGTGACAACATTGCCAACCTCAACACCATCGGGTTTAAGGGTAGCAGGGTCTCCTTTGCTGACGTAATGAGCCAGACGATAACAGGTATCGCCGGACAGTCCCAGATAGGCAGGGGTGTTATGGTGAGCAGGGTCAGCCCACTGTTTACACAGGGCTCATTTGAGACAACCGGGAGTGCCCTTGACTTGGCAATTGATGGAGACGGTTTCTTCATCATTAGCGACCAGGGAGCAAGGTACTACACAAGGGCAGGACAGTTCAGCATCAACAAGGACGGATATATTGTAAACCCCGAGGGATTGGTGCTCCAGGGATATCTTATTGACAGTTCTGGTAATATTACAGGAACGCTGGGAGACCTTCAGGTCGCCACAAATCAGATACCTGCCAATATGACCACATCCGTTGAGATTGCCGTAAATCTGGATGCCACAGCAACTGCCCCTTCTGCTGCATTCACACTCGATGGAAATGGTGACGGAGTGAACGATGATCCGGCCAATTACAACTTTACCACCTCGGTGACAGTATATGACTCTCAGGGTGGAGCCCACGATGTGACCCTGTATTTCGTAAAGACTGCTGACAACACATGGGATGTCCACTATGTGCAGGAAGATCCGGCCAATCCAGGACAACTACTGGAGGCAGGTGTTCAGAACTTGGTCTTTAACGAGGACGGCTCCCTCCAGACCGATAACGAGACCCCGATTAACTTCACCTTCGGAGGAGGGATAACCACTCCTCAACCCATTACCTTCGACTACGGCACTGGAACCGGAGAGACACCGGCAGGCAATGGCTTAGACGGAACAACCCAGTTTGCTTCGGATTTTGCTGTGCTTAACCTTAGCCAGGATGGATACGGCGCGGGCTTCCTGAAGAACCTCATTGTCTCAGAGGATGGTGTGATTACAGGTGTGTTTACAAATGGACAGACAAGGGTGATAGCACAGGTTGCACTGGCGAAGTTTCTCTCACCTAACGGTCTGACAAAGATGGGGCGCAACCTTTATGCAGAGTCCTACGAGTCAGGGCAACCGATTGTGAGTGCTCCGGGGACCTCAGGACTCGGAAGGATTCTCTCCAATACCCTCGAACTCAGTAACGTGGACCTTGCCGAGGAGTTTGTAAGAATGATCTCTGCTCAGAGGGGATTTCAGGCAAACTCCCGTGTCGTGACCACCACTGATGACCTGCTGCAGGAACTGGTGAACCTGAAGAGGTAAAGGGCTAAAGTTGTGCCTTGTTCTGCCGAAATAAAAAGAGATAGAGGTTGTGTGAAAGGGGCCATACCAAAAGTACAGACATGGATGCAGGCACCATATAGAGAGTTAATTACACAGGATCTGAGTCTTCCCACACCTCCGGCCGTAGCAGCAAGGATACTTCAGGCCATAAGGGAGGAGGGGGTGTCCGGGAAGGAACTCGGAGAGATTGTCTCTACTGATCCAGCACTCACAGTAAAGATACTGAAGTTAGTAAATTCCCCCTTCTACGGCTTTCTTTCACGGGTCAACAGCATTGAGAGGGCAGTAGGGATACTCGGGATAAATGCTGTAAAGAATATCGCCCTGTCCTTTGTCGTAATGAAGTCAATAAACAGACTCAGCACCTCTGATGATGGATTCAACATGCAGTATTTCTGGAAAAGGGCAATAACCTCAGCAGTGTCAGCAGAACTTCTCTCGCAGAATATAGGTGTCAATAAAGAGAACACCTTTGTCGCAGGTCTGCTAATGGATATAGGTGTTCCCGTTATGTATAGTCTTAATCCTTTTAAGTATAAAAGGGTGATGACTGAAAAGAGGACAGGGAATATCAACACTACAGAAGCCGAAAGGAGGGTCTTTGGTTTTGATCATCAACTGGTGGGCAAGGAGTTACTTAAAAACTGGTATATTCCCGAGGTTATCTACAGGCCCATCGGGACACACCACGAACCTGAGAGTGATTCTAACGAAATGGTTAAAATTCTGTATATATCTGACATTATCTCATCTATCTATCACGGAACAAAGAATACTGAAAAACTGTATTCCCTCAGGAGATTATTAGAGAAGTGGTTCGGAGTTTCTGATGATGTAATGGAGAAATTGCTGGATGAGGTGGGAGAAAGGACGGTAGAGATACTGGATGCCTTTGAGATACCTGCAGGAAATATGAAACCCTACTCCCTGTTACTCCAGGAGGCGAATGAGGAACTGCAAAAACTCAACCTTTCCTATGAAAATCTGATAATAGAGTTAAAAAGAGCGAAACAGAATGCAGAAGAACTGGCCAGACAGTTGATGGAAGCGAACAGGAAACTCCAGGAACTCGCCTTCAGAGATGGTTTAACGGGTCTTTACAATCACAGGTTCTTCCAGGAGACGCTGGACAAGGAGTTAAAAAGGGTTGAGAGATACCGACATCCCCTTGCAGTCCTCATGATAGACATAGACCATTTTAAAAGGATCAATGATACATATGGACATCCAAAGGGTGATGTGGTGTTAAAAGAGATCGGGAGGCTTATTATGGATAATGTGAGAAGTACTGACATTCCTGCCCGTTATGGAGGAGAAGAGTTCTCTATCATACTACCTGAGACCACCTACTCTGGTGCATTTAAACTCGCAGAGAGGTTGAGAAAAAGGGTGGAGGAACTCAGTTTCAACTTTAGATCAGAAGCAGTTAATGTGACAGTGAGTATCGGAGGGGCATCCCTGTCTGGCAGATGCATGATAAAAAAGAACATCCTTTTGGAGACGGCCGACAGGGCTCTTTATGAATCCAAGAGCAAAGGGAGGAACAGAACCACCCTTTACAGATTTCATGATACTGCCATTTTTTGAACACATCTGACACCTTTTCAGCCCCTCTGAAGTCATTTCTTTGACATGTAATCCCTTAAATGCTTGTAATCCATTGATTTTAAAGTGTTTTCTGAACAGGCACGATATTTGATATAGAAAAAAATAAAACTCTCAGGAGGAGAGGAATGGAAGAGGAAAGGGAAGAGGAACAGGAGGAACAGCCAAAGAAGAAAAAAGGGAAAATGCTTGTTTTATTGGTGCTGGTGGTAGTGTTTCTTGCTGCTGCGGCGGGAGGATACTTCTTCTTCATGAAGAAAGGCAATACCGCATCCCGGCAGACACCAGAGGAGGAGACAGCAGACAAGACGGTTCTTGTTCCCTTTGAGCCCTTCATCCTTAATCTGATGGAACATGGTAGATTCCTGAAGTTCAGTATGCAACTAGAACTCGTATCTGAGAAATACAGAGAGATGGTAGAGTCGAAGGTCCCGCTTATCAGGGATGCGATTATAACGCTCGTCAGCAGTAAGTCTGTAGAATCCCTTTCCAGTCCTGAAGGGAAGATGCAACTGAAGGACGAGATCATTCTGAGAGCAAATCAGGCGGTGGGCAGAGATGTAATTGTGGGCGTGTATTTTACAGAGTTTGTGATGCAATGAAGAAGATACTCTCACAGGAGGAGATGGAGACACTGCTTAAAGGGGTCGAAGATGGAAGGATTGCCACCTCCACTGATGCAGGGAGCCAATTCGGGGTGAGGCATTACGATTTCAGGGAAGGAGTGGCCCTCTACAGAAACCTCAGGCACTTCCAATCATTCTCTGAGAGGGTGTCCCAAAACCTGAAGGATGTCCTCTCGACATTGTTGTTTAAGACATTTGAGATCTCAACAACTCCTCCAGAGGTCTTAAATTTTGGAGAACTACAGAAGATGGTTCAGCAGGGTTCCTGTGCCGGCATCCTGAGGATTAAATCAGACTCCCCTCCAGGGCTTTTTATCTTCGATCCAGTCCTTATCTATCTCCTACTGGAACTCTATTTTGGTGGGAAGGGAACAGCGGTTCAGGGAGAAATAAATGAGAATCCCCTTACGCCGGTAAAGGAGAGGGTGATGAGGAAGGTACTGAAGATGATAACCGAGCAGTTGAACGGGACAATTAAGGAGTATGCTGACTTGGAGATAGATCTGGACAAACTGGAGAGTAATCTGTCCATCTTAAATCTCTATGAACCTGACGATCCAATTATAAAGACCGAGTTCCAGATCGGGATAAACGAGGCCACAGGGAGGTCCCTTTTCTGTGTCCCCCCTGCGGTGGTGAAGTCACTCAGGGTTTCATACCCAAAAGTGGTGGAAAAAGAGAGGGCAATCACACCTGATGACAGGGTGACAAGGACCTTGGTAGAGAACCTTATGAATGCAGAGGTAGAGGTGGTGGTTGAACTTGCGAGGATCGAACTCACCTTTGAGGAACTGAGAGAACTGTCAGAGGGGAATGTGATTGCCACGGGGAAGGCCTTGGATGCTGAGGTGACTGTCTTGGTGCAGGGAGTTCAGAAGTTCAGGGGACAGATCGGCAATAGAAAGGGTTATCAGTCAGTAAAAATAACAAGAGTTGATTGAGAGGTATGCCATGGCAGAAGAGACCACCCAGGAAATGAGGAGTGAGGAGACAAAGGAAGACAACAGCAGGACCTTTCAGGAGATCGAATTCCTCCTTGACATCCCGCTCGAGGTGACCGTGGAACTGGGCAGGACCAGAATGCTGCTGAAGGATGTCCTCCGGATCTCGGAGGGATCCATTGTAGAACTCGGAAAGGAGGCGGGTGAACCACTCGAGATAATGGTGAACAACCGTCTCATAGCGAGAGGAGAGGCCGTGGTGGTGAACGAAAAGTTCGGGATTAAGATTACTGAAATAGTGAGCCCTGCAGAGAGGATACGGCGATTGAGATGATGGATCTCTATCTCCAAATAGTGATTTCACTGCTGCTGGTACTTGGGGCTGTCTTCGTAATACTTGGGTTGTGGGGCAGGAGGTACCAGAGAGGCTCAGGGCTTATAGACATAGTAGCATACAGGAGCCTTGACCCGAGGAAGGGGACCGCCGTGGCAGTGGTGAAGGTTGGCAGAGAAATGCTCTTTCTTGGGATAACACAGAGTGAAATAAGACTATTAAGGACACTCAGGGAATCTGACATACAGGTGCCCCCGCAGAGGAGACTTGATGAGGGGTTCAGATTTTTGAGATTGCTGAGGGAGAAACTTGCAGATGAAGATAACTGACCCTGCAATAGAGGTCTTTGTCCTTATAGCATTTCTGTCACTGATTCCGTCATTGCTGGTGATGTTTACTTCCTTCACCAGGATAGTGGTCGTATTGTCACTGCTGAGACAGGCAATTGGAGGACAACAGATACCTCCCAATCTGGTGATAATAGGGCTTTCCCTTTTTCTTACATTGTATGTGATGTCACCCACGATTGATACAGTTACAGATGCTGCTATAATGCCCTATATGAAGAAAGAGATAACCTTGGAGGAGGCCCTCAAGAGGATGGAAAAACCAGTAAAGATGTTTATGCTGAGACAGACCAGACAGAAGGACCTTCTCCTCTTTCTCAAACTCACAAAACACAAAAGGCCTGAGAGTCCAGAGGAGACACCCCTGACCGTTGTGGTCCCTGCCTTCGTCATAAGTGAGTTGACTGCTGCATTCAAGATAGGGTTTATTCTCTATCTGCCCTTCCTGATAATAGATATGGTGGTCTCCAGCATCTTGCTTTCTATGGGGATGATGATGCTTCCACCTGTTCTGGTATCCATGCCCTTTAAACTCCTTTTGTTCATCTTGGTGGATGGATGGGATCTGGTTGTTACTTCACTGGTGGGGAGTATAAGATGAATGTAGATGTACTGAAGGACATATCAGCAGAGGTCTTTAAGACACTCCTTCTGGTGTCAGGGCCTGTTCTTCTTGTCAGTCTTGTGACAGGTCTTGTCGTGAGCCTCTTTCAGGCAGTCACCCAGATACAGGAGTTCACCCTCACATTCGTCCCAAAGATAATTGCAGTATTCGTCTGTCTCTTTATCCTTCTGCCCTGGATAGCAAAGGTACTGATCACCTTTACAATAAATCTCTTTCAGAATATACCTGTTTATGTGAGGTAGTATGTCAGTTGATGGAGAGTATATAGTGAGATTTCTCCTTGTTCTGCTGAGAACGAGCATAGTGTTCGTTCTACTGCCCCTTTTCGGTAGCAGACTCCTGCCAGCAAGATTCAAGATAGGCATGGTGTTGACGCTTTCCATTGTGATCACCTCTGTGGTTGACTTCCGCTCCCTTGCTGATGAGATCCCGACCCTTGTATTTACGGAGATGATAATCGGGGTGGTGCTCGGTCTGGTGGCGAGGGCGGTCTTCTTTGCCACCGAGATGGCAGGACAACTGATGAGCAATATGATAGGTATGTCCATAGCAAACTTCTTTGACCCCGAGTTTGGCTCCTCAACAGAACTCTCCAGGTTCCTCAGTATGCTGGCGATTCTGACCCTCCTCTGTCTGGATATTCATCACGAGATCCTGCTTCTGTTTATAAGGAGTTACGAGTTGCTACCAGCAGGGGCGGTCTCCTTAGAGGGTCTTCTGCAGAGACTCCTGAAGGTGATCCAGTTCACCGGGCTACTCTGCCTCAGGATTGCTGCACCGGTGGTGATTCTGATGCTTATCACAAACCTGGCAATGGGGTTCATCTCGAGGGCTGTCCCCCAGATGAACATATTCTTCGTCACCTATCCAGTGTACTTCTTCGTAGGGCTCACCACGATCCTTCTGTCAATACCTGCATATATTTATCTTTTTAACGTCTCCTATGGCAGGGTAAAGGAGGAATTGATACTTACCCTGAAGGTTGCAGGGGGATGACATGGCCGAATTTGAGGAGAGGACAGAACAACCGACACCGAGAAAGAGACAGAAGGCAAGGGAAAAGGGGCGGGTGGCAAGGAGCAGAGACCTCCTTTCTATCACCTCTGCCGCAGGTGTCTTCATAGTCATGTTTTTCTACGGGAGAACCTTTGTTAGAGGGTTCTATCACCTGAGCGGTTCGTTGCTGGCCATGAGGTACGGGACGCATCCCATGGAGGTCCTCAGAGATGCCTCTGCAGAGGTGATGCTTCTTCTACTGCCCTTCTGGCTCATTGCCACAGCCTTAGTCCTGCTGGCCGGATTCATTCAGGGTGGTGTTGTACTGAAACCCCTCAGTATAGAGATGGAAAGGCTGAATCCAGTAAACGGGCTGAGGAGGCTGTTTTCACTCCAGGGGTTCTTTGAGTTACTCAAGGCGTTGTTGAAGTTTCTCCTCGGTGGTGTGGCACTCTATCTGATCGTCTGGTATGTCCTGAAGGTGATCCCTGCGACCCCTGCAATGGAACTTGAGGTTATCAGAGGCCTGGCCATGATCCTTATAAAGAAGAGCATCATTGCAATGCTCGGCCTCTTTCTCCTCATCGCCCTCTTTGACTATATACAGGAACGGTACAGGTTTGAGAGGTCCATCAGGATGACCAGGCAGGAGATAAAGGAGGAGTTCAAAGAGACAGAGGGAGACCCCTTGGTCAGGGCAAGGATAAGGAGCATCCAGAAAGAACTGGCAAGGAGAAGGATGATACAGGAGGTGCAAAAGGCGACTGTGGTGGTAACGAACCCGACACACATTGCAGTGGCACTTCTGTATAGGAGGGAAGAACTCCCAGCGCCAAAGGTGGTGGCAAAGGGGGCAGGCTATGTTGCAGAGAAGATAAAGGAGGTGGCCAGGGGGCACTCTGTCCCTATAGTGGAGGACCCTCCCCTTGCAAGGGCCCTCTACAGGTTGAAGATAGGGGCATATATACCTGAAGAACTCTACAAAGCGGTAGCCAAGATCTTGGCTTACATCTACAAGACAAGAGGCAAACTATGACACTGGTGGATTCCTTACAAAGGCGTTCCGATGTGATGGTGGCAATGGCGGTGGTGGTGATCCTGGCGGTTATGATATTGCCAATACCGCCATTTCTGCTGGATATCTTCCTGTCCCTGTCTCTTTCTCTTTCGATTGTAATACTCATCAGGAGCATCTTTGTGAGTAAGCCTCTGGACTTCTCGGTGTTTCCAACTGTCCTCCTCTTTGCAACCCTCTACAGGCTGGCACTGAATGTGGCCTCCACGAGGCTGATACTGCTGAAGGGGCACGAGGGGGTGGATGCGGCAGGACAGGTGATCAAGTCCTTTGGAAAGTTCGTTGTTGGGGGTAACTATGCGGTGGGGCTTATTGTCTTCCTGATTCTCGTGGTTATAAACTTCGTGGTAATAACCAAGGGTGCCGGCAGGATAGCAGAGGTGGCAGCGAGGTTCACCCTTGATGGGATGCCCGGCAAACAGATGGCGATTGATGCTGACCTGAATGCGGGTCTCATAGACGAAACAGAGGCAAGAAGGAGAAGGGCCCTGATTGCCCAGGAGGCCGACTTTTACGGTGCTATGGACGGGGCGAGCAAGTTCGTCAGGGGTGACGCCATAGCCGGGCTGATCATAACCGGAATAAACATCATAGGAGGCCTAATAATAGGCACACTGCAACAAGGGATGCCCCTGTCTGAGGCGGCAAGAACCTATACGATCCTTACCATAGGTGATGGACTGGTGGCGCAGATACCGGCACTGCTGGTGTCAACCTCTGCTGGAATAGTGGTGAGCAGGGCCGGCTCTGAGATGGACCTTGGCAGAAACATCCTTCTACAGGTGATAATAAATCCCAAGGCACTGGTAACGGTCTCCGTGATACTGGTCGTTATGGCCATGGTGCCCGGCCTTCCCAAGGTTCCTTTCCTGTTAATATCTGCTGCCTTTGCAACGGTTGCCTATGTACTGTCAAGACCTCCAGAGGTGAAAGAGGAGGAACCGGAGGAGACCCAGCAGGAGGAACCGCCGATTGAGCCCTTCCTTGCCATTGAACCTCTTACGCTGGAGATCGGTTACGGACTAATCCCGCTGGTGGAACAGGACAATGCCCCCCTTCTGGTCAAGATAAGGGCGATGAGGAGGCAACTGGCCTCAGAACTCGGTTTTATAGTGCCTTCAATACACATAAAGGACAATTTGCAACTGAAGCCCCATGAGTATGCCTTTATTATCAGAGGGATAGAGGTCGGCAGGGGAGAGATAATGATGGGTCATCAACTTGCAGTGGCCTCAGAAGGTGCAGAGGAACTGAAGGGAATTCCTACCAGAGAGCCGGCCTTTGGACTGCCTGCATACTGGATAAAGGACGAAGAGGCAGATGGTGCAAGAACGAAAGGTTACATGGTGGTAGATGTAGCCACTGTGATTGTTACCCATATCACAGAATTGATTAAGGGCCATGCCTGGGAGTTACTCACCCGCTCTGAGGTCCAGTCAATGCTTGACAGTGTGGCCAAGACCTACCCCCGTCTGGTAGATGAACTGATCCCTGACCTTATGACACTTGGAGGAGTGCAGAGGGTTCTACAGAACCTGCTGAAGGAAAGGGTGCCGATTAACGACTTGGTTACCATACTTGAGACCCTTGTGGATTACGCCTCCACCACAAAGGACATTGAACTTCTCACGGAATACGTGCGTCAGTCACTGGCGAGGTTTATTACAAAGCAGTATGCGGGACCGGACGGGAATCTCCATGTCCTTGCCCTTGACTCCAGATTTGAGGTGGCCATTACAGAGTCAATAGAGAGGGAGGCAGAGATAGGGCATGAGATAATGGCGAGACTGCTGAGGGGTATAGAGAAGGCACTAAACGAATTCTCAGAGAGATATAAGGATATACAGCCCATAGTGCTCACCTCGCCTCAGACGAGGAGGTATGTAAGAAAGATAGTGGAGAGGTTTATCCCCTCTCTGGTGATCCTCTCAACTGCCGAGATACTGCCCTCTGTGAGGATATACACGGTGGGGGTGGTGAAGTATGAAGATTAAGAAGTTCAGGGCAAAGACATTTGCCGAGGCCCTTGAGATGGTCAAGAGGCAACTGGGCAGAGATGCCGTGATCCTGGCTACTGATGAGTCTAAGGGGCTGAGGAGGTATGTGGAGATCACCGCAGCAGTTGACCCTGACCCCTCTGCTACATACCACAGCAGGACATACAGTCAGTGGAGGCAGGGTGAAGAATCAGAGAGAGTGGATGAGGAGATAGTGACTCTAAAGAACGAGTTGAGGAATTTAAGGCAATGGATAGAGGAGATGAGAAACACGGGATATGAACTGAGTCTACCGCCCACAAAGAGAAGGATATTTCAGTATCTGAAGGACCTGGCAGTCAGCGACGAGTTTGCCATAAGGCTTGCCGAAAGGGCAAGGAGCATCAAGGAATTGCCCTCTCTCATTTCCAAAGATATAGCGGTGTCAGACAGAGACTACAGTGGCAAGGCAGTGATGCTAATAGGACCGACAGGGGTGGGCAAGACGACCACAGTGGCCAAACTGGCTGCCAGACAACTCAGGGCAGGCAAAAGGGTAGGACTTGTCACACTGGACACATACCGGATCGGGGCAATAGAGCAGATAAGGATATACGCCAGGGTGATGGGGGTGTCCCTGAATGTGGTCTCCGATGTCGAAGAACTGAAGAGGACACTGGAAGAACTCTCCTTTAGCAGGGATGTGGTCTTTATTGATACAATCGGCAGAAGGTCCTTTGACAATGAATACATAACACACTTGAAGTCCCTGATTGAGTCGGTTTCAGAAGACTCCTCCAGTAACTTTACCCCTGCCCTGGAGGTCCATCTCCTTGTAGCAGCAAACACCGACGAGAGAGCCACTGTGGAGGCGACGAGGTACTACGGCAGGCTCCCGATCCACTGCATAGGGGTGACAAAGGTGGATGAGGCTGTTAGATTCGGCAACATTTACAATGTGGGACTCCTCTACCAGAGGCCATTTGCCTACATAACAACCGGTCAGAAGGTGCCTGAGGACATAGAATTCATTGACAGACAGACACTGGTAAGACTCATCCTTTCAAGGGGATGCCTCTACAGAAATGCGGAGGTATGAGATGGGAAAGACCGTCAGGACAATAGCAGTCAGTAGCGGTAAAGGCGGGGTTGGGAAGACGAACCTGGTGGCAAACCTTGCAATCTGCTTCAGGAAACTGGGCAAGAATGTGCTTGTATTTGATGCTGACCTGGGGCTGAGCAACATAGACGTCCTGCTTCAGTTGACCCCGAAATACAACATTCTGCACCTGTTAAAAGGGGAGAGAGAACTGAGGGAGATAATTATTGAAGGGCCTTCAGGCATAAAAATACTGCCTGCGAGTTCAGGCATACAGGAGTTGACAGCACTGGACAGCCAACAGAGACTGAATCTGCTGAGCGCCTTTGAGTCATACGATGATGATATAGACATCCTTCTGATAGATACCTCTGCCGGAATTTCAGAAAATGTGGCCTTTTTCTGCATGGCGGCACAGCAGACGATAATCATCACCTCTCCTGAACCCACCTCGATCACTGATGCATATGCCCTGATAAAGGTCCTGTTTACGGGATACCAGGAGAAGTCCTTTCATCTGGTGGTCAACTGCGTCAGGAATGAAAATGAGGCGATTGAGACATTCAGGAGGCTTGCCATAGCCACAGAGAGGTTTCTCAGCGTGGGGATCAGTTACCTCGGCTACATCCCCTATGATGAGGTGGTTAAAAAGGCTGTTGTCAGACAGAGGGCCTTTGTGGAGATGTATCCAAACTCTGCAGCCTCCAAGAGTATCATGCAGATTGCTAAGAAACTATCGGAGACGTCAGTGACCGTAAAGGGGGCCTTACAGTTCTTTATAGGGAACCTCCTGACAATGACATCAGAGAGGCAGGGTGTCCATGTCAGTTGAGACAGAAAAGAGAGAGGTGAAGAGGGGGATAGACAGAGAGGAGATTATATCCAGGTATCTGCCCTATGTGAAGTACACGGCCCTGAGGCTGTCCTGGAGGCTCCCTCCCCATATGACGGTTGAAGACCTCATGAGCGCAGGCATCATGGGGCTTCTGAATGCGGTGGACAGGTACAGGGAAGACCTGGGTGCACTGGAACCCTATGTGAAGAAGAAGATAAGATGGGCGATGCTGGACGAACTGAGGGCAAACGACGAACTGTCAAGAAGCGCGAAGGACAAGGTCAAGGCCCTGAAGGAGGCGACCAGTAGTGTGCAGAACGAACTCGGTAAGGAACCCGATGCTGAAGAGGTGGCAGAAAGGATGGGTGTGTCTGTGGAGGAGTACTACCAGATACTTCAGAAGATGCAGGCATCATTTGTGCTGAGGTTTGAGGAGTTCTCTGATTCAAACGATGGCAGCCTCGATATATTAGAGAGCATAGAGGACAAGAGAGCAATCGATCCACTCAGTAGGTACGAAATGAACAGTATGAAAGAGGCCCTGAAGAGAGAGATAGAAAACCTGTCTGAAAGGGAGAAACTCGTCCTTTCTCTTTATTACTGGGAAGAACTCACCATGAAAGAGATTGCTGTGGTGCTTGGTGTGACTGAAGGCAGGGTCTCCCAGATACACCATCAAGCCCTTTTAAAACTCAGAGCAAGGATGAGTCTCTGGAGGGAGGATTGAAATGGAGGTAAAGTCGGTGGACAGGGTCGTCATACCCCTGAAAAAGGAGGAGGCCAAAGGCCAGAAAGGGCCTTCTGCAAGACACAGGGACAGACAGAAGAAAAAGAAAAAGAAAGAGGGAAGGGTAGACATAAGGGTATGAGAGTGTTTATGAAGAGGTCCACGGATAGAGAGATAACTCTCAAGGACCTTAAGGAGGTACTTCAGGTGCTGATACTTCTCTGTGACGAATTAAAAGAGACCGTGGAGGGTCTAAAGGTGCTCAATTCAGAGGCAGACAGGAAAATCCGTCGCCTTGAGGTCATCTTTGAGAAGACAGAACCCCTGGAGGAGATCCTCACGAAGGAGAAATCAGTGGATGAGAAGGTCTTGAGACTCTCAGAGGGCGGACTCAGTATAGAAAAGATATCGAAGATGCTGGGGATACCAGAGGGTGAGGTGGAACTGGTATTGAACCTTTACGGAGGAAAAAAATGCAAATAGGAAAAAAGTTCCTACCGCTGGTAGGTGGAAAAACCGCAATTATTAACAGCAAACTCTGGCACTTTATTTGCATTTAAGAGGCTGGGATGAACAAGGCGGTATACATAGCACTGTCTGGCAGTATCCTGAAGGTCCTGGAGATGGAGGTAATAGCCCAGAATCTATCAAATGTGGATGCCGTGGGTTACAAGAGACCAGTATTGAGTTTCACGGAGTACCTGATAGACATGGATATGAGACCTGCTGAAAGGTCCATGACGAGACTTTCCCAATTCATAACGGATTTCACACCAGGTCCCCTGATACGGACCGACAATCCCTTGGACCTGGCGATAGATGGGAGTGGATTCTTCGTGATTGAGGGTGGTCTCTACACGAGGAGGGGCGTCTTCACTCTCGACAATGAGGGCTTTCTGACCACCACGGACGGCAGGAAGGTCATGAGTGAAGGGGGTCCTATACGGGTCCTCTCTGCAGATGTCGTTGTCACTGAAGATGGTGATGTAGTGGTCGATGGGGAGGTGGTCGGAAAACTCAAGATAGTGGACTTCACTGACTACTCCGCCATGCAGAGAATTTCAGGGCAGTACTACACCACCACAGAGCCCCCTTCAAGGGCCTCTGCCCAGGTGAAGCAGGGATACATTGAAGGCTCAAATGTGAATGTGGTAAGGCAGATGATAAGGATGATAGACGCGACAAGGGAGTTTGAGGCCTTTCAGAAGGTTATACAGGCCCTTGATGAGGCCACTGCAAAAGTGAATAACGAACTCGGAAGGATATAAGGAGGCAAATCATGATTAGGGCACTGTTTATAGCATCCACAGGCATGATGGCACAAAAGATGAACATCGAGGTTATATCGCACAATCTTGCAAATGTGAACACCGTTGGCTACAAGAAGGCAAGAGCAGACTTCCAGGACCTGATGTATCAGACGGTGAGGAGTCCGGGCACATTCTCATCTGAGACATCTCAACTACCCTCAGGCATAATGGTAGGGCTGGGTGTGAGACCTGTCTCTGTAGAGAAGATATTTCAGGAAGGCGACTTCATGCATACAGGTAACAGTCTGGATCTTGCCATTGAAGGTGAAGGGTTTTTCCAGATACTGCTGCCAGACGGTAATGTGGCATATACAAGGTCCGGCAACTTTAAGGTTGACAGGGAGGGCAGACTGGTTACCTCTGAGGGCTATCCCTTAGAGCCGGAAATTACCATTCCTGCAGACACAGAAAGCATAACCATAGGGGTGGATGGAAGGGTTTCGGTGATACAGAGCGGGAGCACCGAGCCTGTAGAACTGGGGCAGATCGAGATCTCCAGGTTCGTCAATCCAGCCGGTCTGAAACCCATAGGCAGGAACCTCTATCTGGCCACCGATGCCTCGGGAGAGCCAATCACCGGTACACCAGGCAGTGAAGGACTCGGAACAATCTCTCAGGGGTTCCTTGAAATGAGCAATGTGAACATCGTGGATGAGATGATAAAGATGATAACTGCCCAGAGGGCCTTTGAGATCAGTTCAAAGGTGGTTCAGGCGGTCGATGAAATGTTACAGTATACCAATAATCTGAGGAGGTAAAGGATGTTCCGTCTCCTTCTGTTGGTTGTCCTGTTTCTGGCCCAGACGGCCTCTGGTGAGGAGACTCTCGTCGGGAGGATTGAAGAGAGACTCCAGGAGTTCTATCCCAATGCGGTTGCGATGGTTAGAGGCCTGAAGGGGGTTGACCCCTCTGTTGATTCTGTGCCGGAGGAGATAGTGGTCCTGGATGCAGGACCAGACAGGGCTACCTTACTTCTCAGGTATGGCAATGGGAAATCAAAGGAGGTGAAGGCCCACCTTCAGACGCTGCAGAGGGTTGTCCTCTCAAGGAGATACATCAGGAGAGGCGAGGTGCTGAAGGCCTCAGACCTCTACATAGGCCTGAAGCGGTCAAGCCGTATCCCAGCAGATGCGGTCCACACATTGAAGGAGGCGGTAGGAAAGGTGATGAAGAGGACAGTGGCAGCAAACAGGGTCATAACAGAATCCATGCTCCTTGACAGTGTGTTAATCAAAAAGGGCAAAAGGATATTAATTGTGGTTGAAACAGACGCCTTCAGGATTACCGCACCCGGAAAGTTGATGCAGACCGCAGCAGTAGGGGAGTTTGTGAGGGTGTTGAATCTAAGCACAAAAAAGACCCTCAAGGGCATCCTCTTGGATGCACATACTGTGAAGGTGATACTATGAGGAGAATAGAAAAAATGGTCCTTGGTCTTTTGTTCTCCTTAGTCCTCTGGGGTTGCGCTACCACCACGACAAAACTCCCTCCAGAGCCTCCAAGGTATGTGTACAGTGAGGAGGCTCTAAGACCTCCCTCCATGAACTCCCTATGGATTGACAGGGCGAGCCTCTTTGAAGACAACAAGGCGAGGAGATTAAACGACCTCCTTACAGTAAAGATAGTGGAGAACATCTCTGGCTCAGGTGATGCTGATACCTCTCTGAGCAAGAGTTCGGAGACAGAGACAGGGATTACAGAACTATTGGGTATACCGACCGACCTTAACCTGGAGAACCTCTACGGAAAGGGCAACACCTTCTCACCCAGTGTCAACAGCCAGTTTGACATGTCCTTTCAAGGCAGTGGTAAGACGAGCAGAAAGAGCAGGCTCATAGGTACGGTAACGGCAAAGGTGGTTGAGGTGATGCCCAACGGTAACCTCAGAATTGAAGGAAGAAAAGAGATCATTCTCAACAATGAGAGGCAGATACTCATAATCAGTGGAATAGTTAGGCCAGAAGACATAGAGAGTGACAATACGGTGCTCAGTACCAGGCTTACCGATACAAAGATATACTACCTGGGCAAAGGGGTGATCCAGGAGGTGCAGAGTCCTGGATGGCTTGGCAGGATAATAAACAGGGTATGGCCATTCTGAGAGTAACCATATGTCTTTTTGCGGTAATTCTGCTCTGTAACCTCTCTGCTCCAGTCCGCGCAGAAAGGATAAAGGATATCGCAGACTTTGAAGGCTTCAGAGAGAATAAGATAATAGGTTACGGTCTGGTTGTGGGTCTAAACGGCACAGGGGACAAGGCAAAGGCCACCAAGAAGGTGATTGCAAACATTTTGCAGAGGTTTGGCACAACCGTCAAGGAGTCTGACATCAACAGCAAGAACAGCGCTGCCGTAATTGTTACGGCGACACTGCCACCCTATCCAAAGCCTGGTATGAGATTAGACGCCCTTGTATCATCCCTGGCAGATGCAAAGAGCCTTCAGGGGGGGACTCTCCTGCTTACCCCCCTGAAGGGGCCTGATGGCAGGGTCTATGCACTCGCACAGGGACCTGTCTCTGTTGGCGGATTTGTGGGGGGAAGGGGTGGTACAAAGGTCCAGAAGAACCATCCTACTGCAGGCAGAATCCCAGGTGGGGTAACGATAGAGAGGGAACCTCCATTCAGCCTCCCCTCCGAGAAGGTGAGGCTCTTTCTGAGGGATCCTGACTTTACCGTGGCCTCTAAGGTGGCAGGCAGGATTAACGAGGTTGTGACAGAGACGGTGGCAAGACCTGTTGACCCCTCCACAGTGGAGGTCTCCATACCTGAAGAGTTCCAGAAGTCGCCTGTGGATTTCCTGAGCATGATAGAGGAGATTGAGGTAGAGGTATCTCCACCTCCAAGGATAATCATAAACGAGAGAACGGGTACCGTAGTGATAAGCAAGGGAGTGAGCATCAAACCGGTTGCGATATCCCATGGCAGTCTCACGATAGAGATAAAGAAGAGATACGAGGTCTCCCAGCCTCCTCCCTTTGCACCGGAGTCTGCCGAAACGGTGGTTGTACCTGAGAGCCAGGTCGGGGTTACTGAGGAGAAGGTGTCAGTGGCAGGGGTGTCAGGCAACACCCTTGGTGAGATAATCAAGGCCCTCAACGCACTCGGTGTGACACCGAGAGATCTTATAGCAATCCTACAGGCCCTAAAGGCATCAGGGGCCCTTAAGGCTGAACTCAGGATAATATGAACCTGACAGAAGGCATAACAGGATTACTGAGTACAGAAGGCATCTTCTACAGACTGTCTGAGGCAGACTCCAAAGACCCTCAGACCATCAGGGCGGTTGCCAGAGAGATGGAGTCCCTCTTCCTGTATCAACTCCTCCGACTGATGAGAAAGACCGCTGATGTCTTCAGGGGCAGTAGCCTCCAGCGGGATGTTTATACCACACTAATAGACATTCACCTTGCACGCCTGCTGGCAGAAAAGGGCACAGGGCTCGGGGACCTTATAGAAAGAGGCCTTAAGGGGCTGTCTGCCGATGTGACTGCTAAAGAAAGATGGGGAATTTACCGAAAGTATAAGTAAAAGGAGAGAGGAGGCCAGTAATGAGGATTAATGACAAGATATTCCCAGGCAGCAAGGACCCGACTTCTGGTATCTCCAAGGTGGACAGACAGGACGTCCAGCAGAGGGTGAAGAAGGCAGGTCCTCCGGAGAGAAACGACAAGGTTGATATCTCGGCAAGGGCAAAGCAGATTGCAAGGCTGACCGAAGAACTGAACCACCTGCCGGAGGTGAGAGATGCTAAGGTTCAACAGATCAAGAAGATGGTAGAATCAGGCACCTACAGGATTGATCCGGGCAGGATAGCAGAGAGGCTGATTGAAGAACTATGAAGGAAGTGGAAACCATCAAGGCCCTTCTTACAGCAGAACTGGAGGGATGTAAGGCCCTGGTTGAACTGCTCCGTAAGGAGAAGGAGTACCTTTTGAACTTAGATGTGCAGGGCATCGAACAGGTCTCAAAGGAGAAGGATTCCCTCCTTCTACAACTCCGCCTTTATGATGAAGAAAGAGAAAGGGTAATGGCCAGAATGAAAAAGGAGGGGAAGGGCTTTAACACGATAAAGGACCTCTGTGAGTTTACTGCGGATGAGGAACTGAAGGGCCTTCGGTCTAAGTTGAGGAGTTTGTTACAGAGCCTCAAGGAGTTGAATGAGGTAAACCGTCTCCTTATTGACCGCTCTATAGAGCATCTCCATCAGGGTATAGAGTTCTGCAAGACCCTGGGCTTTGATCCCTCTTCTAAACTGAGGGTTGTCCAGAGGGAGGCCTGATGTCACTGCTGGGCCTCTTTGACATAGGAAGGTCCGCTCTCTTCGCCGCCCGGACCGGCATCTATGTTACCGGGCACAACATCGCAAATGTCAACACTCCTGGATACAACCGTCAGGAGGTGATACTCCAGACGAAAAGGACAGTGCAGACAGGGGCTGGAATGATTGGCAGGGGTGTGGATGTCTCTCATGTGAGGAGGAGGTTTGACCTCTTCACATATAATCAACTCCTCCTGGAGACACAACAGAAGGGAAGATATGACGAGATCAGCAACCTCTTCAGTGAGATTGAACAGATATTCAATGAGTCTGAAGAGAGTGGTCTTTACCCTTCTCTTAAGGCGTTTGCCAATGCCTGGCATGAAGTTGCCACCAATCCCGAGTCAATACCTCAGAGGATAGTGTTACTTAAAGAGGCAGACTCTTTTCTGCTTACCGCCAAGAAGATGGAGAGGAGGCTTCTGGACTCCCTGAAGAATGCAGAAGAGACGGTGGAGAGCATGGTAGAGGAGGTAAACAGCATCCTCCAAGAGATTGCTCACCTCAATGACAGGATAGTCCAGACAGAAGCCGGTGTATTAAGGGGTGAGGCCAATGACCTGAGAGACCAGAGGGAGAGAGCACTGCTGAAACTGTCAGAACTTGTTGATGTGTCCTACTTTGAAGACAACGATGGTGCGATAAAGGTATTTATAGGTATGAAGAATGTGGTGGACAAGGCAAGGGCAAAGACGCTCTCGGTAAAGTACAACGTCGACGGTCTTGAGGGTATATACATAGGCAACGAGGATATTTCAGGAAGGCTCAAGGGAGGCAGGATTGAAGGGATCCTTTCGGCGAGTCAGGACATCCAGAATGAATTGCTGACCGGGCTCAGAAGGCTCGTTGCCTCAGTAATAAAGGAGGTGAATTATCTCCATCGGATGGGCTATGGGCTTGATGCAGGCACTGGAAGGGACTTCTTTAATCCGTTAACCCTTTATGTCCAGGACAACTCTACAGGTGCTGACCTTTCAGCCACAATACTCGACCCCTCCATGCTGACACTGGATGAATACAGGATCACCTTTGACGCCACCAATTATTACATTTACAACATTCAACAGGACACACTCGTTGCCTCTGGTGTGTATATTCCTGGCAATTCAGTGGTATTTGACGGGATTCAGGTGGTGATAACAGGCACTGTTACCGCCTCTGACTCATTCATTGTGAGTCCCCTGACAGGTATCCTGAGGGATGCTGCAGTTGCTATATCTGATCCACGTGAGGTGGCAGCCGCATCATCTGACACTGCCCTGCCTGCTGACAACTCCAATGCCCTTGCAATTGCTGACCTCTTTGATAGACCCATCGGGACCCTTCAGAATGCCTCTTACTTTGATTACTACAATGGCCTTATCACTTCCGTTGGAGTAAAGAGCAGGTTCGCCTCCGACAGTGTGAAATTTGAGGAGACCCTGATTAAGGATATACAGAATAGGAGAGAATCTATCTCTGGCGTCTCTTTGGACGAGGAGGCCCTTAATCTGATAAAGTACCAGAGGGCCTTTGAGGCAGGCGCGAGGTTAATAAAGGTTACAGACGAAATCCTACAGACCTTAATCAACCTATGAGGGTCACTGAGCAGATAATTTACAGTGCGATCGCCGATTCTCTACAGAAGAATCTGCAGAGGTTACTGTATCTGAACGAGCAACTTGCTACTGGAAAGAGGATAAACAAACCCTCTGACAGCCCTGTTGACCTCACGAAGGCCCTGCACTACAGGGTTGAGATACAGTCAATAGAGCAACTTCAGAGAAACTCTGATGAGGCACAGGCATACCTGAATGCGACAGAGGGCGTGCTTTCGTCCGTATCAGAGGTGCTTATCAGACTCAAGGAACTCGCTCTAACTGGTGTGAACGGCGACGAAAGCGAAGAGTCAAGGGCCGCCATTGCTAAGGAGGTCCAGCAGTTGAAGAAGGAACTCCTCGCACTGGCAAACACGAAATTTCGTGAGAGATACATATTTTCTGGATACAGGACAGACACAGAGGCGTTTGACCCTTTAACTCTCTCCTATCAAGGTGACGACGGAATAATAAATGTCCTTGTTGACAAGGGTGTACTGATAGCGACAAACCTTACAGGTGAAGAGGTATTCTCCTACACCCTCTCCTCTGAGGAGGTGGTTCAACTACAGGACGGCAGGTACATCCATTATATCCCTGGAGGTGGCACCACTGTAAATGTGGAGATAAGAGATGTTGATGATACCACTGTGCTCGACAGTTTTAGTTTTTCAAACATGCTCCAGATGTCCCAGATTCTTGCTGATGCCCTGGAGGCTGACGATGTAACAAGGGCAAGGGCCCTCCTGAGACCACTCGATTTGTCCATTGAGAAGGTGAGCCAGAACATAGCAGAGATAGGGGCAAGGCTTAATCTGGTTGAAGAGGTTAATAACAGAAACGGTGACGAAAAGGTTGACCTGAGAATACTTCTATCAGGTATAGAGGATGCAGACATTGTTAGTCTGGTTACCGAGATATCAAAGACGGAGGCCGCTCTTCAGGCCCTCAGGTCCTCTTCAATGCAACTCATGAATATCAGCCTCTTTGATTTCATAAGATAGCAGAGACACAAAAATGCTCATTCTTACAAGAAAGGTTGGGGAGTCTATAAGGATTGGAGATGATATCCTGGTCAAAGTGGTAGAGATAAGGGGTGGGCAGATCAGGCTCGCAATTAATGCACCGCTTGAGGTGAGGATACTGAGAGAGGAGATATACGACAGGATTAAGAAGAGCAATCTGGAGTCAGTCACATACGGACCCGAGACAATGGAAAGGGTAAAGGAGATGCTGAAGTGAAGGTGAGGTTCAGGACATCTCGTTTTGGTGAACTGGAGGTTGACAGGAGTAAGATTATCTACTTTCCACAGGGGATTCCAGGTTTCAGTCACCTGAGGGAGTATGTCCTGCTCGACTACAAGGACACACCTGTAAAGTGGCTTCAGGCTGTGGGAGACCCTGATGTAGCATTTATCGTGGTTGAACCGGGCGTTTTTCTGCCAGAGTACACAGTGGAGATAGACAGTAAAACGATGCAGATTCTGGAGTTGGAAAGGAAGGAAGATCTTGTAGTGCTCTTGATCATAAGGGTTGAGGATGACAGAATCGTGGCAAACACTGAAGCACCTCTGGTCTTCAATGCCTCAAGCATGAAAGGGATTCAGTTGATCCTGGAATAGATTTATCATTCTTTACATTTCACGGAGGAGTTCAAGGATTTCCATCTCCCTCTTTGTTATGTATTGAGATATCGTTTCTTCGTCCTTCGGGTGAACTGACAGTTCTATTCCGTACCTGAATCTATCCTTAACCTCTCCTTTAAACCTTATTATCCCATAGGACATAACAGTGCTTTCCGGATAGGGTAGTGCTATGGAAAATATGAATACATCGTTCCTGTTAAACTCCTCTGAACAGGTCACCCCCAGACCCTTCTGGCTTATATCCTGGACCATCAAGGACAGTGTAGGACCTCCTGGGGGGAGTGTGTATGCCCTTATAGGATTACGAACACTTGGCACAACCCTCACATGCCTTCTCCTTTCCAGCACTAAATATTTTGGCATGGTTGAGATGGCATGGTTTTCTTCCACCTTCTTGATTGTTAAGTCCGTTTCGTAGTTCACCTCCCTGTAGGGCAGGACCGCCTTCACCTTCTCTCCGTCTTCCAGTCCATGGATAGCAAAGATAGGTCTGAATTTGTAGAGTTTCAGACCGTCCTCAAAGGGTTTTATCTTGCAGACCCCCCTTGCAACCACCTCGTTTCCCTCCTCCATTACGTGAAAGGTTAGAACAATTGAAAGGTCTTTCTGGACCACATAATTGACCACCTCCTGTATCATATTTGAGTTTATAACTGGTCTTGATTTGGGGATCTCCTCTGTGGGAAACTCAGGAGTTTCTATCTTAAAAGCAACCGGTGCCTGTCTGAAGGACAGATTGAAGATAAACTGCAGAAGGGACTTCAACTGTCCTTGGTCAATGAAGGTCCTGTTAAGGCAGACTGCATTATATGCCTTTATCTCTTCGTCCTCTATGTTCTCATCTGAAAGCAATACCACAGGGCCATTTATACCCTTCGCTTTTGCCCTTGAAAGCAGAAGATGGCTGTCCTGGTTGTACAGGGTTAACAGGCCATCATTGAGGGATGCATACCTTAGGAACTTCTCCCATACTTCGTCTCTGCTGAAAACCCTCTTCGGGAGGTCCTCCACAAGGTCACTCAGTTCATTGATGGTCCATACTATCATGACATATTTTAACACAAACCTGTGAGCAGTTAATTATTAAAGATTTTCACTGGTGTTCCGAAAAGAATAATAAAGAACTCTGGCCAGAGAGATAACACAGGAGGTGTTATCGTGGATATCGCCACCCTTGTAGGACTTGTAGGCGGGCTAACCCTCATAGTCGTGTCCATCTCAATGGGAAGTCCTCTGACGGCCTTCATCAATGTCCCGGGACTAATGATAGTGGTCGGTGGGACCCTCATGGCAACCTTAATAATGCAGAAGTTAAACATGGTATTTTCTGCCTTCAAAATTGCCATGAATGCGTTTTTTGATAGGTCTGTGCCACCTGAAAGCCTGATAACCCAGATAGTTAACCTCGCCCAGAAGGTGAGAAAGGGTGGATTACTGGTCCTGGAACAGGAAAGGATCAAGCATCCCTTTCTTGAAAGGGCAGTGAGAATGGCTGTAGATGGGGTGGACCCTCAGGAGATCAGTCACACACTGAAGATCGAAATAGACTCTCTTATTGAAAGGCACGAGAGAGGGCAGAAGATATTTAGATTCATGGGATCAACTTCACCGGCAATGGGAATGATAGGCACCCTTATTGGGCTTGTCCAGATGCTCAGGACCCTTGACGACCCCTCTTCTATCGGTCCAGCAATGGCTGTAGCACTGCTGACAACATTTTACGGTGCTGTAATGGCCTTTTTGATTTTTAACCCCATTGCCGATAAACTCGAAGAGAGGACCAAGGAAGAAAGGTATAACATGGAGATAATACTTACAGGTATAGAGGGAATTATTAAGGGCATTAATCACTTAATACTACAGGACAAGTTGGTGGCATACTTGCCAAGCCAGAAAAGAAAGTTATCTAAGAGATAATGATATGAAGGAGAAAAAAACGGCTGATTCTGGATCCTGGATGACCACATTTGCAGACCTGTCCACCCTACTACTCACATTCTTTGTGCTTCTTCTCTCATTTGCCACGATGGACATAGTGAAGTTTCGAGATGCTATGGGCTCAATACAGGAGGCCCTTGGCTTTCTTCCGGTAGGAACAGGTGTGTTTCAGCAGAGCAAAGTGCCTCCTGCATTCGAAAAGCCAATTGCCAGATCCAAGGGAGAGGATATGAGAAACATCATTAAGAAGGAACTGAAGACGATGATCAGGGATTACGGATTACAGAATGATGTAGAGTTAGAGACCACAGCACGTGGTGTTGTGCTTCGGGTAAGGGGCAGGATATTTTTTAACACCGGAACGGCAGAACTAAAACCCCAGGCTTTTCCTGTTCTGGAACGGATAGCAGATATGTTGAAGAGGTTTCCTTACAGGGTCAGCATAGAGGGACACACTGACAATGTCCCTGTAAAAGGTGGCCGGTACTCTTCAAACTGGGAATTGTCTGCTGCAAGGGCATACTCAGCCCTGTTGTTTCTGAAGGACAAGGGTGTGCCTGTGGACAGAATCAATATAGCAGGATTTGCCGATACCAGACCAATTGCCCCTAATGATACAGAGGAGGGGAGAGCAAAAAACAGAAGGGTAGAGTTTGTCTTCTACGAGCCTGTACATGAGGGTTAACCCTTGCTTCTCTTCCTCCTTCATTCTTTGGTATTTCATACCATATCCCATATATTTCTACTCAGACAACGGTCAAATCGGCAAGGGTTTCCAGGAAAATCTACGATTTTCCTGGATGTGGGTACCTGCTGCCTTTCAAAAATGGTGTCAAAATCCTATCGGCAATTTAGGAATCTGATATGGTGCTTTACATGACCTCATGGTGGATTGTAAAATCAACATATGAGTGGCAGGGTGAAGAGGCCCCTATTTGTGGAGGAGAAAAAGGGCAGGGTATTTGATCTCTGTGCCTCTTACAGGGATGAGTTTGTCTGCTGTAGGGTACATGTGATGAAGACAGTGCAGGGCTGTCCCTTCCACTGCACATACTGTTTCCTGCAGGAGTACCTCACAGAGACCACCCCGAGAATTATTACAGATATAGACTCTGTGGTGGAAGAGGTGAAGGAGGCGGTCACCAAGGACAGGAGGAGGCTCTTCAGGGTGGGGACCTGGGAACTCGGAGACAGTCTTGCCTATGAACCGTATTTCTCTCAGGCGGCTGTCCTGATTGATGCCCTGGGAGGACTGGAGAATCTCGTCCTTGAATTCAAGACCAAGTCCGCCTCTGTGGAAGGACTCCTCAGGCTGAACCATCGGCAGAGGGTGGTCGTCTCATGGTCACTCAACACGGAACGGGTGATCCATGAGGATGAAAGGGGTACGGCCACATTAAGGCAGAGGCTCAGGGCGATGCAAAGGGTTGCTGAGGCTGGATATCTGATTGGCCTCCACTTTGACCCCATGATACTCTACAATGGGTGGCAGGAGGACTACAGGTCCTTAGTGGGGGAGGTCTTTTCAGTAATAGCCCCCGGGAGGGTCGCCTGGATATCAATAGGTTCACTCAGGTTTTCACCCTCACTGAAAGAGGCGATAGAGTTTCACCATCCATCAACCAGGCTTACGCTTGAGGAGATGGTGAAGACCAGAGACGGCAGGATGAGATACCTCAGGCCTGTCAGGGCTGAGATGTATGCCCTGGTATACCAGACACTGCTCGAACACCTGGGTAATGAAGATGTGATGGTGTATCTCTGTATGGAATGGCGGGATATGTGGGAGGATGTGTTTGGCTGCTCACCCACAGACAGTCACCACCTGGACTATATATTTGGAGAGAACCTCTACAGGAGATTCCGGATCGGGGAGCCACCTGACAGAGACCTCTACTGCGGGGAGGCCTGAAGGTGCTCCAGAGCATGACAGGATACGGTGAGGCCGAAGGTGGTGGTTTCAGGGTCGAGGCGAGATCGGTTAACCACAGGTTTCTTGAGGTCCACTTCAGGCTCCCCTCCACGCTCTCCCCTTATGAGATGAGACTCCGGAATATCCTGAAGGAGTACTTCCAGAGGGGTAGATTTGATGTCACCATAACATTCACAGAGTCCCTGTCCCCTGTTATAGAGGTGAATACTGCCATGGTCTCATCGATTCTTCAAGCCCTGAGAAAGATACAACAGATGGAAGGGTTGCAGGAGCCTCCCGGACTCGTCCATATCCTCTGGTTCAGGGATAGCATATTTCAGCAGTCCTTAGAGTTTGACCCAGAGGCCCTGGAGGGTACCTTCAGACAGGCCCTCTCAAGGCTCTTGAAGATGCGACAGCAGGAGGCAGAGAACCTGCTGAGTGGAATACTGGCAGGGATAGGGACCATGGAGGGACTGCTACGGGAGATTGAAGAGTTGAGCACGGTTAACCTCCAGCAGAGGGTTGAAGACCTGAGGGCTAAGATTAAGACCCTGCTTCAAGATACAGAGATTGATCAGTCAAGGCTTCTGCAGGAGGTGGCCCTTCTGGTTGAGAGATCTGATATTGCAGAGGAGGTGTCAAGGCTCCAGAGCCACATAAAACTCCTCAGGCAGACACTCAATGAGGGGCCCTCTGTGGGAAGAAAGATGGATTTTCTCCTGCAGGAGTGTTTCAGAGAGGTGAATACAATAGGGTCGAAGGCCCAGGAGGCAGGAATATCCGAGAGGGTGGTCATGATGAAGACCGAGATAGAGAAACTGAGGGAGCAGGTCCAGAATATCCAATGAAAGAGACGGCAGAGAGATTGATCTGTAGCAGACACTGTGTGTTCTATAAAGAGGGCAAAGAGGTCCTCCTCTGCGGTACTGTGAGGTATCTGCTATCCCGTTACACGCTTGAGGTGATTGAGGCATTGCAGACTGCTGAGGGTCCTGATCATACTGAAGATGAATGGATAAAGAAGGAGATCTGTGAGCAATGCGAGTTCTTCCCTGAGGAGTGCGGATTCAGGATGGGGCTTGATTCACCCCCCTGTGGCGGTTACCTGCTTGTGGAGGTCCTCAGGAAGAAGGGGCTCTAAGGGGCACCCCCTGCATTGTGGTCTTGCCCTGCAGTGTCTCTTGCCAAGGGCGACAAGGAGTGCATGGTATTCATTGAACAACGATTCATCCTCTGGAAGACACCCCTCAAAGAGGGCCTGTATATCATTGTATCCAGCCTTTTCATTGATGATACCGTGTCTCTGCAGGACCCGTCTGGTGTAGGCATCCACCACAAAGACAGGTCTTCCAAGTGCATAGAGGAGGATTGAGTCTGCGGTCTCAGGGCCAATGCCGTGTATCTGGAGCAGTTCCCTCCTCAATTCATCTGTGTCTGCCCCCTTCATCGCCTCCGGGTTGTTTCCCCATCTCTGCCTTACATAGTCCATAAATGCCTTCAACCTTTTTGCCTTCACATTGAAGTAGCCGGCAGGCCTTATCAGTTCTGCCAGTCTGCTCACCTCCACCTCTGAGAGGGGGACCGGCTCAAGCAGTCCTTCTGTCTTGAGGTTGTCTATCGCCCTCCTCACATTCGTCCAGTTGGTGTTCTGAGTGAGGATTGCCCCTACCATCACCTCAAAGGGGGTCTCAGCAGGCCACCAATGCTGTGGGCCAAAGGTATTGTAAAGTATAGAGTATGCCTTTTTTATAAACTGACAGTTATTCGATGAGTTTTGATGCCCTTTTGAGGGGGAACCTCCTGGCAATCTCAACAGCCTCCTCATAGGAGATGTTGGAGTAGTTTAATACAAACACAGCAGGTGTTGGGGCCTGATCACTGGAGAGCCGTACAACCACAACACCCGAGTGTTCCTTCTTGTTGTAGTTCACACCAGAGGGAAACCCCTCGATAGTGATCGTCTTGTAGAGTTGTTCTGGATCTTCGTAGGTGATACCTGTTGCAAAGGGCATGAAATATGCGAGGGCAGTTGACCCCCCGACAAACTGGGCATGTAACTCAGCCCTGTCCTTTCTGTAGGTCCTCTCTGCTGTCACCATATCTCCCATAGGAGAACTCATATTAGAGCCTGTTGGTTTCTCTGCCTCCCATCCCTGCAGGTCAATAAGGAGCCCATAGAGTTCAGAGTACTTCGGGAGGGCCTGAGCAGGAGACAGAGTGATAAATATAAAAAGGACTGCCAGGACTAACCTCATTCTCTATCCTCCTTAAAGTTGTTGATAGAGAGGAAGGAGCCTCCTCTTCTTGAGTCTGCATGTCCGGTATACTCACCCATCACGGCGTTTACTCCACCAAAAAACATATCCTTGGATGGCCAGGGCCTGATTCTGTATCTCTGAGTGAGCACTTCTGGTATTATATCATCAAGGCCTGGTTCCAGATGAAGGGTGCCGTCTTCATCTAAGTGTAGCCTTGGGGACTCTATCGCCTCCACGATATCCATCCCGTCCTCAAGGAGGTTCAGTATCACCTGGATGAGCGCAGTCCTTATCCTCTTGCTACCGCCTGTACCCAGCACGGCATGGACAGCCCCAGAGTTCTTGACAATTGTGGGACTCATCATGGAGGTGACCCTCATGCCAGGTGGTACCTGGAAGAAGCCTTCCCTGTGGAGGTCCTCTTCGCCCATCATGTTGTTGAGCATAACCCCGATATAGGGGATGAAACAGCCAGAACCTGTGCCATTTGAGAGGGTCATGGAGACAGCGTTACCCTCTCCGTCGAGGATACTTATGTGGGTGGTGCCGGAGGTCGATCTCTTCAGGTGACGATTCATCTCCTCCATCGCCTCAACCCTCCGGAGTATCCCTCTGGATCGCCTCTGGCTGATGTATCTGAGGGCATGCAGTATAATAGGACCTCCTGTCGAGGGTGGTGGGTTTGTGAGGATTGTATAGCCATTGAATATCAGACCAGCAGGTTCCCTCTTTATCACCCTGTAAGTGGCCATATCCTCTGCGGTGAGAAGCCCTCCTTCCCTTTCCATTATTGTTTGAAGTGCCTGGCCACCCTCAATGTAAAACCTCCTGAGCATCTGTTCAGGTTCTCTCGTTGAGAGAAAATCTCTCAGAAGGGGATTGAATAGCCTTCCATTCCGGATATCCAAGTAGATCTCTTTCCCGTAGGGTGAGTAACCGAGTATCGGTTCAAGCAGTTCTATCTGGTACCTCTGGTTCTCGTTTACTGGCACACCCTCATTAAGGTACCTCAGTGCAGGGCCGAGGAGTTCAGCCATTGGCAGTCTTGCCAGTTCTCTCTGGACTGTTATGAGTCCCATGAGAGTCCCTGGAACCGCCACAGAACCCCATCCGATATAGAACCTCTGTATGTGGGAGGGGAATCGTACCTCTACAGCCCTCATCTCTGGTCTTCCCTTGATCTTGCTGCCCTTTCCTGGTGCATCCACAAAGAAATCATAGAGTATATCTCTTCTGTCTCTTTTTATATGAGCAAGAAGGAATCCCCCTCCACCGAGACTGGTGAGAAATGGCTCTGTTACAGCCGAGGCAAAACCTGCAGCAACTGCTGCGTCAAAGGCGTTTCCACCCTTCTGCAGGACCTCAACTGCAGCGGCTGAGGTGAGGGGATGTCCTGAGGAGACAGCACCCCTCATAGGTAGAACTCCTGCTGTATTGTACGGATTATCTCCTCAAAGGGCAGTCCCTTCCTGTAGAGGTCTATCTGCCTGTGTGCACCTGTGCCTTCTCTGAGGATTCTCCTGTTCTTCTGAAGGTATTGAACTGTCCCGAGGCGATCTGCCTCGGCCTGCAGTAGTTCTAACATGTCCTCTATCGCCTCTCTAATTCTGTATACCCCTTCCCTGAAGGGGTTTGCAAAGAGACCATCAAGGCCGTATCTTGCTGCCTGCCATTTATTTGCCCTCAGTATCTGCATCTGGGTCTTCGGTTCTCCTGGCAATGAACTTAAATACACAACAAGTGCCTGCACCAGGGCGGTCAGGGCAACTATGTCACTGAACCTTGTGGGTATATCACAGACCCTTATCTCTACAGTTCCAAAAAAAGGATGGGGCCTCACATCCCACCAGAGGTCTCTTACTGATTCGATGTAGCCGGCAGCCTTTAACAGTCTCACCATTGTATTGAACTCGTACCAGTTTTCGATGTAGTCAGGCATTCCTGACCTGGGAAGGGCCTCAAAGAGCTTTGTCCTGTAAGAGACAAGCCCTGTGTACTCCCCCTCGTAGAAGGGCGAAGAGGTACTCAGGGCCAGTAACAGGGGCAGATACACCCGTATGGAATTGTTCACCCTTATCGCCTTCTCAGCGTCCTCTACACCGATATGGATATGTAACCCCTGGGCGATGAATCTCCTGCCGACTATCTGGAGGTCCTCCATCAGTCTCTTGTATCTGGGGTTTGGAGAGACCTTCTGCTGGTCTCCCCTTGCAAAGGGATGGAGGCTGGCTGAGTAAAATTGAGCGTCAAACTCTCCCAGTATCTCCTCCAGATACTGGAGCGTCTGAAGGAGGTCTCTCTCCACCTCTGATACCGATTCACAGACACCTGTGTTCACCTCTATCATTGACATGATGAACTCCTCTTTTATCTTTCCACTGTAGGAGGGATCGATCCTCTGGAGTACATCTGGTGCTATATTCAGAAGGCTCCTGTCCCTTTTTGATACTATCTGAAGTTCCAGTTCAACTCCTATGGTAGGTTCTTTACTGGATCTGAACTCTATCATCTGGACTCTTTCAGTCTGGCCACAGCCCTTCGTACCACCTCGGCAAAATAGACCGCCCCTATCCTTATAACCTCTTCATCAAAGTCGAACATGCTGCTATGGGTAGGGATAAACTCCTGATAACTATTTCGGGCCCCAAAGCGGACAAAGCAGCCATGCACATGTTCGAGATAATAGGAGAAGTCTTCCCCTCCCATACTTGGTTGCTCTATGATTAACAGAGAGTCAGGGCCGAGGAGTTCCACCACAGTGGATGAGGCTATCTCAAAGGCGTCAGGGGTGTTAATCACAGGGGGATAGCCCTCCCTTATGTTAACAGAGACCTCTGCCCCATAGACCTGACAGACAGACTCTGCGACCCTCTTTATCCTCTCTATCACCTGTAACCTGGTATGATAGTCGGTACACCTGATCGTTCCCCTCATCACCACCTCATCTGCTATGGCATTGTAGACAGTGCCACCATGAAAACTGCCAATTGAGATGACGGTAGGGTTTAGCGGGTCTATGGTCCTCGAGACAACTGTCTGCAGGAGGTTGACTATCTGGCATCCCACCACTATCGCATCAACTGCCTCATGAGGGCGTGCTGCATGGCCTCCCCTGCCTACCACCCTTATCTCCATGCTATCAGTGTAGGAGGTATCCATAAACCTCCTTATTCCGATGGTGCCGAGTGGGAAATGCATGTCAATATGCCCACCAAAGATGAAGTCTACACCATCGAGTACCCCCGCCTCTATCATCGCCCTTGCCCCACCGCCTCCCTCCTCAGCAGGTTGAAAGATGAATACCACATTTCCATCAGGGGGGTCCTCTTTGAGAAGCATAGCAGCCCCTATAAGCATTGCCATATGGCCGTCATGACCACAGGCATGCATATAACCCTTAACCCTGGACCTGAAGGGTAGCCCTGTCTTCTCCTCTATCGGGAGGGCATCCATATCTGCCCTCAGGGCGACTGTTGGTCCTGTGGAGGAGGTCTCCAGACGGGCCACAACCCCTGTCTTTCCAACCCCTTTTTTATACCACAGGGAGAGTCTGCCCAGGGCCTCTGCAATCACCTCTGCAGTCCTCTGTTCCTGAAAGGCAGGCTCTGGCCACTCATGCAGCCTTCTTCTTATCTGGCAGAGGTAATGGAAGGTCTCATCATCTATGGTTGCCCTGAAAGGCATCTATATATTATAGCCGAAAGGTGGTTCTATAGATCTCTGTCACTTAAATTTCCCCAAATTATGTAGTCAGTTTTGTGGAGGGCCATTGAACTAAACTCAGACAAATAGTGTCTTGCACATCTCTGACATACTCAAACCAGAAGCCCTCTCTCAAAAAAACTGGTATAACCCTCTCTGGTGATAATGAGATGATCGAGCACCCTTATGCCCAGTTCCTTTGCAATGCCACAGAGACGCTCTGTCAGTTGTATGTCGTTTCTTGAGGGCTCAAGAGAACCTGAGGGGTGGTTATGGATGAGGATTATACCTGTCGCCTTCAACCTGAGGGCCTCTTCTATCACCCTCCTTGGGTAGACTACAGTTTCAGTAGGAGTCCCTTCCTGTATTAGCGACTCCTTCAGGAGTCTGTTCTGACTGTCGAGGTAAAAGACTCTGAACTGTTCATCAAAAAGCCCGGCCATCTTGGTCTTAAGATAATCAACAACAGTCCGGGCACTGGAAAGCCTCCTGCCCCTCTTCAGAGGGCTTCTCATATACTGTTCCATAATCGCCTTAACAAGCCTTATCTGGATGGCTGTTCTGGGGCCAATCCCCTCCACCTGTAACAGGTCCTCATAGGTGGTGTCAAATACCCCAGCAAGTGAGCCGAACCTTTTAATAAGGCTCTTGGCCAGTGGTTTGGTGTCTCTCCTTGGTATAGAGTACTGAAGAAGCATCTCCAGCAGTTCATACTCCTGCAGGGCCTCTGCAGAGTGCTGGAGAAACCTCTGCCTGAGTCTCTCTCTGTGACCGTGGTAATGAGGTCTACTCTTCATTAATACGATACTCTATCGTTACCTTTAGGTCAGGCCTCAGGGTGTGTCTCACTGAGCAGTACTTCTCTTGGGACAGGTCTATTGCCCTTTGAACCTTTCTGTCTGTGAGCCCCTCTCCCTGGATATGGAGTATCATCTTTACAGCCTTGTAGTACTGTGGTGGAGTGGGGTTCCTTTCCCCTTCAATCTCCATCCAGAATCTCTCTAAGTTACAACGCATCTTTCGGAGGAAACTGACCACATCAATAGCGAGACAGCCTGCAAGACTCAGAAGGAGACTCTCTGTAGGAATGCAGCCCCACTCAGCCTTCGCATCAAACTCGATCTCATAGCCCCTCTGGGTCCTCCCGACAAATATAAGGTCTTTGTCCCAGTCAAGACGACCCTTAGCAATTGTAGCAACCTTTGCCTTGTAGTCCTTCAGTTCTTCCTCAAGTCGAACACCTTCCCTCTCATCTTCCATGCTTCTAACCTCCCTGGTTATGGATTCTTATTTTATCAAGAAGTTAGTTTAAAGACTTCAGAGTGGTTTTTTCAATTGAGTTAATCCTGTTGTTAGATCAAAATGTTGTCCGTAAAATCTGGTGGCAAATCCAGGGCTTTCAGTCAACTTGACCATACTTCTGTAGAAGTTATAGATTAATGTAACTCATTATTTATTAAGGAGGTCTCTATGCAGAGGTCTATGGATAGGGGTACTCTGGAGGTGCTATCAGCAGCACCAATACCAGGACTCAAGACAGTATGGGACCGGTATGAAGCACAGTTGCCACAGTGTGGGTTTGGTGAGGCGGGACTCTGCTGTCGTCACTGCATGCAAGGTCCCTGCAGGATCAGCCCCTTTGAAGATGGGCCACAGATCGGCGTCTGCGGTGCCAATGCGGATGTAATGGTGGCAAGGGGTATTATGAGGGCTATTGCAGCAGGCACCGCATCACACGGTGGTCATGCAAAGCATATGGCACACACCCTCTTAAGGGCAGCAAGGGGGGAGGCACCTGATTATAGCGTTGCAGATGAGACCAAACTCAAGACAGTGGCTGAGAGACTCGGTATTGCCCAGGATGGAAAGTCTGCAAATGAACTGGCTGAGGCCGTGGCCAGGGCAGCCCTGGAGGAGTTCTCTGAAAAGGAGTCTCCACTGCTCTGGGCAGTAAAGACGGTTACTGAGGGAAGAATAGAGAAGTTCAGGAAACTCGGGATAGTCCCTACCGGTATAGACAGTTCCGTTGCAGAGGCGATGCACAGGAGCACCTACGGGGTGGACTCAGATCCGGTGAACATACTCCTTGGGGCTGTGAAATGTGCAATAGCAGACTATACTGCATGTCACATAGCCACAGATATGGCGGATATCCTCTTTGGAACCCCCTCTCCTTTGAAGACCAGTGCAAACCTTGGTGTGCTCAGGAAGGACGCGGTTAATGTGGCGGTACACGGGCACAATCCACTGTTGAGCGAGATGGTTGTAAAGGCTGCTGAAGCCCCAGAGATGATAGAGAAGGCCAGGAAGGCCGGTGCTGAAGGTGGTATCAATGTTGTTGGCATCTGCTGTACCGGCAATGAGGTGATGATGCGCCACAGGATACCCCTTGCAACGAGTTCTGTATCCCAGGAGACAGCATTAATGACAGGCGCAGTAGATGCAATGGTGGTGGACTATCAGTGTGTAATGCCAGGACTCGCTGCTATCTCAGAATGTCTCCATACCACAATAGTTACCACAATGCCGATTGCCAAGATACCGGGGGCAGTACATGTGGAATTCACAGAGGAAGAGGCCCTGAGCAAGGCAAAGGAGATTTTAGAGGTCGCGATCGAGGCATTCCAGAAGAGGGACCCTTCAAAGGTCAAGATCCCGGAGGTCACATCAGAGGCATTTGCCGGCTTTTCCACCGAGGCGATTGTATATGCCCTTTCCCTCCTCAATAAGGAGGACCCGCTGAAGGTTCTCATAGACCAAATAGTGGAGGGTAACATATACGGTATCTGTCTCTTTGCGGGGTGTAATACTGTAAAGGTTCCCCAGGATGCAAACTACCTCAAGATGATAGAGACCTTGGTAAAGAGGAATGTCCTCGTGCTTGCCACCGGGTGTGCCTCAGGTGCATTCGCAAGGCATGGATTCATGACCCCTGAAGCGACAAAGGAGTATGCCTCAGATGGGCTGAAGGCGGTTCTCACCGCGGTGGGTGAGGCAGCAGGTCTGGGTGGTCCTCTACCACTGGTACTGCATATGGGCTCCTGTGTTGATAACTCAAGGGCGGTTGATGTGGCAGTGGCAGTGGCAAACAGACTCGGAACAGACCTTGATAAACTACCCGTGGTGGCCTCAGCCCCCGAGCCGGTTACTGAGAAGGCGATAGCCATTGGTACATGGGCAGTCGCCTCGGGACTGCCAACCCATGTAGGTGTCGTTCCGCCTGTGATTGGCAGTAAACTGGTGACCCAGGTATTGACAGAAGGAATAAAGGACCTGCTTGGAGGCTACTTTATTGTGGAGCCTGACCCGGAGAAGGCCGCTGACAGACTGCTACTTGCCATCGGAGAAAGGAGAAAGGCCCTGGGGCTGAATGTATAGGAGGTGGATGATGAACCAGGTGTTTGTCAGACCAGAGAGATGTACAGGGTGCAGGAGTTGTGAGTTCGCCTGTGCTGTACAGCACTCAAAGGACAAGACACTCCTTTCCGCGCTCCTGCAACACCCACCACCACAGAAGAGGCTTTTTGTAGAGCAGACTGATGACCTAAGGATGCCCATCCTCTGCAGGCACTGTGAGGATGCCCCATGCATGAGGGCATGTATAAGTGGTTGTCTCTACAGGGATGAAAAGGGGTTTGTGAGAAGGAGAAAGGAGAGGTGTATAGGATGCTGGAGTTGCATAATGGTCTGTCCATTCGGGGTCATAACAAGGGACAGATACAACCATATAGCGGTCAAGTGTGACAGGTGTCACAAACTGGATGTGCCTGCCTGTGTCAACGCCTGTCCAACGGGTGCCCTGGTCCTTAAAGAGGTAGATGAACTGCCTAAGGAGAAGAGGAAGGCCCTTATGCTCAAGGCCGCTATAGGGGAGGTCTGAATGAGGTATCTGATCCTGGGATTCAGTATAGCAGGTGTCTCGGCAGCAAGGCAGATCAGACACCACTACCCTGATGCAGAGATCTCAGCAGTTTCTGAAGAGAGGGAGGTTCCTTATTACAGACCACTGATTCCCTATCTGACAGAAGGCAGAGAGATTGATCTCAGTTTCCCTGATGATCCGGTTAATACACTGGGGGTCTCCATTACACATGGCAGGGTTAAGGCCCTGAGGTCTGATGAAAAGAGGGTGTTCCTTGAGGACGGAACCACCCTTGAATATGATAGACTCCTGATAGCAACTGGAGCAAGACCTGTGATCCCACCCATACCAGGGGTGGACTCACCTGGTGTCTTTACACTCAGGAGTATTGAAGATGCATTAAGAATCAGGAAGTTCTCAGAAGGCAGGGATAATGCCCTGGTTATAGGCGGTGGTCTTGTAGGAATAAAGGCGGCTGTCTCTTTGAGACAGAGGGGGATGAATGTGACCCTGGTAGAGATACTGGAGGAGGTGCTCACAGGGAGACTGGACAGAAAAGGGGCAGGGATGATAAAGGAGGCACTCCAGAAGGAGGGGATCCAGGTCAGAACATCTGAGACAGTTGAAGAGATATACCCAGGCAATGAAGGCATCAGAGGAGCAAAACTCTCCTCTGGAGAGATAAATGCTGAGATGGCAGTGATAGCAACAGGTGTGAGACCTTCTGTGGATTTCCTGAGGGACTCCCAAGTGAACATAAATAAGGGGATACTTGTGGCAGAGGACCTCTCCACGAATGTTGAAGGGGTATATGCAGCAGGGGATGTGGTGGAACTGAAGGAACCACTCTCCGGTGAACATAGGGTAAGCGGGCTCTGGACCATGGCAGAGGAGATGGGAAGGGTGGCAGGTAAAAATATGGTGGGCCAGAGAGCGACCTTTTCAGGTTTTCTCTCAGTTATGAATGCAACAGAGATACTCGGTATCCCCTTTATCTCGGTTGGTCTTATTGAGGGTGAAGACCTTGAGACACATGTAATTGAGCATCCCGAGGGCTACAGGAGACTCCTGTTCAGGGACAACAGCCTTGTGGGTGTTGTGTTGTTCGGTGATGTGAGGAGGGCGGGTCTTTATACATCCCTTATAAGAAACCAGATAGGGTTAAATGCTCTTAGGGAGAAACTCCTGACAGGAAAACTCACCTATGCAGATGTGATAGGAGGAGGTGTCAGATGAAGATTAGAGGCAGGGTGTGGAAATTCGGTGATGACATAGACACCGATGCGATAATCCCTGCGAGGTACCTGAATACCTCGGACCCAAGGGAACTGGCAATGCATGTGATGGAGGATGCAGATCCTGAATTTCCAAAAAAGGTGAGCCAGGGAGACATCATTGTGGCTGGTAAGAACTTTGGTTGCGGCTCCTCAAGAGAGCATGCCCCCCTCGCTATAAAGGGAGCAGGGGTACAGGCGGTGGTGGCAGGTTCCTTTGCAAGGATATTTTATAGAAATGCCTTCAACATAGGCCTGCCCATATTTGAGTCCCCTGAGGCAGTAGAGAAGATAAGACAGACAGACGAGATAGAGATTGATGCAGACACGGGGGTTATAAAAAACCTCAATACTGGAGAGACTTACCAGGCCCGTCCTATACCGGAGTTTATGCAGGAGTTAATAAAGGCAGGCGGTCTTATTGAATGGACAAAGAAGAGGCTCGGAAAGTAACCGGGCCTCTTCTCAAGCCATCTCTATCAGTTTCTCTGCAATCTGTACTGCGTTCAATGCAGCCCCTTTCCTCAGGTTATCAGATACTATCCAGAGATTCAGTCCGCACTCAACGGTATCATCCTCACGGATCCTGCCCACAAAGACCTCATCCCTGCCTGCTGCCTCTATGGGGAGGGGATAGAGGTTGTTTTCAGGGTCATCCTGAACCACAATACCGGGAAATGCCTGAAGCAGGTCCTTCACCTCATCCACGGTGAGTTTCTTTTCCGTCTCCACATTCACACTCTCTGAATGACCTCTGAAAACAGGTACCCGCACAGTGGTAGCAGTAACCCTTATGGTATCATCACCGAGGATCTTCTTTGTCTCATTCACCATCTTCAGTTCTTCCTTTGTATATCCACCATCCATGAAACTATCGATATGGGGCAGGACATTGAATGCTATCTGGTATGGATAGACCTTGCACTCTATCTCTTTGAAGTTCAGAAGCGCTGTGGTCTGGTTGAGGAGTTCCTCCATCGCCTTTTTGCCCGTCCCTGAGACAGACTGAAAGGTGGTGACCACCACCCTCTTCACCCTTACTGCATCGTGTATCGGTTTAAGCACCACCACCATCTGTATGGTAGAGCAATTCGGGTTTGCTATGATACCCTTATGCCATGTAAGGTCCTGTGGATTCACCTCCGGGATCACCAATGGGACCTCAGGGTCCATCCTCCAGGCAGAGGAGTTGTCAATTACAACACATCCCTCTTTTGCTGCTATTGGTGCAAAGTGCCTTGAGCGCTCGGCACCTGCTGAGAAGAGGGCTATGTCTATTCCTCTGAACACATCTTCTGTCAGAGTACGGACTGTGATCAGGTCTCCTTTAAACTCCATCCTCTTGCCTTCAGACCTCTCCGAGGCGAAGAGTCTGAGTTCCTTCACGGGAAACCTTCTCTCTTGAAGAATGGAGACCATCTCTTCCCCCACTGCTCCCGTAGCCCCGACAACTGCAACCACATAGGAGTCTCTCTTTTTCAGCATCCTCTTTCCTCCAGACAGAGTGTATTGAATAAATCTCCCAAAGAAGGCCTTTATGTAAATTTAATCTAACAGATGGAACAAAATCAAGAAAATATTAAGAGCCCAAAATTGCCTAATAGAATTTCAATCAAAACTCTGGAGTACAGCATGAGGTCCCCACAAAATCAGAGATTTTATGGGGCAGAGGAACTCAACCCGGAAAAATCCCCGATCTTCTTGGCCCCTTGCCGAAAGACAGAAATCAGAGGTCAGAAGATCCCTTCGTCTGAGTTCAGAACTCCAACTTCAGTTCAGCGACACCTTAAGTGCCGTGCAGTAGTGTCCGATAAAAATTTATGGTCTTAATAGACACAATATGAAGGGCTTTCACTTTATAAAACGGAAATTTTGACAGCAAAAAAGCCCTCTGGGACACTCAGCTCGCAGGTTGATTTCCATAAAATTCGTTTCAAGCCCTTCACCCTTAGGGAAAGAGAGGACAGAAGACTTCAACTGACACAGTGGGTGAGATCGGGGAAAAGTTAAAGTATTACTGAAAAGGAAAAATTTTGGTGAGCCGCGAGGGATTCGAACCCCCGACCCGCTGATTAAGAGTCAGCTGCTCTACCAACTGAGCTAGCGGCCCACTACCAACGATGGTGCGCCTGAGAGGATTCGAACCTCCGACCTGAGGTTCCGGAGACCTCCGCTCTATCCAACTGAGCTACAGGCGCTAAATAAATATTATTTAAACCAGAGGAGTTCTGTCAAGAGA
>WGER01000045.1 GCA_015492645.1 Nitrospirota bacterium
GGTGCTATAAAGATTAATCTCCCTAAATTAGGATACAAAATGACCTCAGATTTGATTCGTAATGTTTTTAAGAAATTTTCCCATGTAAAGATATCTTCTGTATTAAGTAAAAAGGAAATTTTAGGCCTGAGTTCTTTTTCTAAATAACAACTAAGTTCGATAATGCGTTCATCATGCCAGTTGTATAAAAAAACTAAAATTAGAGCGATAACAGGAATTATAACAAGTAATACTATCATAAAAATTATATCTGGAGAATGAGTTTTTGCAGACCATAGACCACCAATTGCCGCACCTATTAAAAGAAGAAGATATCTTGTTAACAAATTCTTCTCTTTTAGTCTAAGGAGGATTTCTTCCCTAATTAGTTCGTAATCTTTTAAGTGAATTTGAATTAATATATTCTTATCATTATTTTCCATGAAATTATTATACCAAAAACATTTAACTCACATGACGTTCTGTAAGACTTTCTATATAATAACATAAGGTTTTTATACAGACTTTACATGCTCTACCTATGCCGATTGAAGGCAGTCAAGAATCTCGCCTTGACATGTCACACTGGCAATTTTATGGGACACACCTTTGCTTGATGGAATATCCAGCAGGTGGATACAATACATTATGGTCTCCTTAAGGGGACACCATCTTATATGCCTCCATTTCTACAATGGGGAAGGCTATGAAGTGGATTTTGTAAGACACCTCTCACGGGTCCTTCATGAGGTGGAGACCGGAAAGGTACAGGTGGTTGAGGGGCCTGACGATGTGTGCTCCTGCTGTCCTCACCTCCAACAGAACAGGTGTGCCCTTGATGAGGGGGCTGATGAACAGGTGTGCGAGATGGATGAGGTGGCACTGAGGCTGCTCAGACTCAGGGCCCTTGACAGCATACAATGGCGGGTGATTAAGGATCAACTACCGAAGATACTGCCTCTATGGGCCTCACTCTTTTGCAAGGATTGTAACTGGCAGCGTGCCTGTCTGAAGAGTGAATTGTACAGAAGGCTCATCACTGGGTATGCCTAAGATAAGCGCTGGACTACTCATGTACAGGCTTCGAGGAGACAGGATAGAGGTGTTTCTTGTACACCCTGGTGGTCCCATCTGGCAGAACCGGGATGAGGGGGCATGGTCAATACCAAAGGGACTTGTAGAGGAGGGGGAGGACCTCCTTCAGAGCGCTATCCGAGAATTTGAAGAAGAGACAGGGTTCAAGATCAACTCTAAACATTTTATCCCGCTCGACCCCGTGAGACTTAAGAGCGGAAAGACAATATATGCCTGGGCGTTCGAGGGTGACTGTGACCCTCAGGAGATAAAGAGCAACACCTTTAAGATGCAGTGGCCACCTGGTTCGGGCAAGATAAGGGAGTTCCCTGAGGTTGACCGTGCGGGATGGTTCTCCCTTGAAGAGGCTGAAAAGAAACTCAATCCAGCCCAGGTTGCCTTTTTAGGAAATCTCAGAAAAATGCTGAAAGGGTAACCCCCGGTCACATTTTGATGTTCAACTCCATATTGCCGATTGACTTTCAGCCAGAAACTTTTGAGGCGGCAGTTCCTCAAAGTCCGAGATTTTGTGGGAGCCGTTAGAGGTAGCATCCACTCAGTATCTCTCTGGAAGTCTCCTCTCCATTCCCTTGAACCCGTGGCACACACCTATACTGAAACTCCTGAGAACCCTTCCCTTTTCATATACATAGAAGACCTCCTCATCGCAACTGTTGAAATGACTCTTCAGTTTCAGAGGGACACCTTCCTGTCCTTTCTTAACGAATATGGCACTGTAACCCTTCAGGTGGTGAAACCCCTCCCACAGGTCATACTGGTTCATTCTTCTACCCAGATTGATGCAATATACCCTTGGGTTACCATCGAGATAAAAGGCGAGTTCGGCAGTAACCTGGTAGTTATCTGAAAGGATAAAATATCTCTGTCTCATCTTGCTCCGAAGGTCATCCACACGCTCTGCCAGGGTCTTCCAGCCCCTCAGTCTCGCTGAAGGGTCGAGATGGGGTGGGATACCAAAGGCTGGGGTGTATAGTCCTACTATCACAACCATAAGAGAGATCATGAAACCTGCCAGTATGATATACCTGAAGGACCTGCCAGAGGTCTGCCACTTCTGTACTATGTAAAGCCCCATTGCCGGGAGAGAGGCTATATAGCCAGGAAGTGGCCAGTTTGCCTGGACCTTGCCCTGGACAGACTTAAGAAGAAAGAAGGCAAGAATCGGTACGGAAAACCAGATTAAGAGTCTACCCTCATCTGAGTCGCGAAGTTTTATAAGACTGTAAATTGCTATAACAAGAAGCACTGGAGTGATCACACCCAATTGGGAGCCTATGAATTCCGCCAGTCTATCAGGTCTGAGGACAAGGCCATCTGCAAGATGTGCATGACCGGCAGTATGACGAAGGGTCACCCAGTTGTGCTCGGCATTCCATATAATCACAGGAGAAAAGACCATTAAACTGATCAGCACACCCACCCATGGCATGGGGGTCAGGAGTATCCTTCGCAATCCACCCCGGCTGAAAAGGATATAGCCCAGTGCGGAGAGGTAGAAAAAGGCCATTGTGTACTTCGTTAGCAGACCCAGCCCGACCACCCCACCGAGCAGGGACCACCACCCCAGATGGACCCTCTCCCTTATGGTCTTTGTGAAAACCCAGAGGCCCACAGACCAGAGCAGAATCAGGGGTGAATCTATGGTATTCACTATTGCATAAGTACTGAAGAGGGGGATAACCTGTAGAAGGACTCCGGAGAGGATACCTGCAAGGGACGCCCTTTCAGGATCATACCCCATCCTGATGCCGAGTTCCTTTGTGAGCCTATACAGGATCAAACTGCTCAAGAGACTGAATACAACTGCAGGGAGCCTCACGCCCAGTTCTGTGTCTCCAAGGAACTCTCTTGACAGCCTGATTATGTAGGCTATGGCAGGTCCCTTTGAGTAATAACTGAGTTGTAGATGCCTTGACCAGTCCCAGTAATGCGCCTCATCCGGACTCAGTTCCAAGGGGCCTTTCAGGATGTAAAAGACCCTGAAGAGGCTCAGACCAATGAGTCCCAGTAGCATTATCCTGAAATAGTGCCTTCTCCGGAGTAATATCTCCCCATATCTGAAGAGAAGGAAGACACCGCTACCCACTGCTGTACCGAGTAGCACACCTGCCAGGATATCTGAAGGCCAGTGGACACCTACATAGAGCCTTGAAATTGAAACCATCAGGACGACAATGAGCAGATAAATACCATATGCATAAAAGACCGTCTTTCTTAGAAATCCCTCTCTGGTCATTCCCTTAAAATACAGCAGAAGGGCTACAGTTACTGAGGCTGTGTTTGAGGCATGCCCTGAGGGCATCGCAAAGGATTCACCCCTGCCCACAAGGAGCCGTACGGTTTCAAGAAGGACGAATGGACGGGGACGGGCTATCCAGGTCTTGATTAAATAGACAAGGATGTCAGAGACACCAAGTGCCAGTAGCAGTACCGGTAAAATCTTCAGTGCCCTCCTGTAGTCTCTTATTCCCAGATAAATGATAGGAGGTAGGAGGAGAAGGGGTGGATTTTTTGTTACAAAAGGCATTAAGAGGTCAAGGAATGGGTTTGCAAGTTTCTGGTTTATAAGATAAAATACTGTCCGATCAATCTCTGTCAGGTCCATTCAGTAACTCTTGTACCTTCTTTCTGAGGGTCTGGATACTGAAGGGCTTCTGAATAAAGGGCATACCTGAGAGCCTTTCTACCCCACTTATCACCAAGAATTTGACCTCTGTCCACTGTTGCTTTGCTCGCTGCACAATCTCTTCCGGCCTCAGGTGAGGGATGTTCAGATCCATTATGATCAACTGAAAATCTCCTTCATTCACCTTTTCCAGAAATTCCTCCCTTGTCCTGGCAGTTGCCACATCGTAGCCTACCTTAGAAAGTGCCCTCTGTATAGAGGTGAGTAAAAGGGGTTCATCGTCTATAACCAGAATCCTGACAGCCATTTTAAAAAGTTTAACATTAAAGGAATCGCCTGAACAAGATCTGCGTTAAATCCCAGATTTGCCGTTGACTTCAGTCAAAAATCAAATAAAGGGCGAGGGTTGCCGAGAAATCTGAATTCCAGCGACACCGACAGTGCCGCTGTCAAAGTAACCACCTTCACCTGGAAGGTGAACAGGGTCCCCAGAAAATCAAAGATTTTAACCGCATAACAATTTTCAGATGTAGGTAAGCCAGTGTTGGTATCTTGGTTCCTGTCCCTTCACAATCCTGAAGAATGTCTCTTGAAGTCGTCTGGTGATTGTACCCGGAGAACCATTACCAATCACCCTGCCATCAACCTCTCTCACAGGGGTGATCTCAGCTGCTGTGCCTGTAAGGAAGACCTCCTCAGCAATGTATACCTCATCCCTTGTGAACCTCTCCTCTATGAGCGGGATACCCATGTCCCTGGCAATGGTTATAACACTATCCCTGGTAATACCCTCCAGTATAGAGGTGAGAGGGGTTGTCTTTATCCTGTCTGAACGGACTATGAATATGTTTTCTCCACTACATTCTGAGACATATCCTTCTGTATCAAGGAGCAATGCCTCATCGTATCCGCAGGAGATCGCCTCCTTTTTTGCCAGTTGTGAGGTTACATAGTAACCACAGACCTTTCCCCTTGACATATTGGAGTTAACATGATTTCTGATGAACGAAGAGGTCTTTATCCTTATCCCCTTGGTGAGGCCCTCTTCACCGAGATAGGCCCCCCATGGCCATACTGCTATAGCCACCCTTATAGGATTATCCTTGGGATAGAGGCCCATTGCACCATAGCCTATGTATACGATCGGCCTTATATAACAGGCCCTCATCTTGTTCACCCTCACGGTTTCTATAATTGCATTTGATATCTCTTCTTTGGTAAATGGTATCTCTATCAGAAAGATCTTCGCAGAGTCAAAGAGTCTGTCTACATGTTCACCAAGCCTGAAGATTGCAGGGCCTTCAGGTGTCTCGTAACACCTTATACCCTCAAATACACCCAACCCGTAGTGGAGTGTGTGGGTCAGGATATGGACCTTTGCGTCCTCCCAGTCAATAAACTCTCCATCCATCCATATCTTTTCTGTCTTTTCCACCATGGCTTTATATTAAAACAGGAGCAGACAAAAAGAGTCAATAACCGCATTAGACCCAGATTGTTCAATGTTTTTGTCAAGTTTCACAACGTTTGTTCAATATCTTTGACTGCTCAGGACTCAGTTCAGTCCTCTGTAGTATACGACCCTCTTTTGTCTCAACCTCTACAACATACATCCTCTCCATTATCCTCCTGATCCTGTCCCAGGTCATCCCTGTCCAAGCACGAGTGCCAACGGACGAGACCTGAACTCAAATTTTCTGTCTTTGCACTGCTGTCCAAAATAACCTGCGATAGTATACACAGGCGGTATGCCGAAGAAACAGAATTCAGGACACCTTTGAAAATAAACTCTTTCATGTTGCCTTACTCTTGGAATAACACTCTGAACCTGAGTGTACTGAACAGGTAAGTCTACTTTAAAATTTGTCCATTAATTGTGTTTCTGAGGCATACCGCCTGTGCCTCAATCCTATTTTGGGCAGATGTGCTGTCTTTGAGAAATTTAATAATCTTATCAATCGATAAGAAAAATCAATTTGACTTTTCAGGTCTGACTCAATTTTAATTTTCCGCAAGGTGCGTGGGGGCGTGAGGCACAAAGGAGGGATGTTTATTGTGGTTTTCGCTCTTGAGAGTTTTTCCTTCATACACCTTCAGAGAAGGCCGTTGAATTTCTATTTTATTCAGGGGGGAGATATATGACAACAAAAAGGCCATTCATGGGGACCATATTTTTCCTTCTGACACTTCTGTTTTTCACCGGTTCGGCCCATGCACTTACTGATATGGGCAGTGTTGTCTTAAATGGCAAAGTAAAGAAACTCAACTGTCCTGTGGCAGTGGTAGAGGACAGACTGATCCTTATTGATCCGGTTAGTCTTGAGGTGGTCAATGAGGTAGTGCCTTCCGGAGAGATAAAGGACATAGCCTATGATGAGAAGGCCCGTCTTGTCTATGTCCTTTTGGAGGAAGAAGGCGATGATGATGAATCAGACAGGGAGATTATCCTTGTAATTGACCCCTACACTTCAGAGACCTTAGACTCTGTGGAGGTCCTGCCCCTTAAGGGCATATGGGTTGAGCCTGTGGAGAGAGTTCTCATAGGCCTTGGAAAAGGCAGAAGGGATATACTTCTGTTCAGCCTTTCAGACCTCTCACTTATAAGGACCGTCCATTTAGATGTAAAGATAAGGACCCTCGAGGTCAACCCTGGAGGGGGCACCCTTGTTCTGGCAGTAGAACAAAGGCACACCAAATGCAAAAAGCACAAAAAGGAAGAAGATGATGATGAAGGCCATGGCAGGGGACATAAAAAGAAGGCTTGTAAGGACTCCATTGAGGTCATATCCCTTGAGGATGGCAGCCTTCAGGGAAGGCACCCCTTCAGAGAGAAGATAGAGAGGATATCAGTGGACAGTGAGTCAGCCATTGTGGCAGTTCTGACCCATAGCGGAAGGGTCTATCTCCTTGACCTTCTCACAATGACAGAGCCCCTGGTTATAGAGGCAGACAGGCACACGAAGGACATCCTCCTTTCAGGTGGTAAGGTCCTTGTTACTGACCATAAAGGAGGCAGTCTTTCTGTCTTTGATGCAGCCACAGGCCAGATGGTTGAGAGCATCCCTGTGGGGAAAAGAGCAGAATGGATATCAAAGGTATGGCCATACTATCTGGTCTCCTGTGCTGAGGGTGTGAGGGTCCTCAGGGAGGACCTGCCCCCTGAGATTGAAGCGATAAACCCGGGGGAGGTTCAGGCAGGTGCAGGGGATGTGGTCCTGTCCGTTACAGGCAGATGGTTTATGCCAGGTGCAGAGGTGTTGATAGATGATGTGGCTATAACAACCACCTTTGTATCAGAGACGGCCCTGAGGGCCACCATACCCTCTTCATATACAGAGACACCCTCTTCATACAGGATAAAGGTAAGGAATCCTGATGGAAGGCTTTCCAGTGAGGTGGAGTTTCTGGTAAGGGTGCCTGAGCCGTATATAAGCACGGTTGTGCTCATAGAGACGGACCTGAACAGCGGGGCTATGGTGCTTGAGGTCTACGGAAGTGGCTTTCTGCCAGAGACAGGAGTTTACTATGATGGAAGACAAAGGACAGTAACATACATCAAGGAGACAAAACTACAGGTGGAACTTCTTCCAGAGGACACTCAGGTGGCAGGGGTGTATTCTATAGTGGCAGAAAACACTGACTACGATGGCACAGCGGTCCGGTCAAACACCTTTGAGTTTACGGTGAACAACCCTGTGCCTGTGGTAAGTTCAATAACCACCGGCAGAGGTTACGGAGGACTCTCCTGACACGGTGATAACCATCCAGGGAAGTGGTTTTGTCTCAGGCACAGAGGTCTACTTCAACGGACAGGCCATTGAAGTGGACAGTTACACATACACCAGCATCACAGCCACAGTGCCTGCCAGTATGCTGACAGAGGTAGGAGAGTATCCGGTGGTGGTGAAGAATCCACCGCCGGGAGGAGGGACCTCCCAGGAGGTTATATTCACTGTTACCAGAAAGAGCAATGTCCAGCCCCTGCCGGAGGGCTCCTTTGGTAAGCAGTACGAGGACTTAATACCATCTGATGCCACCATAGAGGCGTACGACCCTGAGAGGTTCGCCATCATTACAGGATTGGTTAAGGACAGGGCAGGAAATCCCCTTTCAGGGGTAAGGGTATCAATCCATAAACACCCTGAGTATGGCACTGCCCTCACGGATGCCACAGGCAGGTTCTCTATCCCTGTGGAAGGTGGTGGAGTTATCACAGTGGTTTATAAAAAACCAACCTATATAACAGTGCACCGGAAGGTCTATGTTCCATGGAACGACATAGCAGTGGCAGAGACCATAGTGATGATCACAGAGGACCCTGTCTCCACCACCGTGACCTTTGATGGGAATCCTTCCACCGTGGTCACCCATAGAAGTTCCACTGTAACAGACGAATATGGCAGCCGGTCCCTTACCATGGTCTTTACAGGAGACAACCGTGCCTTCACCACAGATGCAAATGGTAATCAGATAGAACTGACAACAATAACCACCCGTGCAACGGAGTTTGATACACCTGAGAGCATGCCAGCAAAACTGCCACCCACCTCAGCCTATACCTATGCAGCAGAACTATCCGTAGATGGGGTGGACAGTGTCAGGTTTGAAAAGCCCGTGATTGTATATGTGGACAACTTTATCGGATTCCCTGTAGGGGAGGCGGTGCCTGTAGGGTATTACGATCGTGAGAGGGCGGTATGGGTGCCTTCAGACAATGGAGTGGTGGTGAAACTGCTTGACACAGACGGTGACGGCGTGGTGGACGCCCTTGATGCCACAGGAGACGACCTGCCCGATGACCTGAACGGAGACGGCTCATACAGTGATGAGGTGAAGGGGCTTGAAGACCCTGCTGTTTACAAACCCGGCAATACTTACTGGCGCGTGGAGGTAACCCACTTTACCCCCTGGGACTACAACTGGCCCTATGGGCCACCGGATGATGCGATTTATCCAAACGGTGGACCTCCCAATGCAGATGAACAGACAGAGGACGACAGCGACGAAGCGGACTGCCTGAACTCCTATGTCACAAGGAAAAGCAGAGTATTCCACGAAGACATACCTCTACCCGGTACAGATATAACCCTGCACTATGCAAATAACCGTGTAAGGGGGGTGACCACAGATGCCTCGGGCCGGAGGATCGGAACAGGCTATAAGGCTGTAATAACGATCCCTGCCAGTGGAGAGGAGGTGCCCATAACCCTGACCCGTATAGTGGTTCGGATGTCAGTGGCAGGTAGAGTATACAGGAAGACACTTCCACCTGAGCCTCATCAGAAGGTGAAGTTTACCTGGGATGGCCTGGATTACAGGGGAATACCTGTAGTTGGCAAGGCCATAGCCAGGATTGATGTAGGGTTTGTTTATGATGCGGTTTATTATACCCCGGCAGAGTTTATAAGAGCCTTTGGTGTATCTGGTATCGGCAGAGGTGGAGGCGGAGGAGGGGGAGGAGGAGGTTCCTCTGTGCAGGGGATTCGTGCGAGACAGGAAGTGGTACTCTGGAAACATCACAGTCTTGAACTTCACCCGTCTCCGCTTGTAGTGTACAACTTCCAAACGACTTTGAGTCCTGAATATCAGATCGCAAATGGATGGAGCCTTTCAGTGCATCATTATGTAAATCCAGTATTTCCTGTAATAGTAATGCGTGGAGATGGAGGTATCACCAGAAATGATATAACAAGCATAATCAGATCAATAGCCGGAAACGGACTGCCTGGTACAAGTGGCGATGGTGGTCCGGCTTCTGAAGCGAGATTGCTTAATCCAAATTCAGTTGCAGTAGATAAAGAGGGGAATATTTATATTGCTGATTACTGGGCCAATAAGGTAAGAAAGGTGAATACTGATGGTATTATTACTACTATTGCCGGGACTGGTGAGCAAGGCTACAGCGGAGACGGGGGACCGGCCACTGAAGCAAAACTCTCTCTGCCAATCGGGGTAGCAGTGGATAATGATGGTAATGTTTACATAGCAGAGTTTGGCAATAATGCAGTTAGAAAGGTGGACACGAAGGGCGTTATAACCACCGTTGCTATTGGAAAACTGGGGCCTCCACGGGGAATAGATGTTGATAGTGAAGGCAATATATATATTGCAGGAGGACGTTTTGTAAAGAAAATTGATGTAAACGGAGAAATCATCAGAGTAGCAGGTACTACCAGATACAGGGCCCCTTTGGGTGATGGTGGACCTGCACTTGATGCATTTATAAATAATGCTTTTGATGTAGCTGTAGACGATAAAGGAAATATCTATATAGCAGATGAAGGGCTTAACAGGATAAGGATGGTAACTCCAAACGGGATAATTACCACTATTGCAGGTACAGGGGATGCTGGATACAACGGAGAAGGTCTTCCTGCAACATCAGCAAGGCTTAACGGACCTCGTGGCATTGATGTGGATCAGAATGGAACAATTTACATCTCTGACTCACGTAATCATAGAGTAAGAAAGATACTATCAGGGAAAATTTTTACAGTAGCTGGAAATGGCATACAGGGATATAATGAAATCCTGCTGGCTACACATAGTATGCTTAACTGGCCTCATGGAATAGCAGTAGGTCCGGCAGGAAGTCTCTACATAGCCGATTATGGTAATAGAAGGGTAAGAAAGGTGTTTACAACCAAAGGATTCATTGACTCAACAGAGGGCAAAATAGTATTTACTGATGAGAATGGACAATCTTATATTTTTGATTCTTTCACCGGACGACACCTTTCCACTTTAGACCTTGCTACAGGCACAACCCTTTATACCTTTGGCTATGACCGGAATGGTCTTCTTGTCTCAATTACAGACCGTTTTGGAAATGTGACCACCATCCAGAGGGATGCCTCTGGCAGACCGGTGTCAATCACCTCGCCAGATGGGCTTGTGACCCGTCTGGTGGTGGACGACAATCACAATCTCACAAGGGTCATCTACCCTGATGGTTCCTCCTACTCCTTTGTGTACAGCCCGGAGGGGTACATGACGGATGAGCACGACCCCAACGGGAATCACTTCCGTCATGTGTACGACGAAAACGGCAGGATAACCGATGTCTATGACCCTGAGGGAGGCCACTGGAGTTATTCCAGGGAGGTGGATTATCAGGGCAATGTCCTGTTGAGTGTGCTTACTGGAGAGGGTAACCTGACCACATACAGAGAGAGCCGTTCAGGTGGTGGATACACCTCTGTGAAGACAGACCCCACAGGCAGCATCACCACCTACAGCCGCTCCTCAGACGACCTCACAGAGACCCTGGACCTCCCTTGCGGGATAAGCATCTTAAAGAGATACGCCCTTGACCCTGAATACATGTACAGATATCTCACGGAGTTGAAGACAACCACTCCGTCAGGGCTCTCCAGGAGGCTCACAAGGGTAAGGACATATCAGGACAGTAACTCAGACGGGCGGTATGAGATCATAACAGACCTGTACAGCCTCAATAGCAGGCAGTGGAAGGTGGACAATGATATCCTTACAGGTACGATTACTGTGGCCTCACCTCTGGGCAGAAGGCTGAATCTTGAGTACGACAGGTCACGGCTTGTCCTCAGCAGTCTGAGCCTTGAGGGGCTCAGTCCACTCTCATTCAGTTATGACTCAAGGGGAAGGATAAGCAGTGTGAGTGCCGGCACGAGAACAGTCACGGTCTCCTACGACCAGAACGGCAATGTTGACTTTATCATCACCCCTGACGGAAGGAGATACGATTACACCTTTGACCTTATGGGGAGGTTGAAGGAGGAGGTAAGGCCAGACGGGACGGTGGTCAGCTACGAGTACGACGCCAACGGCAATGTTACCGCCATAGTGACACCCACAGGTGCAAGGCATGCTTTCACCTATACAGGCAATGATCAGAGGAAGACCTATACGACGCCAATCTCAGGCAGTTATC
>WGER01000046.1 GCA_015492645.1 Nitrospirota bacterium
CTATAATGCCTTGATTTATTGATATAGGCACTTCGTTTATAGCAAGATAACCTATAGGCGCTCTAGATGATAAGAGGACTGTACCAACAGGAAGCTTTTTTGAACTTATTTGTTGGACACCTAAATCTGTAATATGTCTTTCGGTATCTAAAACAACAGGAGCATCAAGAGAAGCCATATCTTTAGGTGTTAGGAATGGATTAGTTCCGCCTTCCCAAAACTTTTTATTTTTTGTGCTTGGAGTTGCTCCACCAACGCATTTAACAAGTTCTCCAATTGGCCCTACCTCCCACCCCTCCGGAATCGGGCCGAGTTTTGAATCCACGAAACGGTCAGGGAATAGGCGGAGGATGTGGTCGGGCAGTCCGAGGGCATCGGGGTTTTTGCGATAGTGGGCAGCGCGGGCGGTGAATTTTTCGGGGATGGGGTTGCCGGCTTTGATTGCGTTGACCACCACGGGAGCAAAGTCCACAAACCAGGACTTGAAGATAGCCTGTGCCATTGCTTCCAGAGTCTCATTCATCCTGTGGTTCAGTTCAATCTTGTCATCCAGCGTGCCAAGGATGTGTGCAATGGCTTGTTGTTCATCATCTGGAGGCAAAAGAAGGTCTGCTGTCTCTATTACATCTGGATTAATAGCAGGATAAGCCGAGGTGTGAGTTTCTGCTATTCTGGTCAAATACTCAGTAAATGCTTTTGTAGTTAAATAATAGTAGAGATATCGAGGCTCAACTCGTTTAGCTGTTACAACAGCAAAACCTGTTGATGCAACAGCATTTTTATTGGCTTTTTTGATAAAAGCATAGTGCTCTAAATTTGGTCTGACAGTTGAAATCAAAATATCATTATCACGTAAGATTCGACGAGCACGAGTTGGGGCATTCTGAAGTGGAATAATTTGTGTATTTAAAATTCTTCCTTTCTCAACAGAGGAAATGTCAATGTACTCAATAAATTTATATGGATAATCTCTTGTAATACTTTTCTCATTTATAGTAGCGACATCTTTAACTTTTACGATCTTCCAGCCATTAGGGAGTTTATATCCGTTATGCTTAATTTTTGTAAACTCACTCCCCATACCCTACTGCCTCCGATAATTTTAACTTCATCATCGTTTTTGCTCCAAGACAAATCTTACTTTTTCTATGCGGAGCATCTCAAAAGGGGTCATATGTCGGATGCCAAGACCTATACAGACATTGGGAATTTTTACTTTCTTTCTTGTATTTGCAGGCACTTCATGGGTAACTACAATAAAATTGTGTGCAAGGGCATGGGCAACAAGATAATAATCAGGGTCTTGAAGGAAGGTATTAATAGCAGCCTGGTCATAAGATTGACCTGTTATCCATTCGCTAACCTCACCAAAGGCCGTAATTACAGTAGGGTCAGGCGGTAAGAAAAAATTCGTGTCCCTTTGTTTTGCCCATTCGGCAAGTTCATCATTTCCTGCAATAAGTTCGTCTTTAACTCTTTCAATACTATAAAGTATGCCATTGCGGTTAGCATAGTCCAGCCAATCCCAGAATCCTGGACAGAAGTCAAATCCATAATGAAGGTTTTTGGCCTGTATGAATACATTCGTATCAAGCAAGTAGGCCATTATGCCAATCTCAACTCCCTTGCCACTTTTTTAAGTGTTTCTATCTTTGAAATTCCCAGCATGTTGAATGCATCACGAAAAAGAGTTTGTCCTTCCAGTGCACTGCTAATTACCGCAACGGCAAATCTTTTGCTTACCCTCCTGATAAGGTTGTGGTAAAAATTTCCACCTCCTTCAGAGGTAGGTTTTTCGTAAGATTTCAATCGTTCCAGTTGTTGACTATAAGTAGCCTGATAGGAGTTTCTGTCCAGAAAACCTGCATCAAATAACCGTCTTAAGATGACAAGGGTGCTGACTTTAAAAATTCGGGCAATGCGGTTAAGTTCTTCTGTCAATTCCTTTTTAGAATTAAAGATTTTTCTTATTTCATGCATGGGCACTAATACCTCGGCTGCCACCTGATTACACCATCTTTCCACTTTATCCTCTGGAATATTTTGCAGAGAGGCATCTGTTATGCCAGATTCACCCAGCCAGATATGCGCAAGTTCATGGAAAAGGGTGAATATCTTTCCAGAAAGCGTATCGGAGCCATTAATGAAGATAAGAGGTGCAAAGTTATCCACAAGAACAAATCCACGAAACTCTTCAACCTTAAGTTTTCGATGAGTATTGTTCCCTACTACTCCATTAATCATGACCAGAACCCCAATTTGCTCAATCTTATCACTAAGTATTCTTAACGCCTGCGTCCAATTAGTAAGATAACTCTGCTGTCTGGAATCAAGTCTTATATATCCTCGTATCTCCTCAGCGACAGAAATGATATCATCCTCTATGGTAGCAGTCCCTACAAAAGGCAAAGGGGACTCTCCAACAGAAATAAGATAATTGCGATACCATTCCTGACGTTGTTGACATATGTAAATTGTCTCAAGAAGTTCAGGGCTTGGTCTGGATAATTTCCTGCCCTTCACTGTGCGAAAATCAGGGATTGGAAGAGATTCAGAAGGTGGGGCCTTTAGAAAAAAGACACCTAATGGCACATGCAGTTTTCTGGATAACCTTTCCAGTTGTTTTAAAGTAGGGTAAGACTCTCCTTTCTCCCATCCTATATAACCCGGGAAGTCTTTTAGTAAAGATTCTACAGAAAGACCTGCTCGTTGTCTTGCCCACTTTAGTAATTCAGGCTTTACTACAGCCCGCATCCTTTTTTGTTTGATACTTTCCATATTCGCCAAAAATTTCTAACTTTTCTTTTCTACGTTGTATTTCTTTTTTTTAGATGTAGCATGTTCTGCCTGAGTTTATTTATTATCTCCTCTTTGTTAATCATTGTGCACCTCTAACTATATGCTTTTTATATTCTATCATGTCATCGTACAGGGTCAATCAAACCACACCCCGAGTGTCTCTAAGTTCTTTTTTATTATATCTTCAAGCCTCCGGCTTTCTTCAAACTGCTCCTTCAATTGTGCTGTCAACTCTCTCATCTTCACCTCAAAAGGCACACCGTCGTCTTCCTTTTCCTCTGTTCCCACATATCGCCCCGGGGTGAGGACATAATCGTGTTGACGGATATCATCTATTGTGGCAGATTTCCACCAGCCCGGTTTGTCTTTGTAACCATCGCCCTTCTTCCATGCATGATAGACATCCGCAATCAGGCGGATTTCTTCCTGGCTGAGTTCTCTATGGACACGGTCCACAAGGTGGCCCATACGGCGGGCATCAATGAAGAGGGTCTCTCCGGTACGGTCGCGGTAGCCACGTTTTGGGTCGCTCTTTTTGTTGCGGGTGATAAACCAGAGGCAGACAGGTATCTGGGTTGTGTAGAAGAGTTGCCCTGGCAGAGCCACTATGCAGTCCACGAGGTCGTCTTCAATAATGCCTTTACGAATGGTATACTCAGCCTTCGTTGAAGTAGAAAGTGAGCCGTTTGCCATTACAAAACCAGCAATGCCATTAGGTGCAAGATGGTATATGAAGTGCTGGATCCATGCATAGTTTGCATTGTTTTCTGGTGGCACCCCATACTTCCACCTGGGGTCATCTCTGAGACGCTCTCCACCCCAGTCGCTCATATTAAAAGGAGGATTTGCCAGTATAAAGTCTGCCTTGAGGTCTCTATGAAGATCATTATGGAATGTGTCATCAGGGTGAGGGCCGAGGTCTGCCTCAATACGGCGTATGGCAAGATTCATCTTTGCAAGACGCCATGTGGTGGGGTTTGACTCCTGTCCATAGATGGCAATGTCACCAAGTTTGCCACCGTGGGCTTCTACAAACCGCTCAGACTGAACAAACATACCGCCAGAACCACAGCAGGGGTCATAAACGCGCCCCCTGTAAGGCTCTATCATCTCCACCAAGAGTTGAACCACACACTGGGGGGTATAGAACTCTCCACCGCCTTTGCCTTCGGCTGCAGCAAATCGGCCAAGGAAGTATTCATATACACGGCCAAGTGGGTCCTTTACACCGTACTCCCTGGCTTTCAGGTTGATGTCACCTATCAGTTTGACCAATTCGCCGAGGCGGGTTTTGTCCAGCGTGGGACGGGAGTAATCCTTGGGCAACACGCCTTTGAGAGAAGGGTTTTCACGCTCTATGGCAGCCATGGCCTCATCAATTACCCTGCCAATGGTGGGCTGTGGGGCCTGGGCCTGAATGTGCTCCCAGCGGGCCTCAGGTGGCACCCAGAAGATATTGGCAGCGATATACTCATCTCGGTCCTCAGGGTCAGCAAATTCTGTCTCCTCTTTTGCCTTGAGTTCTTCATATTTTTCCTGAAAGGCATCAGAGATGTATTTGAGAAAGATGAGGCCAAGGACGACATGCTTGTATTCTGCCGCGTCCATATGGCCGCGGAGTTTGTCGGCCATCTGCCAGAGTTTGTTCTCAAAGCCTAAATTTGCACCATTTGATGACTTGATTGCCACATTCCCTCTCCTTTTTAAACTTATCCTAATTTTCGTAATGTGTTACTATTTTAATAATTCTATTTTGTTTAAGCAAATGATTGATAAAACCACATTTGCCGTCAGAAACTACGATTAAAAGACGGCGGAGATTGCCTGAAAAATTATCTCCTATGTCCTTCCCATCACCAATGACCATGGCCATGGATCTGCAATATCAACCCCAGAAAGTGCGGAATTAGTTTGTAATAAGAAACAAGGGTGTAAGTTGAAGCGTCTCGTAGAACTAATAGGCGGAGAGCCCTTGATGGATGGGGCATTGCCCTCTCCACTGAAGTTTAAGAAGGGATTGTGTTAAAATACAGGGTATTCTGGGTGTTGCCATGCGAAACAAGAAGGGATACTTTGGTGAGTACGGCGGGAGGTTTGTCCCGGAGACCCTGATACCCGCCCTTGAGGAACTGGAGACAGCCTTCTATGAGGCGATCAGGGACAGGGGGTTCATGAGAGAGTTTGAGTCCCTCCTGAGGGAGTATGTGGGAAGACCAACCCCACTCTATTTTGCCAGAAACCTGACAAGGCATCTCGGTGGAGCGAAGATCTATCTGAAGAGGGAAGACCTTACCCATACCGGTGCACACAAGATCAACAACGCCTTGGGACAGGCCCTCCTTGCCAAGAGGATGGGCAAGAAGAGGCTTATAGCAGAGACAGGGGCAGGGCAGCATGGTGTGGCCACTGCCACAGGGGCCGCCTTTGTCGGCCTCAGGTGTGAGATATACATGGGCTCTGAGGATATGAAAAGGCAGGCACTTAATGTCTTCAGGATGCAACTGCTTGGTGCAAAAGTGACAGAGGTATCTGCTGGCTCAAGGACACTGAAGGATGCGATCAATGAGGCCCTCAGGGACTGGACCACCAATGTCAGGACAACCCACTATGTGCTGGGTACTGTCTTCGGCCCTCACCCCTATCCCACCATGGTGAGGGAGTTCCAGTCAGTCATTGGGAAGGAGACAAAGAGACAGATACTGCAGAGGGAAGGGAGACTCCCCGATATCCTTATTGCCTGTGTCGGAGGTGGCAGTAACGCTATAGGACTCTTCCACGCCTTTATGAAACACCCTGAGGTGAAGATGGTAGGGGTGGAGGCAGGTGGCAGGGGTATCAGGAGGGGTAAACATGCCGCAAGATTTGCAGGTGGCTCTGTTGGGGTGTTCCAGGGCTGTAAGAGTTATCTCCTGCAGGACGAGGATGGCAATGTCCTGGGGACGCACTCTGTCTCTGCAGGCCTTGATTATGCATCAGTAGGGCCTGAACATGCATTCCTCCATGACACTGGACGGGTCAGATACACCTATGCCACTGACCGGGAGGCCCTTCGGGCCTTTGAACTCCTCTCCAGGACCGAGGGGATCACCCCTGCACTTGAGAGTGCCCATGCCCTTGCAGAGGCGATAAAGTTGGCACCAAGGATGCCAAAGGATGCGATCGTGGTGGTGAACCTCTCAGGCAGGGGTGACAAGGATGTGGCCCATGTGGCAAGACTGAAGGGGATAAGGGTGGAGATTTAGAAAGGAGGAAACATGGGGAAGGACAACATTATCTTTCTGGAGGTCATTGAGTGGTTTGACCCCACCGGCAAGGAGATCGTCCACAGGATACCTGAGGAGGGCTCTGGGGAGATCAAGTATGGGGCGCAGTTGATAGTGAGGGACTCTCAGGCCGCTGTCTTCTTCTACAACGGCAGGGCCTATGATGCCATAGGTCCGGGCAGACACACCCTCACCACCGCCAACATACCTGTCCTGACGAAGGTACTCGCCATACCATGGGGGATGACGAGTCCCCTGAGGGCAGAGGTCTACTTCGTAAACATGAAACTCTTTACCAACCTCAAGTGGGGCACAAGGGACCCTGTGGCATTCAGGGACTCTGAACTCGGACTGGTCAGGCTCAGGGCCTTCGGGATAATGGATATAAGGGTGACCCAGCCGGTCCTCTTTGTTAACAGGATAGTGGGTACACAGGGTATTTATACCACTGGAGAGATAGAGGAGTATCTGAGCAGGGTGGTTGTCTCCAGGTTCAATGACTATCTGGGTGAAAACTTGGATACCATCCTTAACCTGCCTGGCAGATACGATGAGATAGCAGAGGGCCTGAAAGAGACGCTACAGGAGGATATGGGTCACCTCGGTATAGGCCTCGTTAATCTGTACATAAACGCAATAACACCACCTCCTGAGGTCCAGAAGGCGATAGACGACAGGAGCAGGCTGGGTGCACTGGATGACCTGCAGAGGTTGATGAAGTTGAAGGCCGCCATGGCGATGGAGAAGGCGGCTGAAAACCCCACACAGGCAGGTGCCGGTATGGGGATGGGACTGGGATTTATGATGCCGGCCATGTTTGCAGAGATGTTTAAGGGTGACAGGGATGGGCCAAGATGCCCTGAATGCCATAACCCCGTACCTCAGGATGCGAGGTTCTGCCCTCACTGTGGCCACCAACTGGTGGTCTTTCAGCAATGTCCCCAGTGCGGTAAGAACCTTCCTCCCCATGCCAGGTTCTGCAGCCGGTGTGGTGCAGCAGTGGAAAAGGCAGAAAAGGAGAAGAGGTGTCCCCATTGTGGTGGACTGAACCTGCCAGAGGCGAAGTTCTGTAACCACTGTGGTAAGAGGCTCTAAGTCCATAGTGATAGAACACTCCTGCCCCCAGTGCGGGGCACCTGTGAACCTCCAGGAGACTGACAGACTCCTCCACTGTGAGTACTGCAGGGTGAAACTGATAATAAACAGCAACCCCTATCCGAGATATCAGATCCCGCTGGATGACTCAAAGGCGGAGGTGGTCTATCTGCCCTACTGGAGGTTCAGGGGGATGGCCTTCAGTGTAGGGATGGACAGAACGAGGACAGGAGTGGTTGACTCCACACTTCTGGCCCTGCAGATGAGGGGTGTACCCATGACGCTGGGTGTGAGACCACAGGCTGTAGCACTCAGGATCATGCCAACAGGGGCAGAGAATGTTCTAAGGGGCTCAATAGACCTGGAAGGTGCGAGAAAGACCTTGGAGGGGAGGCTCCAGAGGGTGGACAGGATCAGCCAGGGACAGGGCAGACACTCCTACAGGGTGATAGTAGGGGAGACGATCAGCATGATCTGCCTTCCTGCCTACATCAGGGGCTCATTTATCTACGACGCCCTGACCGGCAAGAGGCTCTCCCACCTTGAGGTGCCGACAGATGGAGTCCTCAACAGAGACAGACACTACAGGGTGGATTTCCTTCCGACCCTCTGTCCCAACTGCGGATGGGATATGGAGATGGACAGGGACAGCCTTGTTGCGATCTGTAAAAACTGTGAGAGCCTCTGGGATACCACACATCCCACACCCAGAAGGATGGACTTTCTCCTGATACCTGCCGATGCCCCTCACCTGTATGTGCCCTTCTGGCGGATCAGGGCCTCGGTGAGACCATTCCCACTCAGAAGTTATGCAGACCTGATAAGGTTTGCCAACCTGCCTCAGGTGCCGAGAAGGGAGGACGAGGAAAGACCACTTCACTTTATTCTGCCGGCCTTTAAGGTGAACCCGAACCACTTTCTCGGGCTATCAAGGGCTGCCACAATCTCACGCCTGAGTGAAGGGGAGTCGGGCCTATTCCCGAAATCGGCATCCCTTTACCCTGTGAACCTGCCTGTCTCGGAGGCAGCAGAGGCGATAAAGGTCCTCCTTGCAGAACTGGGCAAACCTCGGAAGGATGTGGTGCTCGCATTTGAGGAGATCTCTGTCAGGGTTGAGGATGCCTCTCTTCTGCTGCTACCCTACTGGCAGAAGTCCTATGCATATCTGAATCCTGAGGTGAGGTACTCCCTTCCCAAGGCCTCACTCAGGTATGGCAGATATATTTGACCATTCCGTGGCACTGTTCATAAAATAGCATCAGGGAGACAGAGACAGGAGGACGGTATGAAAGAGGTGGAATACATTGTGAAGGGAGAGTATCTTGTTACGATGGGACCTTCAGGCGTGATTGAAAGGGGTGCCCTTGCGGTCGATGGTGGACGGATAATAGAGGTTGGTAAAGAGGAGGATCTGAAGAGGACCTACAGGGGCAGGACAGAGATCGGAGGACCGGGGCGGGCGGTCCTGCCTTCATTTGTGAACACCCATACCCATGCCCCGATGGTCTACTTTCGGGGCCTTGCTGATGACCTACCCCTGAATGAATGGCTCCAGAAGCATATCTGGCCCCAGGAGGCCCGATGGCTCGGACCAGAGTTCATCAGGGATGCAACAGAACTCGCCTGCCTGGAGATGCTCAAGGCTGGTATCACCCTTTACAATGACATGTACTTCTTTGAGGACGCCTCTGCAGAGGTGCTTAACAGGGTGGGAATGAGGGGTGTTCTCGGGGCCGGGATACTGGACTTCCCCACTTCTGAGGCAAAGACCACTGATGAGTACTTCAGTAAGGCGGAGGGGTTCATCCAGAGATGGCATCGAGACACACTGGTTGTCCCATCAGTGGCACCCCATGCGCCCTATACCTGCTCTCCGGAGACTTACAAGAGGGCAGTGGAACTCGCAGAGAGATACGACCTGCCTGTGCACACCCACCTGTCTGAGACAGAGTGGGAGGTGGAGGAGGTGATGAAGAGGTATGGAAAGAGACCGGTTGAACATCTGGATTCTCATGGGGTGCTGAATCAGCGGGTTGTGGCTGCACACTGCGTATGGGTGAGTGAGGAGGAGATCGAGATACTTGCCAAAAGGGGTGTAAAGGTCTCTCACTGCATAGAGAGCAACCTGAAACTCGCATCAGGGATAGCCCCTGTGCCAGAGATGCTGAGGGCCGGGGTAAGGGTCACCTTTGGTACAGACAGCGCTGCAAGCAACAATGACCTTGATATACTGAGCGAGATGTCAACGGCAGCCAAGGTCCACAAGGCGATCTCCCGGGATCCAACGGTGCTGGACGCTGAGACGGTGCTCAGGATGGCGACCCTCTGGGGCGCAGAGGCCCTTGGGCTGGCTGACAGGATAGGGTCCCTTGAAACCGGCAAGGAGGCAGACCTGATAGTGATTGATCTGAGGACCCCCCATCTGAGCCCAATTTACAATATTTACTCCCATATAGTGTATGCAGCAAGGGGGTCTGACATTGAGGCAGTAATGGTGAGGGGGAGGCTCCTTATAAATGAGGGTGAACCCCTTACCATAGATGAGGAGGAGGTGTTACAGAAGGCGAGAAGGTGGGCAGAGAAGATAAAGGATGCCTCCTGAGAAACTCCTTTATCCTGTAGAAGGAAAGAGTCCCTTCCCATGGCTCTGGATAGGCACCTGGAGCATGGGAGGAGAGGGGTTTGGTCCTCATGACCTGAGGGAGTCCTTACAGATACTGAAAAGGGCAATAGCAGAGGGGATAACCCACTTTGATACAGCGGGTCTTTACGCCCATGGCCGTTCTGAAGAACTCCTCTCCAAGGCCATAAAGGGCCTCAGACAGAGGGTCTTCCTGTCAACGAAGGGAGGACTCCGATGGGAAGGCAGGAGGGTAAGACATGACGGTAGCCCTCAGGGACTGAGGGAACAACTCCTCTCCTCTCTCAGGAGGCTTAAGACGGAGTACGTTGATCTTTATCTCCTACACTGGCCTGATCCAGAGGTGCCTATCCGAGAGAGCATCGATGCACTGAAGGCCCTCCAGAAGGAAGGCCTTACCAGGTTCTGGGGTGTCTGTAACCTGTCTGCACGGCGGGTGATAGAGTGTCTCAATAGAGAGCGGGACATCCCCCACCAGGTACATTTCAACCCGATCCACAGGGACTACGGCACTCTCAGGGCAGGTGAGACGCACTGTATCAACTGTATCATCTCACCCCTTGAGCAGGGCCTTCTGTGCAGAGGACAGAGGTCACTCACCAGAAGAGATATAAGGAGGAGAAACCCCTACTTCCGTAATCCTGAGGTCCTGAGGTGGGTTGACAGACTGCACCAGTTGTGCGAGAAGCACAGTTTCTCACCCATCCGGGCAGTGCTTCTGTGGATATGTTCAACAGAGGGTGTGAATGCCATAATACCGGGTCCGAGGAGGCTGGAGCAGTTGGAAGAACTCCTTTCACTTTTAAGGTTCGTGATTGACCAGAGGGTCCTCACAGGGGAAGGGGAAAATTCCATCCTGAAGAGGGAGGCGAGGGACCTGATACCGGGTGAGGTCCTCCATCATCTGGATCTGCCTACTTCTTTTTCACATACCCCGGACACCCCTCAAACCCCCTGCAACCGGCCCTCCTGAGCCTGCAATTGAAGTTCCCGCAGGGATCACCCTCCCTGTCTGTCCTCCGGGTATCCCTCTTCTTATCAGATCTTTTAAACCTTCTCTTCGGCACGCTTTCTTCCTGTCCTGTATTATAATAAATCCTTAAGTCATGGATTATGGATATACAGGCAGAAGCCTCTTTGTAGACCTCAGCCAGGGGGAGACGAGGGTGTTCCCCACCCCCTCAGACCTTAGACTGGGATACATCGGAGGGAGGGGATTCGGGGTTGTGATGTTAAAGGACTATATCACCTATGAACCACTTTCAGAGGATATGCCCCTGGTATTTGCCTCAGGTCCACTTGTTGGGACCGGTGTGCCCACCTCAGGAAGGGGTGCTGTGGTATCGAGGTCTCCCCTTACTGGGACCATCTTCGATTGCTCTGTAGGAGGAAGGTTTTTTCTGAATCTTAAGAGGGCGGGGTTTGATATGGTGGTTGTCATGGGAAGGTCAAAGAGGTGGGTCCTGCTGGATATAGCCCCTGAAGAGGTGGCCCTGAGGGACGCCGAGGGCCTGGCAGGGCTCAATACAGGAGATGCCCTGGGAAGACTGGGCAGTGAAGGGTCGGTTGCACTGATCGGCAGGGCCGGCGAGAGGGGAGTGAGGTACGCCTCTCTGATAGTGGATGGACACTATGCAGCAGGCCGTGGTGGCCTCGGCTCAGTAATGGGGTATAAGAGGTTAAAGGCGATCAGGGTAAGGGGGGATATACCTGTGAGGGTGTATGAGCCAAAACTCCTGGAGGAGGCGAGGCAGGAGATAATGAGGCTACTGAGGGCATCTCCTGCTGTGTTTGGTGAGTTCGGGTTGAGCAACTACGGCACCCCTGCCCTTGTTGACCTCATCCATGCCAGGAGACTTGAGCCCACTGACAACTTCAAGAGGAGTTACTTCACAGGTGCACAGGCGTACTCTGGTTATAGGCTCTCCCAGAAGTACAGGACAAAGAAGACCGGTTGCGGGCATTGTCCTATACTCTGTAAGAAGAAGGGACAGAGGGGTGAGATGATCCCTGAATATGAGACGGTCTCACACTTTGGTGCCCTCATCCTGAATGATGACCTTGAAAGCATCATGAGGGCCAATCGCCTCTGTAATGAGTATGGCCTTGACACCATCACCACAGCAGTAACACTGGCGGCCTATGCAGAGTACCGGGGCAGGAGGCTTTCACCAGAGGAGATACCCAGGATGGTCAGGATGATCGGTGAAAGGGAGGGTATCGGGGATGCCCTTGCAGAGGGCTCTTACAGGTTTGCCCTCTCTGTAGGGATGCCAGAGATCAGTATGACCGTGAAGGCCCTTGAACTGCCTGCCTATGACCCCCGTGGGGCTTACGGTATGGCCCTTGCCTATGCCACCTCAAACAGGGGGGCCTGTCACCTGAGGGCCTATCCGATCAGTTACGAGATACTGAGAAAGCCGGTTTATGTGGACAGGTTCACCTTTGAGGGGAAGGCGAGGATGGTGAAGATCTCTGAGGACAACAACGCCGTGATTGACTCGCTCACCGCCTGTAAATTCGCCTTCTTCGGGGCCACCATTGAGGAGTATGCAAAGGCACTGAGGGGTGTTACTGGTATGGATATCGATGTGCAGGGGTTGCTGAGGGTGGGTGAGAGGATCTGGCTCCTTGAGAGGTATCTCAACCAGAAGAACAACTTCAGGAGAAAGGACGACACCCTGCCTGAGAGGTTCTTTCAACTGGAGGGATACTCTAACGAGCGTATGAGGGTCCCTCCCCTGCCCAGAGACGGATTTGATGATGCCCTCAGGAGATACTATAAGGTGAGGGGATATCAGGAGGACGGGACACTCAACAAGGAGACGCTCGAGAGACTACTCTCCGATCTTCGGCAATACGCCCCTTTTGAGGGCATTCCTGTAGATGAGACGGAAGAAGATGAGTGAAAGTACAATATAAACAGCATTTTCAACCGTTGCGGTTGCCAGTTCAACCACCCTAATATCCCCGTTGATCGCTCCCCTCATCGCCTCAAAGGTATGGGATGATGGCACAAAAAAGGCAACACCTCTCAACAGGGGAGGAAGGACATCCACAGGATAGAAGACAGCAGATATTGGCATGAAGAGAAAGGCGACTGCCCAGGCAAGGACCTCTGCCTCCTGACCGAACCTGAGTATAAGGGCCATCGTGACTATGCCTATGGCCCAGCCCATCGCAACCAGGTTCAATACCATGGGTAGCAGAAGGAGTCCGAGTTTGAAGATACTGAAGGAGTAGAACAGACCGGCAAGGGTGGACATCACAACAAAAGATATCACCACCTTCAGGATGCTCACCAGTACCAGACCTGCCAGATACTCCGAGACCCTCATGGGAGAGACAAAGAGGTTTATGAGGTTTCTTGCCCACATATCCTCCAGGAAGGAGACGGTGATACCCTGCTGGGCCCTGAAAAGGATGTCCCAGAGGATAAGGGCTCCAAGGAAGAAGGCCACAAATCTGGGCAGCCCTGCAGAGGACTTCTGCAGATAGATGCTGACAAAGCCCCAGAGGAGGATGTCAAGTGTGGGCCAGTAGAAGACCTCCAGTGCCCTCGGGAAACTCCTTCTGTACAGATATGCCTGTCTCAGGAAGACAGCCCATACCCTCCTAAGGCTCATCCCTTCAACACCTTGAAGAACAGTTCCTCAAGGCTTCCCACGCCATGGCTGCTCAACAACTGGCTGGAGGGTCCCTCTGCTATGATTCTACCCTCATGGAGAAAGATGACCCTGTCTGCTACCTTCTCCATCTCTCTCAGGTTGTGAGAGGTGTAAAGGACAGAGAGCCCTTCACATTCTTTGAGTCTCATCAGGAGGGTCCTTGTCTTTGCCGCAATCTCAGGGTCCAGTCCTGCTGTAGGTTCATCCAGCATGAGCAGTTTTGGTCTGTTGAGCATCGCCTTTGCGAGACAGAGCCGGGTCATCTGCCCGGTGGAAAGCCCCCTGGTGGTCTTCCCCCTGAGATGCCATATTTCAAAGAGTTCAAGGACCTCTCTTATCCGTTGCCTTGGGTTGGATATCCCGTACAGATAGGCATAAACGACCAGATTCTCCTCAACAGTGAGTGAGTAGGGTAGAGAGACGTAACTTGAAGCAAAATTCACCCTTGACAGTATCTCTGACCGGTGTCTGTCCATCTGGAGGCCAAAGACCTCCACCCTGCCCTTAGTGGGTTCTACCAGGCCAAGGATACAGTGGATGAGGGTGGTCTTGCCAGCACCGTTTGGTCCGAGAACACCGAGTATCTCTCCCTCCCTCAGGCTGAAAGAGACCCCTTTTAATGCCCTGGTCCGGGCAAACTCCTTCTCCAAGGCTTCAACCCTTAAAATCACCATCTCTTTTGAAGGGGGTCAGAGGGTGCCCTTTGTTGATGGCCTCTGTGTGGAGACCACCTCTAAGGCCTGACTGAGGGCGATACCAAATGCCTTGAAGACCGCCTCGTATATATGGTGCAGGTCCCTGCCGTAGTGCACGAGGATATGGAGTGTGAGCATCGCGTGGTTGCTGAGTGCCCTGAAGAAGTCCTCAAAAAGGCTCACAGGGAGGTCCCTGAGCCTGTCCCCCCTGTGTCTGATCCGGTAGACGAGGTAGGGTCTACCACTCACATCTATGACTACCTCGGCAAGGGCCTCATCCATCGGGATCTTTGCAGAACCGTACCTCCTGATACCCGTACCGTCTGCCGCGGCCCCCTTTATCGCCTGCCCCAGGCATATACCGATGTCCTCAATGAGGTGGTGGTAGTCCACCTCAATGTCACCCCTTGCCGTAACCTGGAGGCTGAACCCCCCATGGAAGGCCATCAGGTTGAGCATATGGTTCAGAAAGGGCAGGGTGGTATCAACCTCTATCTGTCCAGGTCTGTCAGGCTCGAATACAATACTGATGTCAGTCTCTGTGGTGGTCCTGTTCACCTTGCCAATCCTCTTTTTTGGCATAACTATCCTCCTCTTTGTAATAATGCTTAATAATACCCGGCACGATAAGGGATTTTCAAGTGACGAATTTCAAGGAGGGGAGGATAACCCTGAAGGATCCTTCTGAGGGGCAAAAAGATATCGTTAGGTGGAAATAACAGAGGAAGGCCATCCTGTAGGAGAGAATACAGGAATCTTAAACCAGAGGCGATACTTTGTTGATAAGAGGAAGAAGAGAAATTGTGGGTCTTCCGAGAATCATCCCTGGAGAAGAGATGGCAAACTTAAAAACAAATAATGTGACATTTAAGAAGATGTCCTTTTCTTTATTGTGGATCTTCTCGTGCAGGGACTTCTTCAGGTATCCGTAACACTCAAGAACCCACTTCAGATAGTAAGGCAGGGTTTTTGACTCCTAATTCCAACCTCTTTTAAGAGATACTCTTTGAATCTTTTATGAAGAACATCTTCCATTTTATTAAAATAGTCGCATAA
>WGER01000047.1 GCA_015492645.1 Nitrospirota bacterium
CCATAATTGATCTCTTGCTGGACGAGACCAACAGACAGTTGATTGAACATGAGTTGATTGTGGATGTCTCTGAGGATGTGAAGGAGTGGCTTGTAGAAAAGTACTATCAGCCTGTTTATGGTGCGAGGCAGATGAGAAGGGCGATCCAGAAAGAGATAGAAGACCCTCTCTCTGAAGAGATATTGAAGGGCACATTTGTGGGTGCAAACAAGGTGATTGCCGTGATGGAAGATGGTAGACTCGTGTTCAAGGTCGCCACTCCTGAAGAAGACGAAGTGATAACCTCAGGGGTGAATTGAGTCTGTTCACAAGGTAAAAGGGACCTGAACCAGTATCGTGTTGGTTCAGGTCTTTTTGTGTTTTGAACCGGAGGTCTCTATGCAGAGATATAAAGGACCTGTACTTCTGGGGCTGCTTCTGATAGGCCTATTACTTGTCATCATCAGTCAGAAGGGGAAACTCCCCAAACCCCATTCAGTGGCAGTTGGCCTTGAGGTGCCAGACTTTGTAGTGCTTGACAAAGACGGCAGGAGGTACACAAAGGAGAACCTGAAAGGCAAGACGGTGTTTCTCCACTTCTGGGCCTCTTGGTGTAGGGAGTGCAGGCAGGAGATGCCCGAGATTGTAGAGATATACAAGAGGAAGCGATCTGATCCTAATTTTGTTTTCCTTGCGGTGGTGTATAATGAAGACCCTGCTGATTCCAGGAGTTATCTTCAAAGGGAGGGATACGACATACCCATATTTGTAGATCCAGGGGGTAAGACCGCACAGGCCTTTGGAGTAACAGGGGTGCCTGAGACCTACATCATCGACCCTGAGGGTGTGTTGAAGAAGAAGGTGATAGGCCCAGCCAACTGGAGAGACTACCCCCTCTGAAATGGGAAGACCAAAACCGCCTGAATCTGCGATACTATTTTCGGGATTCCTGTATGGTGAGGAGTCCTGCCTGCATAAGGCATTAGGAATACTGCAGGAACACTTCTCAGGACCCCTGTTTGTAACACAGCCAATCCTCTGGCAGCACAGCCAGTACTACAGGGAAGAACTGGGATGGCCTATCTACCGGAGGTTTGCCCTTTATGACAGGATTATCGATCCCTCAGAGATTGTTGATATAAAACTCCTGACCAACCAGATAGAAGAGTCCCTGTCAGAGGGTGGCAGAAGGACAGTCAACATAGACCCGGGTTATGTCACCCTTTCAAAGGTTGTCCTGGCGACCACCAAGAACCATGCCCACAGGCTCTATCTCGGCAGAGGGATATATGGTGAGGTTACACTCTATTACAGAGGGGGCTCCTTCAGGGCACACCAGTTCACCTATCCCGATTTCTCCTCACAGCCCTATATTGAGATATTCAACCGAATCCGACAGTATCTCAAAGAGAGGACTAATTCTTGATTGGGGGCATGAGGTTGTCCCTCAGTTCTCTCAATCTCTCAGGCACCTTCTCAGGTGAGACCCTGAATCTCTCACCGGTCTTTCTCACCTTTATCTCCACATGACCCTCTTGAAGGGCCTTCTCTCCCACCACCACCTGAAGGGGGATTCCGATCAGGTCTGCATCCTTGAACTTTACCCCTGCCCTTTCCGGTCTGTCGTCAATAATGGTTTCGAATCCTTCGGATAGGAGTCTGTTGTACAGGCTCTCTGAGGTCTCTACCGTCTCAGGGTGGTTCATGTTAAGGGGGAGTACCATCACCTCATAGGGGGCTATGCTTATAGGCCATATTATGCCGTTTTCATCGTGGCACTGCTCAACTGCTGCGGCCATAACCCTTGCAGGTCCTATACCATAACTGCCCATGATGATCAGTCTCTCCCTGCCCTGTTCATCAAGGAATGTAGCCTTTAGTGGCTCTGAGTACTTTGTGCCAAGTTTGAAGATATTCCCTATCTCTATAACCCTCTCGATCCTCAGTGGTGATCCACAATGGATGCACCTGTCTCCCTCTTTGGCGACATGCAGGTCTGCCCACCTGGGGTTGAAATGTACCCCTGGCCTCAGCCCCTTCACATGGTAGTGGGGTCTGTTTGCACCACTCACAAACACACCTTCCTTCAGACTCTCGTCAGCAATCAACTCGATCTGCTGTTCGTGAGGTCCAATGAATCCTGCCTCTACACCGAGGGTCTGCTCAACCTCCTGTCTGCTTGCGGCCCTGACAGGGCCACCCACTGCCCTCTGGAGTTTCCTCTCCTGCAGGTCCTGATCGCCCCTGATGAGGACCAGTATCGGCCTTGAATCTGTAAAGTAAAGAAGGCTCTTAATGAAGTACTTCGGTTCGATCCCGAGGAACTCTGAGACCTCCTGAACCGTCCTTCTGTCAGGCGTGTGGACCTCCTCAAACTCCCACTGCTGGGGCTGGAGTCCTTCGGGGATGCTCTTTGCGAGTTCCACATTCGCCTTGTAGCCGCAGCCATCACAGATGGCCACATCGTCTTCTCCTGCAGGACTCGGAGCCATGAACTCATGGGCAGTGGCCCCGCCCATCATACCCGGGTCAGACTCCACCTGATAGTACCTCAATCCGCAACGGGTGAATATCCTGTTGTATGCCTCTATGTGCAACTGATAGGACCTCTCCAGCCCCTCTTCGTCCATATCAAAACTGTAGGAGTCCTTCATTATGAACTCCCGGGTCCTCATAATCCCGCTTTTGGGCCTGGCCTCATCCCGGAGTTTCGTCTGAATCTGGTACCATATCTGGGGAAGGTCCCTGTAGGACTTTATCTCCCTTGAGGCGAGCCAGGCCATTACCTCCTCATGGGTCATCCCGAGGCACATCTGCCTCCCAGTTCTGTCCTTTAACCTGAACATCTCATCCCCGATCTCGTACCATCTGCCCGTCTTCTGCCACAGGTCTGCGGGATGTAACACCGTGAGGAACATCTCCTGTGCGCCTATCCTCTGCATCTCCTGACGGATGATGGCGTGAATCTTTTCCATCACCCTCCAGCCCAGAGGCAGAAACAGATACAGTCCAGAGGCGAGTTGCCTGATGAAGCCCGCCCTCACAAGGAGTTTGTGGCTTACCGCCTCTGCATCAGCAGGGACCTGTCTCAAGGTCGGGACAAAGGCCCTTGAAAGCCGCATCTGACCTCCCTTGTCTCTTATTGAGAAACTATTTTACTACAACTGCATAACCTACAGGAAGGGCCGTGGCGGTCACCCCGAAGAATCACACCTACGAGGTGTGATTGAGTTGATGCTTGAAATTTGAAAACCCTCATGGTTATGGGTCATAATATCTCCATGGTCCTCAGAATAGGACACCTGTCTACAATGTACCATACCAGTATCCTCATAATGGCAGACCGGACTCTATCAGGTTCCATCCCCTTTCAGGTTGAGTGGACTCTGTACGGCACCGGACCCGCAATAGTGGATGCCTTCAAGACCGGAGAGATTGACCTTGCATACATCGGGTTACCGCCTGCAGTAATAGGGATATCCCAGGGGGTGAAGATAAGGTGTATAGCAGGCGGTCACATTGAGGGTACTGTGGTTGCTTCTACCAGGGAAGCAAGGGGGATAGATGAGGGAGGAACTCTCAGGGAGGTCCTCGGCCAGTTCAGAAGGGTAGGGGTCCCTGGCAGGGGCTCTATTCACGACCTTATCATAAGGGACCTGATTGACAGGTTCTCGCTCGACACGGAGGTGGTTAATCTGCCCTGGGCAGACATGGTGCTCGAGGCATTTGTGAGGGGCGAGGTGGATGCCGTCTGTGGAACCCCGGCACTCGCGGCAGGTGTGGAGGTCTACGGGGGTGGAAGGGTGGTATGTCCACCTGACACATTCTGGCCCAATAACCCCAGTTACGGGATACTGGTGAGGGAGGGACTTCTGAGGGAGAGACAGATACTGAGGTCCTTCCTCCTTGTCCACGAGGCCGCCTCAGAGTTTCTGAGGACAAGGACAGAGGAGGCGGCAGACAGGATTGCCAGGTTCGTTGGGCTTGTGGAGAGGGATTTTGTTTACAGGACCCTGAGCATATCCCCACACTACTGTGCTGCCATTACTGAGGAGTACATGAGATGTACCATGACGATGGCCCAGAGACTCCTTCAACTGGGGTACATAGAGAGGATTCCTGAGGCCGAAGAGGTCTTTGACCTCACCATAATCAAGGAGGTCCACCCAGGGGAGGCTCATTACCGTTGCTGAGATACCTGGTCGTAGAAGACGAGTGGGAGGTTTCCAGTCTGCTGAAGGAAGTGGTAGAGTCCTTGGGCTCAAAGGCAGTAGTTGCTACCACTCAAGAGGATGCACTCTCACTGGCAGAGACCTACAGAATAGACATCGCCCTCATTGACATAAAACTGCCTGACGGTGACGGTGTGGAACTCCTGGCGAGACTGAGGACCCTCTGTCCTGAGACTGTGTTCATCATGGTCACCTCTGTATATGAGACGGATGTGGTGGTGAGGGCGGTGAAGGAGGGTGCCTCTGAGTACATCACCAAGCCCTTCAATGTGGCCTATCTGAAGAGGCTGTTACAGAACTACCAGGACCTTGTGGTCCTGAGAAAGAGGACCGAGGCAGAAGAGAAAGGGCCTGACGAGATTATAGGGGAGAGTGAACCTATGAGGCGGTTAAAGAAGACCATCCAGGAGGTGGCCCCCTACGATACAACTGTCCTGATTACAGGACCCACTGGCACGGGCAAGGAACTCATAGCAAGGGTGATACACAGGTTGAGCCGGAGGAGAAACGGCCCCTTCGTTGTGCTTGACTGCACCTCCATCCCCTCTTCCCTGATGGAATCAGAACTCTTCGGCTGTGTGAGGGGTGCCTACACAGGGGCCACAGAGGACAGACAGGGGCTCGTTGAGAGGGCAGACGGTGGCACCCTCTTCATAGACGAGATAGGAGACCTGGACCTTTCACTACAGCCGAAACTGCTGAGGTTTCTTGATACAGGGGTATTCAGGAGGGTAGGGTCATCCAGGGAGAGGAGGGTGGATGTGAGGGTATTGGCCGCCACCAACAGGGACCTGAAGGATATGCTCAGAGAAGGCAGGTTCAGAGAAGACCTCTATTACCGTCTGAATGTTGTTCATTTGAAGGTTCCACCATTGAGAGACAGAGAGGAAGACCTGATGCTCCTGGCGAATCACTTTCTGCAGAGATTTGCCAGGGAGTTGAAGAAACCTCTGAGGGGGTTCAGCAAGGAGGCTGAGGAGGTATTAAGGACCTATCAATGGCCAGGGAATGTGAGGGAACTGAAGAACACAGTGGAGCGGGCAGTGGTCCTCGCAAAGGGGGAGTGGGTGGTTCCTGCTGACATGGCGATCCTCCCTGAACCTCAGCACCCCCTGGAGTCTGACGAGATACTACCCCTCAGAGAGATGGAGAAACGATACATAAGACACGTCCTGAAACTCACAGGTAACAACAAATCAAAGGCTGCCTCCCTGCTGGGCATCACCAGAAAGACCCTGAGGGAAAAACTGAACGAATAAATCCTTACCAGTATGGTTAAAAAATACCCAGTAATCCTCTCCTCTCAAACTTAAAGTATTTATTTATATAGTTCGCATTAATCACTTAATAAACAAAGAAAAAACCTTCCTTCGTCCATCCTGGCATGATATCTGCTTAAAGCACTCCAAAAAGGGAAGGGAGGTAAAGGATGTTGAACTGCTGGGAGTTCAAGAAGTGTGGCAGGGACAGGGACGGGAGTTGTCCTGCCTATCAGAAGGGGCTGGGCACTGTCTGCTGGGTGGTGGCAGGCACTATGTGTGGAGGCAAGGTGCAGGGCACCTTTGCACAGAAACTGAGGGATTGCACAAAGTGCGATTACTACCGTTATGTACAGAAGCAAAGGGTCTCAAAGGAGGCGTGAGAGACCTCCTGAGATCAGGAGGTGAGAGGTGTGTTTTTGCGTAGTATAACCACCAGACTGGTCATCCTCGGGTTCGTCCTGAGTTCACTCGTCTTTATTTCGTCCTTCTTCTTCGTCTATAAAATACACCAGAGGCAGATGGAGATGGAACTGGAGAAAAGGGGTGGAGCGATCGGCAGACTCATTGGTGAGATGGTGAAGACAAGGATGAAGGCCCACGATCAGGACGCCCTGAAGGGGGATGTCCTCCTCATGCATGAGACCGGTCTGGTGAGGGGCATAGTCATAACGGACTCAAGAGGCAGGGTCCGGTTCTCCAGCGGCACACAGGAGGGCAGGGTGGTGAGGGTGGAGTTTGTGAGGGAGCCGGAGTGCCTCACCTGCCACAGGGGAGAGGGGCCTGTCGGGTATGCCACGCTGTACATCGATGACTCCTCAATTAAAGGTCTTCAGAAGGGCTTCTTCATGTCAGTGCTTCTGGGGCAGGCTGGTCTCGTGATGATCTTTCTTGTCTTTGGTGGTCTGTACATCAATCACTGGATTGTGAGGAGGCTCAAGAGATTGAGGGCCAGGATGGAGGGGTTTACTGCAGAGACCTGGACCCCCCTGAGCAGGATGGGGATGGATGAGATAGGTGACATAGCAAGACACTTCAACAGGATGGCCCAGGAGGTCCTGCAGAGGCAGAGGGAACTGGAGGAGTCAAAGAATTATCTCAGGAACCTCTTCGACAGTATAGGCGAGATGATTGTGGTAATAGACAGGGACTTCAGGGTCAAGTTCGCCAACAGACGCGTCCTTGAGTATGTTGGATTGCCTGAGTCAGAGGTCCTGGGGCAGAGTTGTCACAGACTCTTCCATGGTATTGATAAACCCTGCTTTGAGGTAGAAGGCCACCCTGATGCCGCAAGTTGTGGCCTTAGGGAGGCCTTGGAGGGGAAAAGGGGCACAAAATTACACCTCCACTTCACTGAAAAGGGCAGGAGGGTATTCAGCGTTACCTATCAGCCCTTTTATCTCGGTTCAGAGATACCCTATGTGGTGGAGGTGGCAGAGGATGTTACTGATCGTTACATAGAGGAGGAGGAGAGGAGGGTCCTTGCATCCTTTGCTGAGGCACTCCAGGGAGTATCAGAAAGGGGCCACCTCTGGGGTCTTCTGGTGAAACTCGGTACAGAGCAGATGGGTGCTGACTCCTGTAACCTCTTTATCTACGACAGGGACAGTGGCAGACTCTACCTGCTCGTCGGGACCGCACAGGGTACCCCCCTGGAGGAACACCTCAGGGAAGTGTCCCTTGAGGAGTGTGTATCAGGGTTTGCCGTGAGGTCAGGCAGTCCCTTTATTGCAGAGTCCTTAGACGAGTTTCCAGACTCAAGGCTCAGGCCAGTGATTGAAGAGGCAGGGATACAGTGCATACTCTGTGTCCCCCTCAAAATTAAGGGAAGGGTCTTCGGACTGTACAACCTCGGCTATCCCCAGAGGGCTTACTACAGGAAGACTGACATCTCCTTTCTCGAACTCCTCGAGAAGACGATCAACCGTGCTGTGGAGAGGGTTGAGCAGTTTGGAGAGGTCCTGAAACAGAGGGAACAACTCCGCCTGCTGGCAGAGGTGGCAGAGGCAGTCTCAAGGTCAAATGAACTGGCTGAGACACTGCCAAAGATAACTGAGGCGATCCAGAGGATACTGAGGCCAGACATATCCGTTATCTTTCTCTACGAAAGGAAGAGTAACGCCCTCAGGACCATCTCTGCAAGGGGGATTGACCCATTTCTCTACAGGGACCTCAGGATACCCCTTGAGGGCCTACAGATCAAATACTCCCCTGAGGAGAATGTATTCAGTTGTTTGGACATAGAGAGAGATGAGAGGTGGGCACCCATCAGGCAGATCGCCGCCATGCTGGGGGTAAGGTCATTCTATGCGAGGTGTCTCTTCTCTGAGGAGGGTGAGAAACTGGGTGCCATTGCAGGGCTGTGGAGAAGGCCGAACCTCCCAAGCCTTCAGGAGATTGAACTCTTCAACGCCTTCTCACGGTTTGCAGAGATATCCATAAGAAAGGCCCTCCTGCTGGAGGAGGTTCAGAGGAGGGCTGAGCACTGGAGTGAGACCTTTGACAGTTTCTCGGACCCCCTTTTCATAACCGACAGCGACTTCAATCTGCTCATGGCAAACAGGGCCTTCAAGGAGTACACCGGACAGGAGGATGTGGTGGGGAAGAAGTGCTACACCCTTGTCCACGGCTCTGACAGCCCTGACAGGCAATGTCCCCATCTGAGGGCCCTAAGAGAGGGTAAGACATCTTCTGTTGAACTGGAGGAAGGGGGAAGGGTCTTTTATTACACCTGCTCGCCGATCAAGACAGAAGAGGGTGTGCGACATGTTATACACTCAATGAAGGACATCACCCCATTAAGGGAATCCGAGAGAGAGAGACAGAGACTAAGGGATGAACTCCTGCAGGCACAGAAGATGGAGGCGATCGGCAGGCTCACTGGAGGGATCGCCCACGACTTCAACAACATCCTTACCGGTATAATGGGTCACACAGAACTCGCCCTGATGAAAACCCGGGATGACTCAATAAAACCGAATCTCCGCACCGTGCTTTCTGCATCAGAGAGGGCAAAGGAAATGGTGAGTCAGTTGCTACTGTTCGGCAGGAAGAGCCCCACTGAGATGAGGGTCTATCCTGTAAGGGAACTGATAGAGGAGTGTACAAAACTGATAAGGAGGCTGATAGGAGAGGACGTTGAACTGGTCGTGAAGATACAGGAGGGCGACCACTACCTGAAGGTGGACAGGTCTCAATTCACCCAGGTCCTGCTGAACCTTGCGGTGAATGCGAGGGATGCGATGCCTGAAGGGGGGAGGCTCAGTATAGAGGTTTCAGAAACCGAGGCAGAGGACCAGAAGGGACGGAAGGGCAGATATATACTGATAAGGGTATCTGACACCGGGGTGGGAATCCCTGAAAGGGTATTGCCAAAGATCTTTGAACCCTACTTTACCACCAAGCCGGAGGGTAAGGGGACGGGTCTGGGGCTCAGTGTCGTCTATTCTGTGGTGGATTCCCACGGAGGCTTCATCAGGGTAAGTTCGACACTCGGCAGGGGAACCACATTCAACATCTTCCTGCCAGAGGCGAAAAAGGAGGACCTGCTGAAGACCGAAGAGAAGTCAGAGAGACTCCCCAGGGGTACAGAGAGTATACTCCTTGTTGATGACGAAGAACTCATAAGAGAGACAGGGAGGGTGATCCTTGAGGACCTCGGCTACAGGGTCACCACAGCCTCCTCAGGCAAGGAGGCACTCCAGTTATTCAGGACACGGCCTCACGGATTTGACCTTATCATCTCAGACCTTGTGATGCCAGGCATGAATGGCGAAAAGTTCTTTGAGGAGGTGAGAAAGATAAGGAAGGATATCCCCTTTGCGGTTATTACAGGGTACAGGAAACACCTATTACAGGATGAGACGAGGTACCGCTTCAGGGCGATTATAGAGAAGCCATTCAATGTGAAGGAGATTGCCTACAAGGTGAGGTACCTGCTTGATGGAGAGATCTAATCCGATGACCTTGAAACCATCTCTCCGACCCTTCTGAAGTCCACCTTTCCGCTACCCATCTTTGGAAGTTCCTCAACAACCACGAACCTCCTCGGAAGGGCGATGTTGGGCAGATGCCTCGACATCTCCTTTAACAGTCCCTTTTCATTTACAGGAGATGTTACAGCAGCCACGATCCTTGACCCCTTCATCGGATCAGGCACGTCCACCACACAGCATTCCACTCCTTCAGGCAGAAGTCCCTGGAGCACCTCCTCCACCTTCACCAGGGAGACCATCTCACCACCTATCTTCACAAACCTCTTAAGTCTTCCTGAGTGCCAGAGAAAGCCGTCCTCATCGAAGTAGCCCATGTCCCCTGTGTCATACCATCCCTTTCTCAGCCTCATTGAGGTCTCTTCCAAGTCCCCCAGATAACCCCTCATCACATTCGGTCCACGTACCAGGATCCTGCCCACCTCACCGGGACCACACTCCTCACCCGTTTCATAGTTCTCTATCCTCACCTCTACACCCGGAATCGGACGGCCTATGCTACCCGGTTTGTTGTGTTCGGGCGTGTTGACCGAGATTACAGGGGAGGTCTCGGTGGTTCCATATCCCTCATAGAGTACGATCCCATGTCTTTTGAGGTACTCCTGTCTCAGAGGCTCTGGACACTTGTCAGCCCCGGTTACTGCGAGACGGACACTCCTGAAATCCCCATTCTCTGACTTCCTGAGATAGCCCCAGAGGAAACTGGGGGTTCCAACAAGGATGGTCGGCCTTTCGTCTCTTATGATCTCAGCCACCCTTCGGTACTCGAGGGGGTTGGCGTAGGAAATGATCGTCATCCCGTGATATACCGGCGCCCAGAGACAGACGGTGAGACCGAAGACATGAAAGTAGGGCAGTACCGCGAGCATCCTGTCCTCAGGACCGAACTCAAAGACCTGACTGAAGGACTCTATGTTTGAGAGGATGTTCCTGTGTGTGAGTTGTACCGCCTTCGGGTCCCTCTCACTCCCACTGGTGAAGAGTATAACCGAGTTATCATCAGGTCCTGCATTTCTGAACATCCTCTTCAGGACACCTGCCGGAAGGAGTGAAAGGACGGCGGCCCTCAATCTTTCGGCCTTGTCCACGGAGTTCATCAGATCCTCAAGGATAATCATCCCCTCCTTTTCAGGACAGCCAACCCTTTCAAGTAACCTCTTAGAGGTGACGACCCAGTGAAAATCACACTTTCCTCTTGCGTACTCTATGTTTGCCTCTGCACCGGTAGAGTAGTTTATCATCACCGGGACCTTGCCGGCCATGAGCGTAGCCATAATGGAGATTCCACCACCTGCTGAGGTGGGAAGCATGATGCCCAGGAAACCGCCGTCCAGTTGTTTAAACCTCTGTTGCAGTAAGAGGGCCCCTATGAGGGCCCTCTGGTATGTGACCTTCTGGGAGGTGGTACAGTCTATGTACAGGTGTTTCTTTGGGTATCGCTTGCTGGAGTCTATGAAACTCTGATGCAACAACATCTCAGAAGGTGACCCTCAACTGTGCACTCAGGATGTCCACATGGGCATCGTAGGTCCCATTGAGTCCTCCCCTTACGACATTCTCTCCAGTGGGCGTCTTTCTGATCTCTGGGTCATTGACAAAGAGATGGGCATAGGCTATATCAAAGTCGAAGACCTCTCCGAATCTATAACCAAGACCAAGGGCGGTCCAGAGCCTGTCACCATCAGGGATCCTGGGGGTCCGATGGGCTGCATCAGGGATGGGTGTTTCATCATAGGCGATACCTGTACGGATTGTGATCTTTTTATTGGCACGATAGGTGAGTCCCAGGGAGTATCGGAAGGTATCCTTCCAGGCAGTGGTGGTAACTCCGTCTTCCTGATAGGGATTATCAAAAGAGAACCTTAACTCATCAAGGACACTCCAGCCCATCCAGGTGATATCACCCATTATGGATATACTATCGCTCAGTGTATGGTAGAAGCCGATGCTCAATGAATCAGGAAGCCTTATATCTGCATTGGCACCTGTGTCTTTAAACAGAGGAAAGGGCTGGAGCCCTGCAGGGACATTGGAGAAGTCAGCATCACCACTTATATTGTGTTTTATCCTTGAACGGTAGGATGCACCGAGGCGTGTCCTGTCATTGACCATTACCATGACACCGAAGTTATAACCGAGCCCCCAACTGTCACCCTCAAGATTAACGTATCCATCTGCCTGTTGAGGCAGGAGACCAAGGGCACCTGCTGGTAGTCCAAGGGCGGAAAATGCACCGATCGCATCCAGTGTGCCAAAGTCTATGGCATTGCTCAATTCAGCCTTCAGGTACTGGAGGTTTATGCCCCATCCCAGGGCTATATAATCGTTCACCATGTAAGCTATGGCTGGATTAATGTTTACTGTCCTCACCTCAGACTTGATGGCATGGTACCTGCCCACCCAGTCTGGATCATACTCTGTAGCAAGACCGAAGGGGGAATTTATCCCAATGCCTATTACCACCTTAGTAAGAGGATAGACATAGTAGAGGTTGGGGACAAATCCTGTTACACCGGCATCTCCTCCGTTTCCACCAACCAGCCCCATCCCGGTTACCTGTTGCAGCAGATGGGTAGAACCCTCGTTTCTGAATTTTGCTGAAGGCATTATGATATGACCTCCAGCAATCAACTCCTGTTTCTTTAACAGGGCCATGCCCGCAGGGTTGTAAAAAATGGTTGTGGCATCTTCAGCAGAGGCTGACCCCCCTGCATAGGCGTTTCCAAGACCTGATACGCTCTGCTCAACAAGGGCAAAGCCGGCACCTGATGCAGATGCAGAAATAAAAAAGAAAAAGACGACCATCGCAATTAGACTGTACAGGGGTTTCCTTCTCATCACTTACCTCCCTTTTTTATTTAGGCCACCTGATGGTCACCGGTTCTAATAGATTAAACAAAGAGATGGACGATTTTCAAATTAAGGCCTTTCCATTAGGTTATAATAGATTTACCAACCAGTGAGGAGGTGAAGTATGATCCTGAGGGTGTTTATGGTTATCGCTATTTTTCTCTCACTTTCAGGGGTTTCCCCTGCTGATGAGGTGAAGGGGGGAGTTATTACCCTCACACTCAGCCATGAACAGTGGGTTATGGCAGAAACGGCGAGGGTGGTGGTTAATGTCTCATCCATCGGAAAGGAAGAGGAGATGGCAGGGATAAGACTGGAGGTTCTGAAGACCTTGGAGAGATTGGCCCAGACAGAATGGCACATCACATCCTACCAGAGGAGCAGAGACCAGACAGGACTTACCAGGTTCAATCTGGTGGCAGAGGGTAGGGTGCCGGAGAAGGGCCTTAACAACCTGTATCAGAGGGCAGAGGAACTGTCGAGGGCAGGATTGCAGTTAAGGGTTATGGAGATAGATTACAGCCCTACCGTTGAGGAGATGGAAAATGCGATGGCAGAGGCGAGAAGGAGAATTTACGAGAGGGCCTTCTTTGAGGCAGAAAATGCCTCAAAGATCCTCAGGACTAAATGCAGGGTCTTGGAGGTCAATTTCCTCGGTGAAGAGACCACCCCTGTCAGGAAGGCGATGGAGGCCTATCCTGCTGCAGGACCGATAAAGAGGGCTGACAGGGTGGTGGTGAGGGCGATTGTTAAGATATGGGTGGCTATAGAGAAATAAGGGCCCTCTCTTTCTTCCTTTTACCTTTTGGCTCTGGAGGCGCCACCCTTAAACTATTTATTGTTTCATTATCAAGGGGAGAGACTGTTATGGTATACCCCTCTTCTGAGAGTTTATAGACCAGTACAGTGACCTCCCTCTGGTACTTTGCGTCCGAGTAACGTGCGGTGATCTCTGCAGCACGGAGGACCTCTTCATCACCACAGAAACCGGTGAGGATTGTGACCGGACTTCCCACCCCGGGGACCCTGAGGAGGGTATCCTCAGGCCCTGCCAGGGCAAGTATCTGTTCATTCTCATGGCGGTTCCTGCCCACCACCGCCTTACAGGAGGCGGATAGTCTAAAGTGTCTTCCCACCCGGAGCAGACTCAACTCCTTCATTGATGGGTCAGGATTGTGGTTGAGGAGTTCTCTTAAACGGTATGAGTAAATTGGATCAGTCAGCAGACACCCCCCTGCCGGGGATGGATATTCGGTAAGGCCAAACTCCTCTGCAAGGGCCATCTGGGGCTTCCTTGTCCTGCCCCTGAAGGCATAGAGGGCCTCTCTGTTCACCCATCCCTTTATTTCAGGCACAGTTGGTGGGAGTAGTTTTGCACTGAGGGGTCTCAGTACCAGCCCCTCCACCCCTGCCTCTCTATCTATCAGAGGGAAACACTCCCTCCTCTGGCTCATCGGTCTCTGTCCGAGTACCTCCCCTGTGACGAGGAAGTCCGCTCCGATCAATTCCATAAAGACCCTGGCCTCTTTGAGCATGAGTATACGGCAGTCTATGCAGGGGTTCATATTTTTGCCATGTCCATACTTTGGATCCTTTACGATCTGGAGAAACTTGTCCCCTAAATGGCAGAGTTTCACCTGGAACCCAAATCTCTCCGCCACAGGCAGTGGGTTCTGCGAGCAGGATGACCGGTCTGTTATATCGCAACCGAACTGGGTCAGGAATGTAAGTGCTGTCACCTCCACATCCTGTTTCAGGAGCACAAGGATGGCCAGGGTGCTGTCCAGGCCTCCTGACAGTAATGCCACTGCCCTGGGTCTCTTCATAGTTCTGTCACCTCCCTGAATTTTATGATCTCGTGGGGAGTAGCCGTGGCTGTACCCACCTTTCCGACCACCACCCCTGCAGCATAGTTTGCAACCACAGCCGCCTCCTCGTCAGAGACACCCGAGACATACGCTGTGGTGAAGGCGGCTATAACAGTGTCACCCGCACCAGTTACATCATAGACACTCCGGGCAAAAGTGGGTATATGAACCACATCCCTGCCGTTGAAGAGGCTCATCCCCTCTTCGCCCCTTGTAATCAATACCCTGTCACAATGGAGTCTCTTCAGGAGACGCTCTCCTGCCTTCAGAAGGGTCCTCTCATCCTTTATCCTTATACCTGCCCCATCTGATGCCTCCTTCTTGTTGGGCGTCACAAGAGAGACATGTCTGTAAAGATGGAAGTGTCCTACCTTAGGGTCAACTGAAATAAACATGCCCCTCTTTTTAAACATCTCTACCAGGAATTTCATCAGCCTGTTACTGACAATACCCTTTTTATAGTCAGATACGATAATTGCATCCCATCTGTCCCTGTTGTCCCACAGAAAGTCCTTTATCTTTTTAAGGGTTCCATCGCTCAGCGGTCTGGAGTCCTCCCTGTCGAACCTCACTATCTGCTGATTATGGGCGATCACCCTTGTCTTGACTGTAGTGGGTCTCCTGCCCAGAAATATCCCCTCAGAGTCGATCCCCCTTTTCTTTAAGAGGTCCAGAAGCATCCTGCCATGGATATCACCTCCTATGACACCCACAAGGGAGGCCCTTGCACCAAGGGAGACCACATTGGCGCCCACATTGGCGGCACCACCGAGACTGTACTCCTCCTTTTCGACCTCAACCACCGGGACCGGGGCCTCAGGAGATATCCTCTCCACCACTCCCCATATGTACTGGTCGAGGATTATGTCTCCAACAATGGCAATCTCCCTCTTTTTGACCTCTTTAAAAAGTCTCTCCAGATTCATCATAATATTTTACCATATGTGGGTATTTCTTTCCCTTTTATCGGCCTTTTTTCTGGCCTCAAGTGATGCGGTAACAAAACACTACCTCAGGGACGAAAATGAATATATGATCACATGGCTCAGGTACATCTTTTCTCTTCCTCCCCTCCTTCTTATTGGGCTCTGGATAGATGTTCCCGACCTGGACAGCACATTCTGGCTGGTTGTGTTTATTGCACTGCCGATGGAGATACTCGCAATAGTCCTGTATATCAAGGCGATAAAGGTCTCTGACCTGAGCCTGGTCCTGCCCTTTCTCTCCCTCACACCTGTGTTTCTCATATTTGTCTCGTGGGTGATCCTTGCAGAGAGGGTGACAGTGGAAGGTGCGGCCGGGATATTCTTTGTCGCCTTAGGTGGATACACCCTCCAGGCCTCATCATTGAAGAGGGGTGTACTCGAGCCTCTAAGGGTGCTCGCAAGGGACAGAGGGGTCATCTACATGGTGATAGTTGCCCTTCTCTATAGTTTTACTTCAACCCTGGGAAAGAAGGCGATACTCCACTCCTCTCCGCTCTTCTTTCCTCTGGTGTATTTCCCTCTGGTGACAGTCTTCTTCACCCCCCTCACACTCCTCAATCTCAGGACGAAGAGACAGTTGATGGATTTTAAGAGGGAACTGAAGGGAGCCCTGCTGGCAGGACTCCTCTACGGGATGATGATTGTTTCCCACATGCTTGCCATCGGCATCTCAGAGGTCTCCTATATGATAGCAATCAAGAGGTCAAGCATGCTCATTGGTTCTATATATGGATTTCTATTTTTCAAGGAGAAGTCGGTAAGAGAGCGGCTGCTTGGAGGAGGACTGATGTTTGCCGGAATAGTAATAATTATCCTCTGGGGGAAGGGGGGTTAAGAAGGGTTGGGCCTCATGATAGAGGCCGCTCCCCAAGGTCCTCCAGGAGACCTTCAGTTGAGACCTCTCGGGCCGTCTCTTTCTCCTTTTCCTTAATCTCCATCAGTTCAAGGGGGTGCTCTTTCTGCATCCTTTCCTCTGAGATATAACCGGTAAAGATGCTGGTGTCTAATGGGAAGACATCAGGACTGAATATGGCGTTGTAGACATGCCAGATCGCTATGATGATAAAGAGAAGGAGTGCCTCATTGGAGTGGAGGGCCTTTGCGAGGGGAACCACCTCGCCTGGCAGAAACCTGGTAAAGGTCATCGGGAACCAGAGTACCAGCCCGGATGAGGCCATCAGTATCGCGCCTGTCAGGATCACCCAGTATTCGAACTTCTGTTTGTAGTTGTACCGGTGGCACCTTGCCGGTATATTGGTAATCCCGAGATAGTACTTAATATTCTGAATCGCATCAAGGAAGTCCTTTTTAGTTATCAACATGCTGGGCCTCCAGCCAAGAAAGACCACACCTATTATTGCCATCATGATATGGACTGTGGTGAGGATAATAAAGACAAGTCCTGTATACCTGTGGATCCATCTGACTGTGTCAATTCCCCCCAGTTGGAGTATTAACCACTGAGAGATCTCCAGATAGTAGTACTTCTGTGACAGACCTGTCACAATAAGCACTAATACTGTGAGTATCGCAATCCAGTGTTCTATTATTCTACCTGTTGAGAATCTCCTGTACCCCATTTTCTCCTCCTCTCATCTATTTACGGCATAACGCCAGATATGAAGTACTATCTGTAAACACAGCCCTATGAACATAAAAGGTATAAATATGCGATAAAATAGGTTTACCAGATAGATACATGGAGCCCTATTCAGTGAGGGTTCATAGTGAGAAAGCCACGCATCCGGGAAGTTCTGATTTGCTTCTGTATGACACTTTCTGCACCTGTTGACAAGGTTCTGCTTGATAGTCTCTCTGTCCTGATATCTGGTGGAGGAGATGTCATGTACACCGTGACAGTCAGTACACACCGCAATAGGCCGCATAGGCTTATAGAGAGTCTCTCGCTGTTTTTTGTAGAAACCAAGGGTTACACCATGAAAATCGGACAAATAGGTCTTTACCACCTCTGTGGAGAGTCCATACTTCTTCATCAGGGCCTTATTTGCATGGCAGTTACCACACATCTCGGGTATACGTTCATGAAACTCCACAGCAAGGGGGTTTTCTATATCATGGGCCCTGTGGCAGTCGATACAGATGGGAACATCCTGTACAGACAGTTCTATGAGGGCCCTTCCGTGGATGCTGTTTAGATAGGTGTTGTACACATCAGGATGGCAGTTCCTGCATTTCTGAAGGAGTACCGCCTTGTTTTGGCTCACCTCTGCTACATCATGTCCACCGTGACAGTCTATGCATACCGGAGCCCTTGAATTACCCTGTGCAAGTAACCTGTAGTGGATACTCTCCAGTATCTTCGAATACTTGTCAAAATGGCACCTCTTACAGACCTCTGACTGGGCTATTACGTAGTCCCTCTTTGACCTGAAGTGTCTCTCCGGGTGCTCTTCCATAGAGAACCACCGATGACAGTCCGAGCATATCAGTTTACTATGTACAGACTGTTCAATCTCAACAAGGGAGACCCTCAGGGGCAGGGGGTCTCCGTTATAGAAGGTCATCCTGAGGTCACGGGAATGGCAATTCATACAGTATCTCTTTTCAGATTCAAATATCTCCCCACCCCCCACTCTCTTAATGGAATGTGCTCCATGACAGTCCATACAGATGGCGGTCAGGACACCCTCTTTCGCCTTCAGTCTTGCATGTATGGGTTTAGTGCATATATCCTCCTCAAGATGACATCCCCTGCAGTTTATCGCCATCGTCCTCCGGTACTGCTCCAGCGACCTGAAACTCCTCTTGGGGTGTTTTCCCTCTTGAAACTCCCTGTGACAGTCCTCACACCTCAGATCACTATGGACACTCTCCTCAAACTCTTCAGGATTTACATATCCTGAGGTAGTCTCGCCATTTTCAAATTCTATAATGATCTCTCTCTTGCTGTGACATGCAAGGCATTGGTAGTTACCCTTCTCCTCTGCTTTCACCTCTGCAGAGGAGATAACCAATAAGGCTGTGAGTATGATTATCAACACCTGCCCCTCCTTTCTTAAGGGGGGCAACGCCCCCCTCCTCAGTGCTGATATTCTTCAAGGGGCTCCTGTCTTATCACCGGCATCCTTGTGGTGATCCAGCGGAAGATCAGGATATGGATAGTGGTTATGGTGATTACTATCATGATCTCCTTCAGCGGCGGTATAATATGGTGTAGATGATCAGGCAGATGCCAGTTGAAGGCGATTATAGAGACATTTATCCTGTTCAGGAGTATTCCCACCACAGCATAGAAGGCACTGAACCTCACAATAGGAAGGGAGCCGGTTTTTAGACCGAGGGTCATCAGCAGTGCAGGAGCGAGGACGAACCCTAAGACTTCAACCAGAAACCACTTGCCATAGGGGGTTGTTAAGAGGTGCCAGTTGTCATCATGGGCCACCCCTACCCACTTGAGGACAAAATAGACATACATCCCGACTACTGCTCCCTTTGCCAGACCCAGTGTGAGACCATCGAGGCTCTCAAGGAAGTAGGAATCTGCGGCATGCCTCAGAAATCTGGCACACAGATAACTGACCACTATTACCTGTACCAGGGCTGCATAGATGCTGGATGCCAGAAAGAAGTGAGGTATATAGGATGAATACCATAGAGGATGGAGTTTACCAGGGGCAAGCAGGAACAATGCACCAAGGGCGGACTGATGTAGCGTGGACAGGATTATACCCGCTATGGTCATTGCTATCGTGATGAAGGTGGCCCATTTAAAGACCCTTCTCGCCCTGAGCCATTCCAGGATAGCAGGGCTGAACTCCAAGAACTGCACGGTGAGATAGGTGGCAACATGCCAGGCCACCAGGAATAAGACCGATGCGGTCCCGAACCCGACAATCATTGGATAGTAGATCCTCCAGGGCCTGCCGAGGTCAACCAGGAGGTAGACCACTGCAAAGAAGTATCCCATGAATCCTGTGAGCACCCCCAGTCTCACCAGAGGCCTGTATCTCTTAAAACCAAAGATGTAGTAGGCGGTGGCCATCACGAAACCGGTAGCAGACAGTGGCACCCCCCCAAAGAGTCCCCATCCAAGGATAAGTCCCCAGGGATACTCATAGGAGGCGTGTGTTACTGCCGCAAGGCCATATACGAATCTCTGGACAATTACCGGAATCCCCACTATGAGCACCAGGGCAGCAAATATGTTGAAGGGTGTAACCAGACTCCTCAGATACTCTGGCCAGGTCATCCCGTTAAGGAGTTTCTCCATAAACCATGAACGGAATGGTTTCTCCATTGTCTCGTTGTGGTTCATTTCTTATCCTCCTTTTCCTTTGTTTCTGATCTATGTTTCACAGCGGCATAGCACATCCCGAACAGAGCTGGCCAGACTGTAAATACCACTGGCACGGCCCCGAGAAACCCCTTCACCTGCTCAATGAGTGGTCTCTTTGGAAGATTTGTGGGAAAACCGAGTTCTTCAAAGGGGACTCCAGAGATGTAGATCCAGCTCGTACCACCCACCTCATGTTCACCATAGATGTGGTCTATGTATTTTCCAGGATTCTCTATGATTCTTTTTCTCGCAAGTTTTATAAGGTCTGGTCTCCTGCCAAATGTTAGTGTCCCCACTGGACACGCCTCTACACAGGCAGGCAGTTGTCCCCTGCTAATCCTTGGGTAGCAGAATATACATTTCACTATCTTAGGTTCCAGAGCACTCCAGTAATCATAGGCCGGGACATAGAAGGGACAGGCGATCATGCAGTAACGACAGCCAAAACACTTATCAGGATCGTAGAGTACAGCACCTTCTGGTGTCTTTGTATAGGCATGTATGGGACAGGCAGAAAAGCAGGCCGGCTCATTACAGTGATTACACTGGATCTTTCTGTAGACAGGACCACCCTCTGTCTCATATCTGTTGACCACTGTGTAGGCCTTTGCAGTGGGTCTCCGCTCACGTTCAAACACAGAGGCATCATCAAATGGACGGTCTGGAGGAGGAAGTTTGTTTACCTCGTTACAGGCCCTCTCACAACTCCTGCACCCCACGCATTTTGTAAGGTCAACCAGAACTCCGTAACTCTTCGTCCAGACAGGGAACTCCTCCTTATATCCAAGGGCCTCTGTAACTCCCCCTGCAAGCAGGGAGCCTCCCATAAGTGCGGTTGTCTTAAGGAAGTCCCTTCTGCTCAATCTACCCTTCATATGAACCTCCTACAATAGTTTGCTTGTCTTTTTGGCATGACACATCTCTGTACATCCCTTGGGGTCTGTACCAACATTTCCCATCCCCCTGTGGCACTGGAAGCATTTGCTGTGATAGGCGACCTTCAGTGAAGGCATTGAGGGGTTAGAGGGGTCATACTCACCATGGCAGTTTCTACATCCAATGAAGTAACTCTTTGCAGTCTTCTTAAAGAAAGAACTGTCAACTTCATGACAGTTCATACACGTGTCTGCATTCTTCGGGTGTTCGTGATGGCAGACAAGGCATCCCTCAGCGTACATGGTGTGAGAAGAGTGGTCAAAATTTACTGGCTCGTAATCCTTTGAGATGCTATCAAGCAGGACCATCTGGGGAATATCCTCTGCACTCAGCATGCCCACAGCCACTCCGAAAAGGACAGACAGGACAATTAATATTCCTCTCATAGCCTCCTCCTTGAACTTGTAGCGGGGTAAGCCTGTGGATTGGCCTTACCCCTATTTGATTACTTTTCAGGTTCCTTCTCTTTAGATTCCTTCTTTTTCTTCCTTCCAGCAAAATACGCCTCTACTGGTCTCCAACTGAAGGCAGGGCTCACGCCAGCAAGACTTAGCAGTCCTCCAATGGCCGTGTAGGTAAGTGCAAAAAAGAAGGCTAACGGGAGCATTATCACATAGGCAAGTCCAATAAACGGGGCTGCTATCACCTTTGCCATGGTCTTTACGACATACACACCTCCACCTCTCTGCCTTATGTACTCGAGATCCTCCCTCAGGGCCTTTTTGAGAGTCTGAAAGGGTCTTGGCTTAAGAACCTCCCAGAAGAGGATGTAAACCGCTATCGCTCCGATGGCAATCAGGTACTCCACTGTCTTGATGTGGGTTATGAAGTCTACCAGGCTGTTCATTGCTTACCTCCTTCAAGGTCATCTTAGGCTGTAAAACAGCCTACTTCTTTTCCTTTTTCCTCCTCTTTTTGCCTGTCAGATAGGCCTCAGTGGGTCTCCAGCCATAGGAAACACCTCTGACAACTATGGAGATCAGCCCATGAAGTATCCTTTCACCGACTAAGGTCACGACTGTAGCGACTGCTATAAAGGGCAGGGCGATAACATAGGCCAGACCTGTAACGGGTGCAACTATTAGCGTCAAGAGCCTCTTTGCCTTATTTCTCTCTGTCCCTGTCATCTTTATCACCTCCTCTTTCCTTTCTTGGTTTCATTTTATGAGATAATCCGCAGCAATACAATCGGAAAAAATACCTATAAGGGACAGGAAAAATTTCCTATTTTTTTATAAAAGGTATCTTAATCAGGAGGGGAACTAATCCTTAGACATGCTTCTTACAACCTTCAGTAACTCAGAAGGGTGGTCCTTTATAAAGACCTCGATATGATATCCCTCTTCCTGCCAGAAGATCCTGCTACAGGGTATACCATCACATGTTCCTACTTGGAGGATACCTCTCTTCCCATTGATCGGGAGTTCAACCTCTTCTGTTACTTTCTCGATGGTTGTGATGTTATCATTGAGGTCCTTCACACTCCTGGACTCTCTGATGGCCATATAAGGGAAGATGCCACTTTTTGTCTTAAATACAACCAACAGCATCTCATAGGGGACCTTCTGTGCAAGGATCCTCTCAGGAGGCCATGAGAGATTCTCCGGGAAATACCGCGGTATAAAGGGCCTTATTCTGAGGGATTCTCTCACATCTTCAAGACTGCTGTACTGTCTCAGCCCCTCACCGTGGAAGGTCCCTGGTATCCGGTTTAATAAATAAAGAACCATTATAATAACCAACACTGCCAGGACAAAGGCTATTGTTCTCAAGATCTCCCTCATACTATCCAGTAATTTATAAAGGTTATTGTCCCTGCTATAAGGATGAATTTTGGCCAGAAGAGCAGGGTCCTTTTATCGTCTCTTCTTCTCAACCTCTGTATCCTGTTTTTTATCAGAAAGGTGTCGCTGAACTCCTGTATCTGCTTTATTGATCTCTGTTCCTCCACAAGATAGAATTTCTCCAGTGTCTCTGCGAGTGTCTCGGCCGAGCCTGTCCATTCAACAGCAAGGTCATCACATATCTTTTCCTCCTCCTCCACAGCCTTTCTGAAGTGTATCAGAACCACCGGATTAAAGAAAAGGATACATCTGAAGATATAGACGAGTATGAGAACCGGCCTGGCGTTCCTGAGAAGATGGGCCATCTCATGGGCTACAATTGCCTTTAACTGGGCCTCTGAGAGCCTTTTGAGGAGGCCTTCAGATATAAAGATCGAGGGGTTGATGATATTGGAAAAGACAATGTAATCCTCTTCTTTTATTATAAAGATCTTTACATCTCTCCTGGTCGCCTTCTGCAGTAGCGTCTTGAGAGAAGGGTTAGAGGTATAGGGCTCGATAGAGAACTCCTTTTCTGGAGGGGTGGAAATGTTCCTTATTATGGGCAGAATCTCTTGAAAGAGAAACAGCCCGGAGGTGAGAATAAGGATCATGAGGAAGGGCAGGGAGAGGTCAATCCCATCAATGATCCTGATATACAGCCACTGGGTACTGTCAAAGAGAGCCCCCAAACGGAACTGTATAGTCTGTCTGGCTGGGGTGAGGAGGTCATAAATTGGCATAGAGAGCATGGGCAGGATAATCACAAGAAAGTATAGCCTCTGGCGGTAGAGCGGCTCATGGATCTGCCAGAGATAAATGCCAAGTTCTACCAGCAGGCAGGCCATCATGGAATGCAGAAATGCCTGTGTGAGAAACCTTCCGATCAGGGTGCTGTAGAAAAATTCCATTTAAGTTATTATTACATAAAAGATAAGGTTTTTTAGTAAAATCAAAATATGAGGGTCTCTGTAGTAACCCTTGGCTGTAAGACCAATCTGGCCGAAAGTGATGAGTTCAAGAGGGCGGCACTTAATGCCGGCCATCAGGTGGTACCGCTCGATGAGTCCCCTGATCTCTGCATAATCAATACCTGTACAGTGACCGCCAAAACAGACTATCAGTGTCGACAACTCATAAGGAGAGCACTACGGCAGGGGGCAAGGGTTGTAGTAACCGGTTGCTACTCTGTGGTCTCTGAACAACAGATTAAGGCCCTCTCAAGAGATATAGAGGTTATAAGAGATAAAACAAGTATTATCAAAATGTTTAATGGCAATAATGAAGGCATTACTTCAAAGAAATGGAGGGCCAGACCATTTGTGAAGGTACAGGATGGGTGTAACCATAAATGTAGTTACTGTATAATCCCCCTGGCAAGAGGCAGGTCAAGAAGTAGAACTCCAGAGGATGTCCTTAAAGAGGTGATCCAGTTGGAAGAGAGCGGGTACAGGGAGGTTGTGCTCACAGGGATCCACCTCGGAGACTATGGTAGAGACCTGTCAGATAAAGTAACACTTGAAGTCCTTGTAAAAACTATTTTAAACAACACAAGAAAAATCAGAGTAAGACTCTCTTCGCTTGAGGTCCATGAGGTGACAGAAGGGATACTTGATCTGGTCCAGCATGAAAGGGTCTGCCCACATCTTCACATCCCCCTTCAGAGTGGAGATAACAGAATACTCAGGCTTATGAACAGGCCATACAGGGCAGACGATTACCGGAAGAGACTCCTTACGATCAAAAAGAAGGTTGACAATATTGCCCTCGGGACAGATGTGATCGTCGGATTTCCTACAGAGACAGAAGTAGAGTTCGAGAGGACAAGAAAATTAATAGAAGAGATAGGCTTCGCCTATATTCATGTCTTTCCTTTCTCAAAGAGGCCTGGCACAAAGGCTACAGAGATGACACCACAGGTCACGGAGGTGGAGAAGAAGAGGAGGGTGAGAAGCCTCAGGGTATTGGACCAGAAATTGAGGAAAGAATATAGAACTGTCCAGGTGGGAAGGACCCTTGAGGTGATAAGAGAGAGGGCGCTCCCAGAAGGGCTGTCTGTGGGCAAGTCAGAAAACTACCTCAAGGTATATTTCAGGGATAAGGACTTTATGGCAGGCAGCAGTGTGAAGGTCAGAATTTTTGGACTCCATTCGGATGGTCTCTTTGGGATTCCTGTATAACTCATCTTATCTCCTCATAATACCGAGATTTTTTACCTGCACAATAACAGTTCAGAGACGGTTGTATCCATGCAATATCAACAAAAAGGACGGATGATAAACAGGGGAAATAACAGGTTATTAACAGGATATGTTAAGATGATACTTCCGATAATTTATATTATGTTAAATTAGATTGTAAGGCATACCATCTGGCTATTAACTTTTGATGTAGTAGATACCCTCTCCTGCAAAGTGCTCAAGATTCTTTTATTTCATTGAAAACAAGATTGAGGGCCTCTCTTTTGTCCTTTATAAGACCCAGAAATTGTGCCTTATGTAGTTGCTGCAGTACCTTTTTGAAGGCCGGTCCCTGAGGAAGTCCAGCCTCAAGAAGGTCCCTTCCCTTTATCAGGGGGGTCTTCTTCGTCTCAAAATATCTCTTCATCACCTCCTCCAGGTCCATCCTTCCAGTAAACACAAGCCCTTCTGGCAGGGCATCACCGTAAAGGCTGAAACACTCATAGAGATCGTAATGCCTGTCATGGAGACAACCACTCTGTTGACCCTTAATAAATCTCTTTATCCTTCTTCTTAGAGAGGCTGGCAGGAGCAGCCTGTCCTGCCCTGAATAGAAAAGCAACACCTCTAATATGAGGAGGGCCTTAGGAGAGATATCCTTTGGTGGTGGGGAGTAAGTGAAGAGGTGATGTGATACTTTAAGTCTCTCAAGGCAATTAGAAAGAACCTTTAACATCTCCCCAGAACCCTTTTGCTTTAAAAGGAAAATCTGATTTAATACACCGGTCCTGTAGGCCTCTGTCAGGGCCGTCTCCACCTCTTGACCTTCAACTAACTTCAAGAACTCAAAAGTGAGCCGTTCTTCAGCAACAGTGGCGACGAGGTTCGCATTGGCCTTTATGAATTCTATTGTCCTGTTTTCTATACCAAAGCCGAGTTCTGATCTGAAACGGAAGGCCCTGAGCATCCTGAGGGGGTCATTGATGAGATTATCTTCTCTGACCATCCTGATGACCTTCGCCTTCAGGTCTTCTATCCCCCCGCATGGATCAAACAGGGTCCTGTCCTTAGAAAGGGCCATCGCATTGATAGTGAAATCTCTCCTCAAAAGGTCTTCTGATATCTGATTCTGGAAGTGGGTAAAATCAAGAGTTACCTTATTTTTCAATGCAATTCGTGTTGTTCCTTTAAGTGTTACTATAGTACCATTGAATTTTTGCCTGACTCTTAATATTAAATCTCTATCGTACCCTTTGATGGCAAAGTCCCTGTCATAGGACTCTCTGTCAAGGAGACAGTCCCTTATAAATCCTCCGACCAGGTAGACTTCACCTCTGGCCAAGGTGAAGACTTCCCTTACATAGTAGTCTTCCAGGGCCCGTGTTACTTCCTTCACATATCTATACTACCAGTAGTGTCCGGTAAAAACAAGCGAGTTTCTGGGGCGGAAGGAGGGGCGAGAGGTGTTGCCCTCGCCCCTGTGGTGTGTTATTTAGGGGGTGAAGGCACCTTTGAGCCGTGACAGTCCGTACAGTTATGCTGGGTGGTGGTGCTGTAGAGGGCAACCTGGGAGTCATTTTGCATCTCAAACTTCCCATCTACCCATTGATTTAACAACGATACAGTCTTCTTTGCCACATCTGCAGCAAGTCTGGCACACCTTTCCTTCCTCTGGGCTGACTTAAAGGGAACGCCTTCCTTTGTCATCCATTTATTTACAGATACATGACAGAGGGGAGAGTTACTCTTGCTCCTGTTCTTAATAGAGGACTTGGCAACTCTGGGCATATATATAGGCAATTCTGTATTCGAATACCAGTTCATCACATCATTAAGTATCTCCTCACCCTCCTTGCCTGCAGCGAAACTTGTTGCAAGTCCTGCCCCCAGAAGCGTGCCACAGATGGTACCCCACCCTATAACCCCACCATGACCAAATTTAAAGGCATCCACAGGTAAGAGTGTATAGGGTTCACCGATTTCCTTCTGGAGGGACAGTATTATTGCGCTTGAGACCGCATAACAACAATAACCTTTGAAGAAGTTCTCATAGGCCATTTCTGCAACTTTGTCAGGGTCGAGTTTTTTATAACCCCAGGGGTACTTGGCTGCAGAAACCTGTTCCGGTATTACAATACCTGAAAAACCGGAGACGATTGCAATTCCACCCAACGAACCCATCAGAAAATCCCTTCTTGATAATCTCTTCATATTGCCCTCCTTTAGTTTGTTTTTGAATCGGATTTTACTATTTTTTATCACCCCCTCTCCTTAAATTTTGAAGATTTTATCAAAAGTTGTAATTAGAAGTCAAATTAATAATTATAATTATAGATTAGAAATTTGTTTAGTCACCCGGAATTACATATGTTCAAAGAGGTTCTGACAGCAGCGGCTTAATGAGTAAGGAAGGTCTTGGGCTCTTCAGTTATCCCCCTACCCTCTTGTGTCAATTATTATTGTAACAGGTCCATCATTCACCAGTGATACCTTCATATAGGAACCGAACACCCCTTCTGAGGTCTTTACCCCTTCAGCCCGCAGGGCCTCAATAAATCGTTTGTAAAGAATGGCGGCCCTTTCTGGTTGCTCTGCATCATCAAAGGAAGGTCTGAGACCCTTTTTTGTCCTGGCTACAAGTGTGAACTGGGAGACAACTAAAGCCTCACCACCCACATCCCTGACAGAGAGGTTCATCCTGCCATGGGGATCTTCAAATATCCTGAGTCCTGCCACCTTACGGACCAGGTATGTGATATCTCTTTCGGAATCACCTTTTTGAACACCAAGGAACAGAAGAATCCCCTTTCCTATTCTTGCCACCTCACTTTCGTCTACCTTTACAGAGGCCTCCTCAACCCTCTGGATCAGTGCCTTCATTTTAAAAGATTGACCTTATCCTGCCTGTCTTTCTGTCGAAGATGATCTTGTCAACGGTTTTACCGTTTTTGTATATATCTGCTATAACGAATCTCCCCCTGATCTTCTTTATTTCAGCCCTGTATCCCTTGCTACCGTAATAATCCTCTAATGCCTTCACAGTCTGATGGATAGTGAGCATGGTGGGACAGAAGCCGTATCGACTGCAGTTTCTGCAGTAGTCACCATAGGGAGTGACTGGTGCCTTTTTTTCCTCTGTCCAGCCTGCCTGAGCAAACTGTATTAACAGGAAAGCAGATATCAGGACAATGCCTATGGTCCTCTTGATCTTCATGTTACAATAATAATAAAAAATAATGAAGAAAATATGAACTACAGGACTCCCTTTTCCTTTAACAACTCGCGTAGGGAGTCTACATCTGAGAAGAGGACCGCCCTAAATCCCGCCTCCCTTGCCTTGGTCACATTCACCTCAGTGTCATCTACAAAGAGTACTTCATCCGGAGACACTCCCATCTCCTCAACCACCTGCTGGAATAGTTCCAACTGTCTTTTTGCCTTCTTCATATGGTATGAGTTAAACACATAGTCGAATGAGTCAAAAAACCTGAACCTCTTGTTCAACTCATCAAGCCAGTTAGTCTGATCACTAAGGATACCCACCCTGTAGCCCCTTTTACGGAGTTCTCCTACCAATCTGAGCATACCGGGCCTGATAATAAATCTCCTGAGAATCTCCTCCCTCAGTTCATCTATGTTTCCCTTTATATTGAACCTCTCCTTAAGGGCAAACCAGAAATCCCTCTCTGAGGCATGTCCTGTGAGATAACCACTTTCAAAGATAAAATCCGTCACGAATCTGTAGAATTCGTCAGGATCTAAACCGTTCTTCCTCGCAATCTCTTTCAGACCTTCCCTGAACCCCTCCTCTGCTATTACACCACCGAAGTCAAAGAGCACGGCCCTGATCATCCCCCTCCCACGACCTCCTCAGTAAGCCTCTTAGCGAGATCAAAGACCGATTCCTTCTCCTCAGGGTCCCTGGTCTCGATATAGAATCTGACCTTCGGTTCAGTACCGGAGGGTCTGATCATGAACCAGGACCCATCCTCTAAGACGAATTTTACACCATCCACTGTAATGAGTTCTTTGACACGTAGGGTCTTGTCTCCTATCTTCAGGATACTGCCAGGAGGATAGAGGTCTTTTAAGGAGGAGACCCTTTCTTTAAGTGGTGTGCCCTGGAGCGACCTGTTCACTTCAATACCAGACCGGTCAGGATAAAAAGCGCCATATCGACTCATCAGATCCTCCAGGTACTCGCTCAGGTTCATCTCTGTTGTGGCAACCATCTCAATGGCAAGGAGCAGGCCAAAAAGGGCATCTTTTTCCAAGGTATGGTTGTAACCAGATATCCCGTCTGACTCCTCAAAGGCTACTACTGCCCTTTCTGTTGCATTCTTGAGCATATATGGTCGGAAGTTTTTGAAACCCACCTTTGTCTCCACCACTTTAACTCCGTGCTCCCGGGCTATAGCATTAACAAAGTTACTGGTGCCTACTGATTTAACCACCACCCCTTTGATCCCTTTGTAGACATGCAGGAAATGGAACGCCATCGCACCGAAGTAGTTCATTGGTATCTGCATCCTGTGGTCAGCAAATCTTATGCGGTCACCATCAGGGTCCATTATAACACCGATCCTGTATCTTGCATTGCTACTCCTCAGGACCTCCTCCACTTCCCTCATATTCTCCTTCGAGGGTTCAGGTGCAACGACTCCACCAAACAGATAGTCATCCTCCGTCCTTAATAGACAGAGTTTTGGAGACTGCCCGAGGAGCCTCTCAGGCCTGCCCCTGGTTGCCCCGTGGACATGATCGACCACTATGAGGCAGTCCTCCCTCTGCAGAAAGTCCCTCACCTTAGAGAGGTCTATCGTCTCCCTCTGCTGGATAAACTCAATGTAGAGTGCTGTGGTGTCTATCTCTTCGGAGTCAGCCGGATAGGACCTCTCATCAACAGTATTCTGCATGAGCCTGTTTGCCTCGGTCTGGATCGGATCAGTAATCTCAGGGCCTGCCGGTCCACCATCAGAGGGGTTGAATTTCAGACCTGAGTAGTTGGCAGGATTATGGGAGGGGGTGATGTTTATAGAACATGCCGCATTCAGCATTTCTATGGAGGCGGATAGTTCGGGAGTTGTGGTCTCACCAGCATAAAAGACCCTTATACCCTCTCTGTTCAGCAGTTCTATTACTGTATGAGAAAACTCCCTGCCAAGGAATCTGTTGTCATGACCTACTATAACACCCCTTTCTCTTACCTCTTCAAAGTCTCTGATACCGAGGGCTGCCTTCAACTGTGGGTCTTCTCTCTTCAGGATGTTTATTATCGCCTCTGTAACCACTCTCACATTCCGGAAGGTAAAGTCTGTGCCTATTTCACCCCTCCAGCCTGAGGTGCCAAAGACTATCTTTGCTGGAGCCCTGTTCTGTCTGGCAAATCTTTCAATCTCTGGTAGTAGGTCTCTTCTGAGTTCTTTTAAGATAACTCGCCAGCACTCTTCTGCTGTCTCAAAACTCATCTCTCCTCCTTATCCAGGAATCTTAGTAAAAAGAAAGAGGTGAGTCGTCTCTGTTAATAGCCTTTTCTTTCTGGAGGGCCTCCTTGAGATATTCAGGAAGGGCAAAAAGGGCATAGTGTATTTCGGAATTATAAAATCTCAGTTGTCCCTTGAGACCGGATAATTTTTCCTCTATCTCTTCCAGTTGCAATGCCTTGGGGTCCTTCTGCTGAGAGGCGAAGACAAACCCCCAGGGCTGGTAAAAGGAGGGTACAGAGGTCCAATATGGACGGACTATCTTGAACACCTCCCTGATTGTATTACTGATTATTGAAAAGGCCCTGAAATTTACCACAGACACCGTAGTGGCCTGAGTAACCATAACCCCACCCTCTTCAAGATGTTCTCCCACTTCTCTGTAGAACTCCTCAGTATAGAGCAGTATTGCCGGCCCTTCTTCCATCGGTTCAGGCAGGTCCAGGATAATAGCGTCAAACCTCTCCTTCGATGTCCTTATAAATCTCCTGGCATCATCATATATTACCTTTACCCTGCCATCCTCAAATGCACCCCTATGCCACTCTGGCATAAGCCTCTTACAGGCGTTTACAACCTCCTCATCAAGATCTACCATGTAGACCTTCTCAACTGTTGGCCATCTCAAGACTTCCCTGATAGTTGCACCCTCTCCGCCTCCTGCTATAAGGACCTTTTTGGGCGAACCATGACTCAGTAATACGGGATGGACAAGACACTCGTGGTAGATAAACTCGTCCACCTCTGCAGACTGCATCTTTCCATCGAGGATGAGGGCCTTCCCGAACTTGCCAAGCCTGAATATCTCTACCTTCTGATACTCTGATTTAGAAGAATGAAGGACCTCATCCAGGGCATGCATGTTTATCTCTGAATCGCTTGCAACTTCAAGAAACCATCTGAAATGCTTCATTGTTGACTTTGTGTGGCAGTTTCTCTCCAGAATGAGATATTATCCCTCTTTTCATCTCCACTACAGAGGGATTCTTGCACTCAAACCGCTCAATCAGATACCTGGCAGCCTCATCGGGGTCTATTGTTTCACCGCATGTGAAGATATCTACCGCAGCATACCCATACTCAGGCCATGTGTGGATAGAAAGATGGGACTCGGCTATAACCACCATACCACTGATACCAAAGGGGCTGAATTCATGGAATGAGACATCGATTATTGTGGCTCTTGCCCTACGGGCTGCCTCAATCATACTCTGTTTTACATACTCCAGGTCTCTGATTGCATTGGGATTACAATCCTTTAATTCCACTAATAAATGGGTACCTAAAGCATGCAATCCACAACCCCCCTTCAGTTGAGATTGTCAGGAGATAAGATCTCCTCAAGGGTTTGAATATATAACAACAGATGAACTTTTGTCAAGACGGCGCATTAGCTCATAATTTTTGTCCGTGAAATCCCTCTTGTTAGCTCAAAATTCTTGTCCGTGAAATAATATCTCCCTGGGCAGAGATCACTACACTTCCAGGGAGGAAAAGATGTGCAATGAAAAGGAGTTTGAGATGGAACTATTGAGAA
>WGER01000048.1 GCA_015492645.1 Nitrospirota bacterium
GCACAAAGACACGGCAAGGCTCAGACGTGCAGGCGCCAGAAGGGTGTTGTGGCTTCAGTCTCCCCCTGATGCAATAGTGGAGGCACTACCGATGGCACTTCAGATGGTCTCCGACTGTGATGGACTCGTCACAGAGGGTAATTCATTGATTGAGTTTTTAAATCCTGATATTGTAATATTTGTCTTTGGCAGGGACAGAGACAGGATCAAGCCCTCTGCAGAAAGAATCCTCAAAAGGGCCGATTTCGTGCTCGGGTGGGATGCGGACAGGTTGGTTGACCTGAGAGCCCCTTCCGCTGGTGTTATAGAGAGGATAAGGGATGTCCTCCAGAGAAGACCAGACAAAAGAGATGAGAAGCAAGAGTGGTAACCAGTTGAGAGAGGCACTCCTTGCTGAAGCAAGAGACGGGAGGCTTCCATGTGCAAGGGCAAGGCAACTGGCTGAAAGACTGAACATACCCTACAGAGAGGTGGGCAAACTGGCTGATGAACTGGGCATCAAGATAACCCAATGCGAACTTGGATGTTTTTAGATGGTCATACTATTTGAACTCGCCCTCACCTTTTACTTTGCAGCCACTGTGGTTGGTATAGTGGAGTTATTCAGGAGTAGCAAGGCGACCGAGACCTTTATGCTTCTTCTGACCGGTTCAGGCTTTATACTTCATACACTCAGTATCCTTTCCAGGTCCTTCGAAGCAGGCCACCTGCCGGTTACAAACATGCATGAGGCCACTTCCTTTTTCTCCTGGTGTATAGTACTGCTGTTTTTTTATATAGAATACCGATACAGGGTGGGACTCCTCGGTTCGTTCATTATGCCGGTGGTTTTTTTGATAATGCTCTCCTCTTCGGTACTCCCCAGAGAGATAACCCCTATGAACCCCATACTGAGGAGTTACTGGCTCTGGGTACACACCACCCTTGCCTTCTTGGGGGATGCATCCTTTGCAATGGCTGCAGGCATAGGGTTGATGTATCTGGTCCAGGAGCACTTTGTAAAGAAGAAACACCTGGGCAGTCTCTTCCACAGGCTACCGAGTCTGCAGATGCTTGATGAGATAAACTATCGGTTGATAAGTCTCGGCTTTCCGTTACTCACCCTTGCAATAATCACAGGGGCACTCTGGGCCGAGAGTGCCCTGGGCAGTTACTGGAGGTGGGACCCAAAGGAGGTATGGTCCCTTATCACATGGTTTATATATGTCTTTGTGCTCCACGCAAGGCTCAGGCAGGGCTGGAGAGGCAGAAAGGCGGCCATACTCTCCCTCGTCGGATTTGCTGCTGTGCTGTTCACCTTCTTTGGGGTCAACCTCCTCCTGAAGGGTTATCATGCCTTTGTGAAATGAACATACTGGTAACAGGCCTGAACCACAAGACTGCACCTGTTGAGGTGAGAGAAAAACTCGCCTTTGATGGTGAGAAACTCCCGGAAGGGCTTGACGCCCTGAAAGGAACACCGGGGGTGAGAGGGTGTATAATACTGTCCACCTGTAACAGAGTGGAACTGTATACAGAGGTGAGCGAGGCTGACGTTGTAAAGGGCCGGATCGTGAGGTTTCTTGCAGAGTTTCATCAACTGAGGGAGGATGACCTTCGGGGTTCACTCTACTTTTACACTGACAGGGACGCTGTGAGGCATATCTTCAGAGTGGCATCAAGCCTTGACTCCATGGTGGTGGGTGAGCCCCAGATCCTGGGCCAGGTGAAGGATGCCTTCGAGTATGCCCTTTCAAGGAAATGCACCTCTATGGTCCTTAATAAATTAATGAAGAAGGCTATATCAGTGGCGAAGAGGGTGAGGACAGAGACGAGGATAGCAGAGAATGCGGTATCCATAAGTTATGCTGCAGTGGAACTCGCAAAGAAGATATTTACTGACCTTTCCGACAAGAGTTTTATCCTTCTGGGTGCGGGTGAGATGGCAGAACTCGCGGTCAGACACCTCATAAGCAACGGTGTCAGGGATGTTGCCGTGGCAAACAGGACATACCAGAGGGCAGTGGAACTCGCCACAGAACTGGGTGGCAGGGCGGTGCCCTTTGAGGATTTTAAGGAGGCCCTTGTAAATACAGACATAGTAATATGCTCCACAGGGGCCCCCACCTACATCCTTTACAAAGACGAAATGAAGGAACTGATGAAGAGGAGAAAGCAGAAGTCGGTATTTATCATTGATATCTCTGTGCCACGGAATATAGATCCAGCAATCAACGATCTGGACAACGTCTATCTCTATGATGTGGATGATCTGCAGGAGGTGGTTGATTCAAATATCCTTGAGAGGAGAAAGGAGGCAGAAAGGGCAGAGACCATAGTGGAGGAGGAGGTGGCAAAGTTTGAGAGGTGGCTCAACTCTCTTGATGCAGTGCCCACGATCGTGGCACTCAGACAGAAGGCAGAAGAGATAAAGAGGGCCGAATTGAGGAGGTTACTGAACCGGCTGCAGGGCATAGATGACAGACAGAGACAGTTGATAGAATATACCATCTCGGCAGTGGTGAACAAACTACTCCACCCCCCCACCGTTGCATTGAAGGAGGATAGAGAGGACAGGGACATACTCATTGCTGCAGTCAAGGCCCTTTATGGACTGGAGGAAGGTGATGAGGAGACTGATAATAGGCACAAGAGGGAGTAAACTCGCCCTCTGGCAGGCAGAGTGGGTAGCATCTGAATTGAGGAGACTCAATCCAGACCTTCAGGTCGAGTTGGAGAGGATCAAGACCACTGGAGACAAGATACTGGATGTGCCACTGGCAAAGATAGGGGGTAAGGGTCTCTTTGTGAAGGAGATAGAGGAGGCACTGCTGAGGGAGGAGGTGGACATTGCTGTTCACAGTATGAAGGATGTGCCAACAGTGCTGCCTGAGGGGCTCGGGATAGTGGCTGTGTGCAGGAGAGAGTCTCCCCGGGATGTCTTTGTATCAAGGCGTGGGCCTGAAGGTCCCCTTTACAGGGGTCTTATGAGCCTGCCCGAAGGTGCCAGAGTTGGTACCAGCAGTTTGAGGAGGCTGTGTCAGGTAAGGCATCTCAGAGGGGATCTGGATGTTGTCCCGCTGAGGGGCAACCTGGATACCAGGCTCAGGAAACTGGATGAGGGGCAGTTTGATGCGATCATTGTTGCAGAGGCGGGGATGAAGAGGCTCGGGCTCACAGACAGGATCACTCAGGTGCTGGGGGCCGAGACTCTGCTGCCGGCAATAGGACAGGGTGCGATAGGAATTGAGGCAAGAGTAGACAGGGAGGAAGTGGTCTCACTGATTCAGGAACTCGATCACCCTGAGACAAGAGTGTGCGTTGATGCGGAAAGATCCTTTCTGAAGAGACTTGAAGGGGGGTGTCAGGTCCCCATAGCAGCCTATGCGAGGATGGTGAATGGCAAGGTCGAGATAGAGGCCCTTGTGGGTGACCTTGAGGGCAGAAGACTCATCAGGGGAAAGAGGGTTGCAGTGCCTGAAAGGGCAGAAGAGGAGGCGGTCCATCTCGCGGAGGAACTCCTTCAGAGGGGAGCCAGAGAGATATTAGAGGAGGTCTATGGGAGGCAGGGGTAAGGTCTATCTGGTAGGTGCAGGTCCTGGAGACATAGGGCTCCTCACTGTGAAGGGGCTCAGGTGTCTGCAGGAGGCGGATGTGGTGGTCTATGACTTTCACCTGAATGCACAGGTCTTGAATTATATAAAACATGAGGCAGAGTTCATCTATGCTGGCAAGAGGGGGGGACATCACGAGATGACGCAGGATGAGATAAACAGGGTGATGGTAGAAAAGGCAAGGGAGGGTAAGGTGGTATGCAGGCTGAAGGGTGGTGACCCCTTTGTATTTGGCAGAGGAGGGGAGGAGGCAGAGGTCCTTGCAGAAGAGGGGATAGAATTTGAGGTCGTCCCTGGTGTATCCTCTGCGATTGCAGCACCTGCTTATGCAGGGGTTCCCCTCACCCACAGACAACTCTCATCATCGATAGTGATTGTCCCGGGCAGTGAGGCATCCACCAAGCCTGGCAGCAAGATCAACTGGAAGGCCCTTGCATCCATTGATGGGACCCTTGTATTCCTGATGGCGATCAAAAATATCCAGGAGGTTGTTGATAGATTGATCGGGGAGGGTAAGGACCCCGAGACTCCTGTGGCGGTGGTCAGATGGGGCACAAGGGCTGACCAGAGGACAGTGCTTTCTACCCTGAGAAAACTGCCTGAGGAGATAAACAACCATGAGATACGACCGCCTGCTGTTGTAGTGGTGGGAGAAGTGGTGAGGCTGAGACAAAAACTGAACTGGTTTGAGAGGAAGCCCCTCTTCGGGCAGAGGATCCTGATAACCAGGGAAAGCATGGATGCCTACAGGAGGCTGGAGGAACTGGGGGCAGAACTCTTCCAGTTCCCGACCCTTAAGGTGGTGCCACCGGCCGGTTGGGATGACCTTGACAGGTGCATAGAGGGGGTGAATCGGTATCACTGGATCGTCTTCACCAGCGCCAATGGTGTGAGTTTCTTCTTCCAGAGGTTCTTCCAACTGGGCAGGGATATAAGGGAACTGTCAGGTATAAGGTTGTGTGCGATTGGTTCAAAGACCGAAGAGGCCCTCAGGGGTTATGGCCTCAGGGTGGACCTTGTACCGGAGAGTTTCAGGGCAGAAGGGCTTGTGGATGCCTTTGCCTCTATGGGGTCCCTTCAGGGCGTTAGATTTCTGATACCGAGGGCCGAGGTGGCCAGGGAGGTGCTTCCTGAGGCACTCATCAGGGCAGGTGCTGAAGTGGACACCCCAACCGCCTACAGGGCAGTGAAACCGACCACCCATGCAAAGAGGTTGAGGAGGTTTCTCCAGGAGGGTAAGATCACCGTGGCGACCTTCACATCCGGGGCAACATTCAGGAACTTCTGCGAGATGCTGGGGGATGATGCAAGGGAACTGCTGAGGGATGTAAAGATCGCAGTTATAGGCCCTGTTACTGCAAAGGCGATCGAGTCAGAAGGACTCAGGGTGGACATAATGCCTGAGGAGGCCACGGTTGAGGCGATGGTGGAGGAGATTATAAGGCACCTGGGAGGTGCAGGGTGATACCGGAGTGGATAAGGACGATCTCGGTTGTGATTCCCCTGTATAATGAAGAGGAGAATGTGCAGGAACTGCATGCTCAACTCACAGAGGTAATGCAGAGCCTCGGCAGGGACTACGAGGTGATATATGTGGATGACGGGAGCACCGACAGGACACTATCACTCCTTGAAGAACTGGCCTCTCAGGACCACCATGTGGTGGTCCTGAGTCTGAGGAGGAATTTTGGTCAGACCGCTGCCTTTGCTGCGGGATTCGACTTTGCCGGCGGTGATGTGATTGTGACGATGGATGGTGACCTCCAGAACGATCCAAAGGATATACCCCGCCTGCTGAGCCACATTGATGGTTATGACCTGGTGAGTGGATGGAGAAAAAAGAGGAGAGACCCCTTCCTGACGAGGAGGCTACCCTCCAGGATCGCAAACTGGTTGATAAGTACGGTCACAGGTGTGAGACTCCATGACTATGGCTGTTCCCTGAAGGCGTACAGGAGGGATGTGATAAAGAACCTTAGGCTTTACGGAGAGATGCACAGGTTCATCCCTGCTGTGGCGAGTTGGTACGGTGTGAGGGTCACAGAGGTGGAGACCACCCATCACCCCCGCAGAAGGGGGAAGTCAAAATACGGGATGGGAAGGACCGTGAAGGTGCTCCTTGACCTGATTACAGTGAAGTTTCTGCAGAGTTTCTCCACCAAGCCGATCCAGTTTTTCGGCCCCTTCGGGCTTGCCTTCGGAGCGGCAGGTGTGGCGATATCCCTGTATCTCAGTCTCAGAAAACTCCTTCTGGGAGAATCAATAGGTGGTAGACCCCTTCTGTTGCTGGGAGTCCTGTTGATAATAGTGGGTATCCAGTTAATAGGGATGGGGTTGCTGGGAGAGATGCTCGTGAGGGTATACCACGAGAGCCAGCGTAAGCCCATCTATGTAATAAAGAAGATAATTGGAAAGAAAGAGAAATAGGCCCGCCCTCTTCCTCTTAAAGGCAGTTGTCAGCGTCTTCTTTCTCTGGATGGTAATGCAGAGGGCAGATGTCACAAAAATACTGGGTCTGTTCAGGGAGATGAAGTGGCAGTACTTCTTTCTTTCAAGTCTTCTTTACATCTTCAGCATAGGGGTCTCAACAATTAGATGGAAGGGGCTTGCAGGGTTGAGGGGTGAACCACCCACCTTCAGGAGACTCTATTGCATATACATGATGGGGGCATTTTTCAATCAACTCCTGCCGGGTATGATCGGTGGAGACACCGTGAGGGTATATTACCTCTACAGAGAGGGGAAGGAGATATCCACCTGCCTGGGTTCCGTCTTTCTGGACCGTTATACTGGTTACGCTGGGCTTATGGTGCTCGGGTTTTCAGGGTACAGTTTCAGTTATTCTACAGTGAAGGGGACCCCCCTGTCCTGGCTCGTACCCGTAATCTTTCTGGCCTTTCTTGCCGGTACCCTCTTTGTGTTCGGCCTCAGGTTTGGCAGAAGATATGGTGTCCTCAGCGGATTCTATGATTACTTCCTTGATTTCATCAGACAGAAGGGACTTATACTGAAGAGCCTGGTCCTGTCTGTTCTTATCCAGACCACAGGCGTGATGGCCGTATACAGTATCTCGGCAGGCCTTGACCTGGAGGTGCCGCTTCTGAGTCTCTTTGTATACCTGCCGCTTGTAATCACTGCTACCACAGTGCCGATCTCCATCTCAGGGCTCGGCGTGAGAGAGGCCGCATTCTCATTGCTGCTGGGTCTTGCAGGCGTTGATACCGCCTCTGCCACCGCCCTCTCCTTAGCATGGTTCCTCTCCTATGTTGTTGGTGCACTGCCTGGTGCACTGATATACCTCTTCTGGAGGTCAAAATAACCCCACTAGGGTCTGTAATGGTCTTGGCCACCTCTAACACGGCAACTAAAGCAAAAGATAATCTTAACAGGTGAAACTCCCTCTCCCTCAGAGGGAGAGGGCAGGGGTGAGGGTGAATTATGAAGGGAGGATATTTTTGTCCCTGACCTTGATTATTTGATGGCCGGAGTAATAATTTGGATAGCAGTGCCTCTCAGTGTTCTGTTATAATTAGTTATGCCTTCTGTCAAAAATGGTGATGCAGAGGTGAGGACCTTTCAGGACCTCTTGAGGGTCCTGAGAGAGAGGCCCGAGTGGCTTGAGGAACTCCGCCGTCTTATACTCACCGAGGAACTCCTGAGACTGCCTCAGAGGTTTGGGTGGATGGAAAAGAAGGTCGAGAAGATGGATAAAGACATAGGGGGCCTCAAGCAGGATGTTGGAGTGCTGAAGCAGGATGTTGCGGTCCTCAAGCAGGATGTTGCGGTGTTGAAGGAGGATGTTGCGGTGTTGAAGCAGGATGTTGCCAGGTTGAAGGAGGATGTTGAGAGGTTGAAGCAGGATGTTGCCTATCTGAAGGGGAGTGACTTTGAGAGGACAATAAGGGAGAGGGCACCTGCCTATCTGGGAAGGCTTATCAGGAGGTGCAGGACTGTGAGTTTTGAGGCAGTGGCGGAGTGGCTTGAGGATGCTGTTGACAGGGGTGTTATCAGTGAGGAAGAGAAGAACGAAGCCCTTTTGGTGGATCTGGTAGCGAGGGGGAGGGTGAGGAGTGGCAGGGAGGTGGTTCTGGCTGTGGAGGCGTCGGTGAAGGTGGATGTGGAGGATGTGGAGAGGGCCTCGAAGAGGGCGGAGGTGTTGAGGAGGGGGCTTGAGGCGGAGGTGATAGGGGTTGTGATAGGCAGGGAGAGGACCGAGAGGGCAGAGGAGAAGGCCGAGGAACTGGATGTCGTGGTGGTGTAAGGGATCAAACAGGATACTCTGCTCACCAGGTTGGATGCCAAAAAATATCCACTAAATTCGTTGGTCGAAAGTTAATATGTCCTCATCGGAAGTGGCAATAATGTCACATTATGGTAGAGGGGGGTCACTTCTGTATCTGCAGCAACTCGTCAGGGCCTTTGAGAGGAGGAACTTCAGGCCGCTCTATTATCTGCCGAAGGACACCCCTGTGGAGGTGAAGGACCGGGCTCTTCTCAGGTTTGTCCTCAAGGAGCCCTCTGCACATCCAGAATACCTCAGACTCAGGGTATTCAAATATCCCTACCATCTGCTGAAGTATCTCTACAATGCCTTCTCACTCAGGTTTGAAAGCTCAGTGAAGGTGGTGCATATCCTCTTTCCATTCTATCTTTCAGATACCATACTGCTGGAGAGATTGAGGCGAAGCGGGATGAGGGTTGTCCTCACTGTGCATGAGGTCTTCCCCCACAGGGCCTTCCTGGGTGGTGCCCTGGACTGCAGACTACAGAAGGCCCTCTTTCAGAGGGCAGACATACTCTGTGTGCATACAGAGGGGTTGAAGAGACAACTGTTGAGCCTCTACGACCTGAGGGAAGAAGGGGTTGAGGTGGTACCTCACGGGATATTTGATATCCCCTCCACATCACTTTCAAGAGAGGAGATACGTAAAATGTACGGCATTCCATCAGGCAGGAGGGTCCTTCTCTTCTTTGGTACCATCCGGCAGAACAAGGGGCTTGAAGACCTCCTTGAGGCGATGAGGAGCCTCAAGGGTGAAGGTTTTTTTCTGCTGGTTGCAGGAAGGCCGGCAGGTGTCTCTGAGCCACCTGAGAGGTATTACAGTGGGTTGATCCATCAGAAGGGGATTGAAGATGCGGTGTTGTGGTTAAATCGTTATATAGAAGGGGATGAGGTTGCCCGTGTCTTCAGGGTTGCAGACGCGGTTGTACTACCCTACAGGAGTGAATTTTGTGCACAGAGCGGGGTGTTGAGTCTTGCGATGGGTTCTGGCAGACCCTGCGTGGTTACCGATACGGGTGGGCTGGCAGAGACGGTGAGGAGATACAACACAGGTGTGGTGGTTGAACCAGGTTCTCCAGAGGCCCTCGCGGAGGGGATAAGGCGACTCTTCCAGGTCCATATAGGGCCTGAGGGTTTTACAAGGTACAGAGAGAAAAACTCGTGGGATGCGGTGGCAGAGAGACTCAAAGGTCTTTACAGGCGTCTGCTGTATTAATTTTGACACAGCACTGTATCACTAATAGACATCTGGAGAGGGTACACACAAGGAGTTGTGGTGGTTTTAAATCTGGCCTGAAATTTGCATACAAAATAGGAAGGAGTTTTGCAGGATTTTGTTTGATATAAGTAAATTTAACTTGACATTCTTGAAGTTTTTTATTATACTTTTAAAGGATTTGTGATGAGGAGATGGTTGTTGCTTTTAAATATAGCCTTTTTCGTGGTGGCAGGTTGTGCTACTGTAGAGCAGAAGCGGGGTTCAGACCTGAGGGAGAGGGTGGAGAAATACTGGTCATACAGAATTAAGAAGGAGTATGATAAGAGTTATGCCTTTGAATATCCGGTTTTTAAGAAGAAGATTCCAATTTACAGGTATGTTAAAATGAGTTACAACCCTCAGGTTGACTTGAAGGAGGCAGAAATAGTTAAAATTGACCAGCAGGAGGATGAAGCGGTGGTGGAGGTGAGGTTAAAGATGGAACTGAAGGCGCCGGGTGTAAAGAGGCCCTTCCCCTATGAAACAGCAATAAATGACAGATGGATAAATATTGATGGGATATGGTATCATGTCCCATCAAAGAGGAGTCCTAAATCATAACGGTTAGAGGGAGGTGATAGCAGTAGAGAAAGGGTTTTCCTTGATGCTGGGGAATAATAAATGCCGGCCTTGTCGGCAAAGAATTTTATGAGAAAAGGAGGAAAGATGAATAAGAAAGGCTTCTTAGTGTTAATGGTTTTTGCCCTGTTGTTTTTGCTTGTGGGTCTTCAGCCGGCATCTGCGGTACCTGTGGTACAGAATGACAACGGTGTTGGCGATGCCCTTATTTATCAGTATTACAACGCAAGAGGAGAGTTGACCTTTCTCAGGGTTGTTAATACCTCCAGTGACTATGGTATAGCCGTGAAGATCCGCTTCAGAGAGGGAGATGACAGTAATGAGGTTCTGGACTTCTTCATCTGTCTGAGTGAAAACGATCAGTGGAGTGCCTGGGTTGCCGGTGACACTGATCCGAATAATCCAGCACTCCTCTACTGGTATGACGACGACACACCCACATATCCTGATCCCAACGGCAACAACGACCCGGCAGATAACTTCCTCGCCTCAGTGGCCCTGAAGTATTCAGATACCGGTGCCGCCGCCGCAGTGAGTGCTGATGATACGAAGGAGGGCTATGCAGAGATACTGGGTGTCTTCTCCTTTGCCCCGGGTGAGGCGATAAAGACCCCCAATGCCTGTGGTGAGGCCCTCGGTTACTGGGCAAGTCTCTCCCAGGCACCTAACGAGACTGGTGGTAATGCCTACTACAGTGGTGACTTTGATCCGGCCACTGATCTTACCAGTGTTATAGCGCCGTATGAGAGCCTCTTTGGGGCAGCAGTGATCTTTGATCCTGTGGCATTTGCCACATACACCGCCTATGGTGCCTACAGTTACAACGCTGTTCCACTCTGGGCATGCCTTGAAACCATACCACAGGGCCTTACACTCGCGACAGAGGGTAAACCCAGGTGGAATGATTGTATTGATCCTGCCGATCCAAATCGTGACACTAATGTGGAAGCAATAGCAGCAGTAAATCTTGCTCTTACGAAGAGTGAACTCTTTGCACTCTATGACATTGAGGATGACCTTGCAGGGGCCTCTGACATCATCAACATATTCCCGACAAGAAGGGAGAGCATTGAGTTGTTAATTAATGCTGGTCCCTTTGCTGATGCTGCCACGATCATAGGTGGTCAGGTCTGTATAGACACAGATGATGATGGTGACTGCGACAAGGATGTCTGTGAGGATATACCCACCACTATCTACGACGATGAGGAGAATTCACCCACCACAACAGGGTTCTCACCGGGCGAGACCCCTGTGCCACAGAAGTGCCAGGATGTGAACTATGTGGTTGTTGGGCTGGGCAACTCCCCGATACTCAACACCAGCCTCCTCTCCTACACCCTGGAGTCTCCATACGAGATTGGATGGGTGAGGGAGACCCTTACATCTGAGGCCGACAATATGACCTGGGATCCTTGGGTTGGGGCATACAAACTTGGTCTTCCAGTGCTCGGGCTTGAACTCGGTTACTTTGTTGATGGTGATCCCGGCTGGATGCTCCCGCTCAGACACACTCTCTATATTTCCGGAGGATTACAATAAAGATAACAACAGATGTGGGGGGCCTCCCCCACATCTGTTTATTAGATGGGAAGGGGCTGATACCCTCTGAAGAAAGTAGTAATATCTTTTTTGATAATTCTATTTGTCTTTTATCTCTTCCTTTCCACTTCTGAATCCACTCTTAACATTCCAGACCAGATATTTTCCTTTGAATATAATCCGGTAGTAAGACCCCAGAGGGGTACTGACCCTTCCTCTGTAAGACCCATGGGGCTTGGTAGCATTGTTATGGGTGGAAGGTTTCTTGCCTTGAGGATAGTCCTTGACGAATTTTCTGAACCTGTGGATATCTACTTTGGTGTGTATGCACCGGTCTTCTCTCCTGAGGTTTATCTCTTTAATTCTGAAAACAGGTTCGTGCCCATTACAGATGGTCTTGTGCCGTGGAAGATGTATGAGAATGAACCGATACAGGAGGTTATAGCCGATGTCCCCCTTTCTGGAGTTCCTCCTGGTGATTACTTCTTCTACCTCGGTGTTACCCCTGCTGGAAGAACGGATGCCTACTACCTTTGGCAGACGCATCTCCAGGTGCCTGAAAGGGATCTGGTAGGTGAGGTGATGATCGGCCCTGATGGGGGAGGGATAAAGGTTGAATCAGTTGAGAGTGCCTACAGGGGTACGGAAATAGAGATTCCCGAAGGGGCTCTCTCCTATCTCACCGATATCAGGTTATACGAGTTTACCACGCCTGCGGGCCTGAGAGTGCTGCACATGGCACCAGAGGGCATCACCCTTCAGAAGTCTGCTGTGGTGAGGATCCCCTATCGGGACATCTTCCCCTTCACTGACAGGGTGGTGGTGATGGCCTTAGAGGAGTCAGAAGGCGGGTGGATTGAACTGCCAACAGTTGTTGATACAGCCAGTGGAGTGGCAGAGGCGAGCATTGCCGAGTTTACACAGTTGAGGGTGGCTGAAGGTAAGATGAACTTTGAGGCATATCCCCTCAGAAATGATAGAAACAACAAACTCTCGGCCTCTATAAGCCTCAAGAGGTCCTTTGAGGAGATAACCCCCGGTGTTACAGGTGCTCCCCTTGATGGATATCCCAGTTTGAGGGAGTGGATAGAGGCAGAGCCCGAGGCCGTGAGATTGCTTTACCGGGTCCAGTTAAAGGAGATAGGTGATGGGGGTGAAGACAGGACGATCGGTGAGAGGC
>WGER01000049.1 GCA_015492645.1 Nitrospirota bacterium
AGCACGCTCAGGTTCAGAGTGTTATCCCAAGAGTAAGGCAACATGAAAGAGTTCATTTTCAAAGATGTCCTGAATTCTGTTTCTTCGGCACACCGCCTGTGTATACTATCGCAGGTTATTTTGGACAGCAGTGACTCATTTGCATTAAAAATTGCCCTTCTATGGCAATTAATTTATTGACAAATCTCGAATTAATTAATAAAATGTAATAGACCTGAAATAAAGGAGGGAGGATGGAGGGTGCGAGTTTTATAGTTTCACCCGAGTTGAAGATCACCTCCTGCTCAGCCGCCTTTGAAAGGCTTGTGGGGAAGAGCCTTGCAGAAATAAAAAACAAGAGGTATTCGTCTGTCATACCCCCGTTGAACGAAAAGAGGTCAGATGCTGTGGAGATGGCAATAAAAAAGGGGATCTCAAAGGAGGTCAGGTGCAGGTTCTCCTGCATCTATGGAGCAGTAAGTGCCACAGCCTTTGTGAAACCGCTCATCAAGGCCAATGGAGTTGAAGGCGCTGTGGTGATCCTCAAACCCGAACCATCCTGCACACCCTTTACCAAGATATCCGAACTGGAGGCACTGAAAGAAAGGACAGAGGCAACCTTCAGAATTGCCCACAATCTGAGAAACCCCCTGAATGCCATTATGGGCGCCCTCTCTTACATCAAAGACACCTATCCTGAGGATAAAAGAATATCCGACTTTATAACCATCATTGAAGAGGAGGTGGCCTACCTCAATAATATGATCTCAGAGATACTCCTTAAAGGAGCCCCTGCCTTTCATCATCAGAGAGAGGATATCGAGACGTTGTTGAAGAGGATAGAGACCCTCACATCCTTACAGACAGAGTCAAAGGGTATAAAGACGGAGTTTGAATATACCGATCTCCAGGAGGTGGAGATAGACCCCTTTCAGACCGAACAGGCGATCCTGAATGTGATTAACAACTCCATAGAGGCGATGCCTGAAGGTGGAACCCTCCAGGTGAGAGGATACATCAGGGAGGTACAGGACAGGAGATTCGTTGTGATAGAGGTCTCTGATACAGGGAAGGGCTTCGGGTACAAAGATATGGGAGAGTATGCCAGTAACTGCAGAAACAGGGGGTTTGGCCTCTACATAACAAATGAGATCCTGAAACTCCAAGGGGGATTCTCTGAGATCAGGCCCAATGACCCAAAGGGGACAATCGTCTCTCTTTACATACCCATCAGCAGGGATGCTGGTAGTGGCAGATAAAGAAAAATTCGTTCAACCCCGTCCCCCATGTCCCCTCTTAACCAGGCACTTTTGATGGAGTGTCAATTTAGGCACAAAAGTGTATCCGTTGGATACATGTTTCCAGAGGAAACACTCTTCCAGAAAGAATATCACTGCACTTTCAATCATGGAGAATATGGCACATTAATTGCTTGTATAGCCAATATGAACCATCATTGGTATGCCCTCTATGTGAAATCGAGACATGAGTTTGTGACAGAGAGGGAGTTGACAAGGAAGGGGGTCAAGGCCTTCCTCCCCTCTGTAAGACTCCTCAGACAGTGGAGGGATAGAAAGAAATGGGTTGACTTTCCGGTATTCCCGGGATACCTATTTGTTCATATTGAGCCCACCCCTGAAAAGATGTTGAGGGTCCTACGGACGATAGGTGCTGTCAGGCTTCTCTCATCTTCCCCTGGATGTCCTGTACCCGTACCTGATGAAGAGATAGAGTCCCTGAAGATACTTCTACAGAGTGGCAGACAGATAGATGTATATCCACACCTCAAAGAGGGGATGAAGGTGAGGATAAAGAGAGGGGTGCTCAATGGGGCGGTGGGGACTCTCGTCCGGAAGGAGGAGGACTATATGATATTTGTCAATGTGAGGCTCCTTGGAAGGAGCGTGGGTGTAAAGGTCCATGCAACCGATGTAGAGGAGTTTTAGGATTATACTAAGAAGGGTCATGAAGAGCAGGATACTGATAGTTGATGACCAGATCAATGCGATAAAGGTCCTTTCATCCATACTCACACAGGAGGGGTATGAGGTATTTGAGACGAGGGATGTGGACAGCGCTATCAATATCCTCCAGCAGAACGACATTGACGCAGTAATAACCGACCTGAAGATGCCCGGTAGAGATGGGATGGACTTTCTGCATCATCTCTTGAAGCACTATCCTGACATACCGGTAATCTTCCTCACCGCCTATGGCACCGTAGAGAATGCCGTAGAGGCGATGAAGATGGGGGCCTATTACTACTTTATCAAACCCCCTGACTTCAACCAGTTAAAGGGAATACTGGCAAGGGCGGTTGAACAGAGGAGGCTGAAGAGGGAGATAGAACTCCTGAAGAGACAGATCTCAAGGGATGGGTACTGCAGGATAGTGGGTAACACTCCCCAGATGCTAAGGATATATGAGACTATAGATGCAGTGAAGGACTCTCTCAGCAGTGTGATGATTGTGGGAGAGACAGGCACTGGCAAGGAACTGATAGCAAGGTCTCTCCATTACAACAGCAAACGGAGACACAGACCCTTCGTAGCAGTAAACTGCGCTGCAATACCAAAGGAACTACTTGAGGCAGAACTCTTCGGTTATGAGAGGGGGGCATTCACAGGTGCAATTTCTAAAAGGATAGGAAAGATGGAAGAGGCCTCTGATGGGACCCTCTTTTTTGATGAGATAGGGGAAATGGAACTCTCCCTGCAGGCCAAAATCCTGAGGGTCCTGCAGGAGAGAGAAATCGAGAGACTTGGCGGAAATAAGAAGATAAGAGCGGGGTTCAGGCTCATCTGTTCCACAAACAGGAACCTGAAGGAAGAGGTGAGACAGGGCAGGTTCAGGGAGGACCTCTTCTACAGAATAAATGTGGTGGAGATCCACGTTCCTCCCCTGAGGGAAAGGCGTGAGGACATTCCTCTTCTCGCAGTGGAATTTCTGAAGGAGTTCTGTGTAAGGGAGGGAAAAGAGATATCCTTTACAGACGATGCTATGAGGGCACTACAGGAGTATGACTGGCCCGGAAATGTGAGACAGTTGAAAAACGCAGTGGAAAGGGCGGTTGTACTTTCAAGGAGTGGTTTAATCACACTGAATGACCTCCCTGAAGAGGTCCAGTTCTTCAAGAAGAAGCGGGCAGGCAGGATATCCTCCTCCTGCAAGACACTGAAAGAACTGGAGATCCAGGCGATCAGGGATGCCCTCAGGGAGTGTGAGGGGAACAAATCGAAGGTGGCAAGAATGCTCGGCATATCGAGGAAGGCCCTTTATAAGAGACTCAAGGAACTGAATATCTCCACGCAGGGGTGGACATGATCTATCGGTTCTTCATACCCCTCCTGGTAGTCCTCCTCTCCACCTCCTGTGCGAACAGGACAAAGGAGGAACTGCTCAGGGAGGGGATCAACTTACTTAGCACGAATCCGAAGGGGTCTGTGGTCCTCTTCATAGAGGCCCTGAAACAGGACCCCAACTTCTTTGAAGCCAGGTATAACCTTGGAAGGGCCTACCACCTGACTGGCAGGCTCACGCTCGCCGAAAGGGAACTGAAAAAGGTGACCATCCAGAACCCTGCATTTAAAAGGGCCTATCTCGAACTCGCAAGGGTGTATATATCTCAGGAAAGGCCATCTGAGGCAATAAAGGTGCTGACCGAGCATGTCCTAACAGAACCTCCCGAGGGGCCTGATGCCTACGAGACAGCAGGACTCGCCTATGCCCTCAAGGAGGACCACTACAATGCTATCCGATACCTGAAGAGGGCCCTTAGCATCGACCCCGGCAGGACCTCCTCTTCTGTAGCACTGGCGAGGGTGTACATCCAGATGAAGGAGTACAGAAAGGCCGAAGAAGAGATCAAAAGTGCCCTGGAGATAAGGCCCCGCGACAGGGACCTCCTTCATGTACTGGCAGAACTACAGGTCCTGACTGACAGGACAGGGGATGCCCTGAAGACCTATGATATTATCCTTAAAGACCACCCGAAGGACTTTCTCGCCCTCTTCAGAAAGGGCCTCATCTACATCAAGACAGAAAGATACGATAAGGCCCTAAGGGTCTCAGAGAGGATCATCCGTCTATACCCGAAGCGGGCTGAGGGTTACAAGTTAAGGGGTATCACCCAGTTCTACATGAAGCAACTCGATGAGTCCCTCGTACACCTCCAGAAGGCTGCCTTCCTTCATCCTGATCTCGGTACATATTTCTATATGGGGCTGAACCACTTCTACAGGGGTGATCTTGAACAGTCCCTCAGCGCCCTATACAGGGCCCTCGACCTTGACCCCTCTTTCACCAAGGCGAGGTTGATGATCGGTCTCCTGTTACTCAAGAAACAGAGGCTCGATGACGCGATCAGAGAGATCAAACGTGTGATTGAAAAGGAGGATGACAATGCCCTTGCCCACAATATCCTGGGTAGTGCCTACATGATGAAGGGAATGTATGATGAGGGACTACAGGAGTTCAACAGGGCCATTGAACTGGAACCTGACATGGTCGAGGCATATGTGAACAGAGGCCTCTACAAACTCTCACGGGGGAGATTCAGGGACGCAGAGACAGACCTCCTCAGGGCTGTCAGGATATCCCCTGAGGTGCTCCACACAAGGATACTCCTTGCCACCTACTACATCAGACAGAAACAGTACCAGAAGGCTGTCAGGACCCTTAAGGAAGGCCTGAAGGGAAGGAAGACCGATGCGATACTCTACAACCTCCTTGCGAGGATAGAGTTCAACAAGGACAGAACAGAGAAGGCGATCGAATACATGAAGAAGGCGAAGGAGGCAGACCCTGAATATATGGCCACCTACTTTAACCTCGCACATATGTATCTATTTAAAGGAGAAAAAGACTCTGCGATAAAAGTCCTGAAGGAATTAACCGAAAGGGACCAGGACAACCTGAGGGCATACCTCCTCCTTGCTTCACTCTATGAGGCGGATTTTAAGCAGAGGGAGGCCGAACTCTATTACAGAAAGGCAAAGGATACTGGAGAGATAGCCGGCTATGAGGCCCTCGCAAGGTACTACATCAGGAGGGACAGACCGGAAGAGGCCCTGAGACTGGTGGATGAGGCGATGGG
>WGER01000050.1 GCA_015492645.1 Nitrospirota bacterium
CCCCTGTGGTATCCTCAAGGGTGGGAAAGGCTGACCTTATGATTGTGAAGAAGATGGACGGTGTGGCCCGAAGGACCTTAGTATCCAATGCCGTCTATCTCTATGGTGATGAATGCAGTATAGAGGAGGTCTCCGCTGCACCTATACAGGCTCCCGAGGCAGTTAACCCCACCACCGTTGTCACCCTTGGCAACAGACTCCACTTAGAAGGTGAGGTCTCTGCTGAGGAGGCACTTGCAGGGACAATCAATACCAACGGAAGTTATACAACCCTCACTGCTGAAGCAGCCTCTGTGGTGGTGGCAGATATGCCTGAAAAGGCGGTGAACCTCCTCTCCATGGCGAAGAGACAGGCCCCCAGAAGGTCCTACTGGGTGAGTGCACTCCTTTCAGTCCTGATCCTTGGTGTGCTGTCCCTGCTGTTAATAATCCCAATGATTGAACTGAAAAGGCAGACAGAGGAACTCTCCAGGATCGTGGAGAAGATGAGGCCAGAGGTGCAGGCCACCGAGGCACTGCTGAATGAAAAGAAGGCACTGCGTGAGAGGATAAACAGGATACGCCAGTACCTGCCAGAGTACAGCAAGATCGATATCCTGAGGGAGGTGACCCAGTTGCTACCCGAGGATACCTGGCTTACAGGGCTCACCATAAGCGAAAACAGGATAAGGCTCGAGGGCTATGCAGACAGTTCCACAGCCCTCATCCCGCTCCTTGAAAAGTCTCCCCACATAAAGAACGTAAGGTTTTCCTCACCCACCTACAAGGACGCACGGATGAACAAAGAGAAATTCAGGATCGAGGGAGAACTGCAATGAGAGAGTGGAGACTAAAGGCAGGCATCTTTATAGCGATAGTCCTTGCCCTGGCACTGCTTTATCAATATGGCTACTCAGGCATCAGAGACAGAATGGCCCTCCTCAAGGAGGAGAGAGAGATGAAGATAGAGACCCTGAGGAGATACCAGAAGATCCTCGGACAGCGTGAAGGGCTGCAGGAGGAGTTGAAACTCCTCAGAAAGGCACTACAGGAACAGGAATCAGGGCTCCTGCCCGGAGAAACCCCCTCACTCGCCTCGGCAAATCTGCAGGAGAAGATAAAGTCTGTCATTACAGCAAACGGTGGCAGGGTCAGGAGTGAGAGGGTCGGAAAGACGGTCCAGTACGGACCTTACCGGGAGATTACCGTCATTTTCAATCTGGAGTTTGATGGTATTGAACCCCTCCTTAACCTCCTGTATTCAATTGAGTCTGACCCAACCCTCCTTGTCATAAAGGAACTGAACATCAGGGTGAAGAACTTCCGCCGTCCTGGCACCCTGGTGGTCATGTTGAAAGTGGGGGCCCTGGCCCGTTAGCCACAGACCCCTGAAAGGTTCAGTCTGTCTATACCAAACTCCTCAATGTATCTCCTGATCTCCTCCATCGCCTTCTTGATCGCCCTTCTGCCATAAAGCCCTATCCCTGCATAGAAGAACTGAAGTTGAACCAGATTCTTCAGGATATACTTCCATGAGTAAAACCTTGCCATCGCCTTCAGTGTTTCGATCTGAAGGGTTATGGGGTCTATGTTCTTGGGTATAAAGACCACATGGTGCCCCTCGTATTTGGACCAGTCGGTATGGATGAGTCTGTTGGAGTCCCTCATCTCATAAAAGAAAGGTGTACCCGGAAGGGGGGTGAGTATCACAAACTGTATTGTATCAATACCCAGGTTGATAGCAAAGTCTGAGGTCTTCTTGATGGTCTCAATATCATCGGTGTCAGCGCCCAGGACGAACATACCGTGGATATGGATCCCGTGGTCCTTCACCTTCCTTATACACTCCACAATCTCTTCCACCTTCTGCTTCTTGTTGTACAGTTTCAGCGTTTCTGGATTTACGGACTCAAACCCTATGTAAAGGGTATCACATCCAGAGTCTGCCATGAGTTCGAGCAACTCTGCATCCTTTGCCACATCAACCCTGACCTGGGCAGACCACCTCATTCCTATCTTCTCTTCTATCATCGCCCTGAGGATCTCCTTCGTCCTTCTGGGGTTGGCAGCAAAGTTGTCATCCACTATGAACTTCGTACTGGTATTTACTGAGTTCGCCTTCCTGAACTCCCTGAGCGTCGCCTCTACAGACTTATACCTGTATTTCCTGCCGAATATCTGGATAACTGAACAGAACCTGCAGTTATAGGGGCATCCCCTTGAGGTGGAGATTGGATATATGTTCTTGTTCTGCCACCGATGGACTATGGAGAAGTCAGGATCAGGCAGGGTGTCGAGGTCCTCTATAAGTCCTGACGGCGGGGTATGGACCACACTGCCAGAGGGGTCTCTGAAACTTATCCCGTTGATCTCTTTGAGTGCGGGTCTGCCTGTGGTCAGGGCCTCTATCAACAGAGGGAAGGTAACATCCCCCTCACCTCTCACCACGAAGTCCGCATGTCCAAGTGCCTCCTCTGCCATAAATGTCGGATGGGCTCCTCCCATTATCACTGGTATCCCCTTCTTCCTCACCCTCTCTGCAATCCAGTAGGCCCTCGGAGCGGTTGCAGTAATGGTGGATATGCAGACAAGGTCAGCAGACTCCACATAGGACCAGTCAGGCTCTGCAATGTCCTCAATGAAGACCCTCACCTCAAACCCCATCTCCTTCAGCATCGTTCCGAGCAGTACCGCACCAAGCCTGGGAATCGGAAACTTGCTGAAGATATGAGCCCCCGGCGATCGGGCCTCTACAAAGGCAATTCTTTTTACCGAAAACATCTATACCTCCAGGGTAAAATAATTTCCCTATTATACCATAAAAATCTCTAAATGTGTGATTATCCAGATTTGTCCTATTGCCCATCGCCTATCACCTCTTGCCTCTTTGTGTCCGAACCAGCACTGCCCTCCTTGCAAAGACATGCTGCATAAATTCTGTTTTGAGGCAGTTGCTGTCGTAAACACAATTTGGGTGGCCTGCGTTGAGAAAAGGCATGGGTAGAATGTGGTATAATTCCATGATGCCAGAGACCGCTCTAAGGGTTGAACTACTCAGGTACACACCTGAGCCAGAGGAGACTGTGGCTATGGCAGCAAAACTCTGTTACAGCCCCTCCGACATACCGGCACTCAAGGAGAGGGTCAAGAAGAGAGACCAGAGGGAGTTCGTCAGGCGGTTGATGAAGATGGGACACCTGAGTCCGGTGGAGCATGCCTCCTTCACCTTCGGAGTGGAGGGTATCTCCAGGGCCTGCTCACACCAACTCGTCAGGCACCGAATAGCCTCCTACAGTCAGCAGTCCCAGAGGTATGTGAGCATGCAGGAGGGCTTCGGCTATGTGGTTCCGCCCTCCATCAAAGAGGACCCTGAGTGTGAGAGGTTCTTTCATGAATTCATGAGGAAGGCCGGAGAGGCCTACAGGTTTATAGTGAACCGGCTGAACGAGAGAGGGCTGAAGGGGGAAGAGGCGAACCAGGATGCCAGGTTTATCCTCCCAAATGCCTGTGAGACGAAGATAGTCGTCACAATGAATGCCAGGGAACTGCTCCACTTCTTCCGGCAAAGGTGCTGTCTCAGGGCGCAGTGGGAGATAAGGGCCCTTGCAGAGGAGATGCTCAAACTTGTTAAGGCGGTAGCACCCACAATCTTTGAGAAGGCAGGGCCTGCCTGCATCTCAGGCCCCTGCCCTGAAGGTGAGTATACCTGTGGTAAGATCAAAGAGGTCAGGAAGAGATACAAGACGGAATTCTGAGTTGACACCCCGTCATAAGTTCAAGCAAAATAGACTATCCCTATGAAGGCGCTTGTAACCGGGGCGAGCGGTTTTATCGGGAGCCATCTTGCAGAGGCTCTTCTGTGCAAGGGATATGATGTGAGGTGTCTCGTCAGGTCCCGGTCAAAGATCAGGTGGCTGGAGACCCTCTGTGTTGAGCTAAAGGAAGGGGACTGTCTCAGGCCGGACACCCTGGAGGAGGCGGTAAAAGGGTGTGATTACATCTTTCACCTGGCAGGGATTACAAAGGCATGCAGGGAAAACGACTTCTTCTGCGTAAATGTGGACGGTACGAGGAATCTGGTCGAGGTGGCCAGAAGATACGGAGATAAACTGAAGAGATTTGTCTTCGTGAGCAGTCTTGCTGCAGTTGGCCCCAGCCCGGACGGTAGACCCCTTACCGAGGAGGATGAGCCGCATCCAGTCTCTGTCTATGGCAGGAGCAAACTGGAGGCAGAGAGGATCGTGCTGGAGGCATCTCAACATATGCCTGTGACTGTGATAAGGCCCCCTGCTGTGTATGGCCCAAGGGACAGGGACTTCTATTTCTTCTTTAAGTTAATAAAGAGAGGGATATTCCCCTACTGGGGAAAGGCGAGGTACAGCCTTGTTTATATTGACGACCTCATTAGTGGTATAATAATTGCTGCAGAGACTGAGAGGTCAGCAGGGCAGGTATACTTCATCTCAGACTGTCGAGAATACACAAACGAGGAGGTGGCCTACGAGATATCCAGGGTACTGGATAGACCTGTAACGAAGGTGAGGATCCCGATGAGTGTGATGCCCTTTCTTGCAAGCATTGGTGAGAGACTCGGAAGGGGTCCAACCATATTTAACAGGGACAAGGTGAGGGAACTCCGTTACAGATACTGGGTGTGCGATTGTTCAAAGGCGGTAAGAGAACTGGGTTTTAGGCCCAGAGTAAGCCTGAAAGAGGGGTTAAAATGGACAGCAGACTGGTACAGGATAAACAGATGGCTTTAAAGGCTAACGACCTCTTTGAGAAGTGTTATAAGTTCACCAAGGCGAAGGAGGCGATGGCCGCCGGCCTCTATCCCTACTTCAGGGTGATAGAGAGTGCCCAGGACCCGGTGGTCTACATGAATGGGAAAAGGATGATCATGGTCGGATCCAACAACTACCTGGGACTAACAAACGATCCGAGGGTGAAGGAGGCGGCCAAGAGGGCCATAGACAAGTACGGCACCGGCTGCGCAGGTTCACGATTCCTTAATGGTACCCTTGACATTCATGTAGAACTGGAAGAGAAACTCGCAAGATTCGTGCGTAAGGAGGCCGCTCTGATATTCTCCACAGGGTTTCAGGTGAACCTGGGTGTGATCTCTGCCCTTGTTGGCAAGGACGATGTTGTGATCATAGACAAGATGGACCATGCCAGTATAATAGACGGCTGCAGGCTTTCCTTCGGAGAGATAAAGAAGTTCAAACACAATGATATGGAGGACCTGGAGAGGGTCCTCCAGGGCTCTGACGGTAAGGGAAGGCTGATTGTGGTTGATGGTGTCTTCAGCATGGAGGGAGACATAGTGAACCTGCCTGAGGTGGTGAAACTCGCAAAGAGGTACAATGCGAGACTGATGGTAGACGATGCCCATGGTATAGGGGTTCTGGGGGCCACCGGAAGAGGCACCTGTGAGCACTTCAACTTAGAGCAGGAGGTGGACCTGATAATGGGCACATACAGTAAGTCCCTCGCCTCCATAGGTGGCTTCGTGGCAGGTGATGCCGACGTGATCCATTACATAAAGCACTTCGCGAGGTCACTCATCTTCAGCGCATCCCCACCACCAGCCTCAGTGGCTGCGGTGAGTGCTGCCATAGACATCATTGAACAGGAACCCGAGAGGATTGAGAGGCTCTGGAAGAACACCCGGAGGATGATGAGGGAGTTCAAGGAGATGGGGTTTGAGACCGGTCATTCACAGACCCCGATTATACCCATAATAGTGGGTGAGAACGAGGTGGCCTTCAAGTTCGTTATGATGCTTCAGGAGGAGGGCGTGTTTGCAAATGTGGCGGTCAGCCCTGCTGTGCCTCCTGGCAGGGCCCTCATCAGGACGAGTTACATGGCCACCCATACAGACGAACACCTCGACATCGTCTGTGAGGCCTTCAGGAAGGTGGGTAAGGCCCTCGGGTTGATCGACTGAGCCGTCCAGGGATGCTCCGTATCGAAAGGGTCACTGGTAGAACAGGGATTAAGGAGTTCGTCCTCTTTCCCTTTAAACTCTACAGGAATGACCCTTACTACAGCCCTGAACCGATAAGACACCAGATGGAGCACTTCTCCGATAAAAACCCCTTTGTGAGGCGTTCAAGGATCTCCTATCTGCTGGCAAAGAGAGACAGAGAGACGGTGGGCAGGGTGGCGGCCTTTGTCAACCCCACACATATAGAGTATCACGGCGAGCGGGCGGGGTTCTTTGGCTTCTTTGAGTCAGTGGATGACCTTCAGGTGGCAGGGGCCCTTATGGAGTCTGTGGTGGAGTTCCTGAGAGCCGAAGGGATGGAACTGGTGAGGGGGCCAATGAACTTCTCAACAAACGAGTACTGCGGTGTGCTGGTGGAGGGGTTTGAGAGACCTCCTTCGTTGATGACCCCCTACAACCCTCCTTACTACAGTAGACTCTTTGAGGAGTTGGGGTTTCAGAAGGCCAAGGACCTCCTTGCCTTTGAGTCACCCGTACCTCAATCCCTCTGGCCGAAGATACTGAAGGTGGCCGCAAGGGCAGAAAGGCACGGTATCAGGGTGAGGCCTGTCAGCAAGAGGGACCTCTACAGGGAGATGAAGGTCTTTATGCAGATTTATCATGAGGCATGGAAGGACAACTGGGGGTACCTCCCCATGTCAGACGAGGAACTCCAGTATGCGGTAAAGAGGCTCCGTCCGCTTATTGTGGAGGACCTGATGCTGGTCGCAGAGGCAGGCAGAGAGCCTGTCGGGTTCCTTGGCGTAATACCTGATTACGCCCTTGTGCTGAGGAAGATGAGGGGGCGAATGGACCCTGTAGCACTGCTGAAGGCACTCTATTACTCAAGGAAGATCAGGAGGCTGAGGCTTCTTCTGCTCGGTGTAAGGCCCGGCTACCGGATGAAGGGGGTGGAGGCACTCCTCTTCAGAGAGGGGTTCAGGGCAGCAAGGGGAAGATACCAGAGTGTGGAGTTTTCCTGGATACTGGAGGACAACCTGCCTGTGCTGAGACTCATAGAGATGACAGGGGCATCCCTGAGCAGGCGGTTCAGGGTTTACGAGAGGCCGGCAGGAGTTGTCTGAAGTCCTCTATTGCGGGAAAGTCATTGGATTTACTCGGTGCCGGTTCCTTTGAATTCGCCTTCAGTTTCAAAAGGAGGTATCTGATACCGAACCTCTCTGCGGTCCTGAGCACATCCACTGTATCGTCAACCAGGAGTGCCTTCCGGGGATTGAAGCCGGTTATATCTCTGAGTCTCTGCCAGTAGAGGAGTTCCTCCTTCGGCACCCCCATGTCAAAGGATGTGAAGATCCTGTCAAAGTATCCACCCAGGCGGGTCTTCCGCATCTTTATCTTCAGGGTCTTGTAATGGGCATTTGTCACCAGATAGAGGTGTTTCTTCGCTTCCTTTACCGCCCTCAGGAACTCCTCCACGTGGGGATGGACCTCAATGAGGTGCCTGATCTGTTCCTTCAGGGCTTCGATATCAAGGTCCAGTTCCCTTGACCAGTAGTCGATGTCCGTCCAGTTGAGGGTCCCTTCCTGCGAGCGGTACTTCTGAAAGAGTATCTCCTTCGCCTTCCCGAATGATATGTTGTGTTTCTCTGCGTACTTCTCAGGTACGAGATGACACCAGAAGTAGTCATCAAAGTACTTGTCAAGGAGCGTGCCGTCCATATCAAGGAGCACATACCTGACCTCAGTCCAGAGCGCCTCTCTTATCCCGTCCACCGTTATCATCCTCCCCTTATATGAAGCCTCTTCAGGCCTTCCATTGTCCTCAGAATTCTTATGGCCTCTGTAAAGGCACTCCTGTCCCTGAACACGGTATGCAATGTATAGAGGGTCTCCCCTTTTTTCAGGTCGAGTTCAAAGTCCACCTCTGGAATATCAACCCCCTTCACCCTCAGGGCCTCCCTGAAGTCTATCACCTCTGTTGTCTCCATAATTAGACTGACCACCTTGTAATGGAGCCTCGGCACATGCCGTTCCACCTTCCTGAGGACCCAGAGTGAGAAGAGGGTGATAAGGAATGCCACTGATGAATAGAGATACAGACCACTGCCTACCGCAAGCCCTATGGCAGAAACCATCCAGAGGCATGCCGCAGTGGTAAGGCCCTGGATCGTGAATCCCGATTTTATGATCACCCCTGCCCCCAGGAAGCCCACTCCAGTAATCGCACCTGCTGCAATCCTTGCCGGGTCTATCCTGATTATCGACTCCTGGAGGGGGAGCAGTTTGTAGTAGTCCACCGAGACTATCATTATCAGGACAGAGGCGAGACAGACCAGCAGGTGTGTCCTGAACCCTGCAGGTCTTCCGTGGGCCTGCCTCTCAAAACCGATGATCCCGCCAAAGAGGGAACCGAGGACCAGCCTCAGCACTATCTCCAACTCATAACCCATCTATTCAGGCCTTATCCTGAGAAACCTCCTCTTGCCAACCCTTATCAGATACTCACCAGGGCCGAGTCTGGTCTCCACAGCAGTCACCCTTTCCCCATTCACACTCACACCACCCTGCCTGATCAGCCTGATCGCCTCGCTGGTGCTCTGACAGAGCCCTGTCTCCTTCAGTATCTGGGGGAGCCAGATCTCCTCCCCATCCCACCTCAGGGTCACCTCTGGTATCTCCTCAGGCGACTGCCTCTTTGAGAAGACCCTCTCGAACTCCTCCCTCGCCTTCTCTGCCTCCTCTTTACCCCAGTACCTCTGGACTATCTCTGTGGCGAGTTTCATCTTTGCATCCCTCGGGTTTATCCTCCCTGAACGTATACCCTCTTTCAGGTCCTCCAGTTCTTCTCCACTGATGTGGCTCAGGAGTTCGTAGTACCTGAGCATCAGTTCATCTGAGATTGACATCAGTTTCCCGAACATCTCCTTTGGTACCTCGGTGATTCCTATGTAGTTGCCGAGGCTCTTGCTCATCTTCTTCACGCCGTCTGTACCCTCCAGCAGCGGCATCATGATCAGGACCTGTGGTTTCTGGCCAAAGGCCTTCTGGAGTTCCCTGCCCACAAGGAGGTTGAACTTCTGGTCAGTGCCTCCCAGTTCCACATCCGCCTCTAACACAACGGAATCATACCCCTGTATCAGTGGGTACAGGAATTCGTGGATGCCTATGGGGCTCTGGTTCTGCCACCTCTGCCTGAAGTCCTCCCTCTCCAGCATCCTTGCCACCGTGTACTGTGCTGCCACCTTTATCAGTTCCTCAGCGGTCATTGAGGACATCCACTTAGAGTTGAACTCTATCCTGGTCTTCTCCGGATCCAGAATCTTGAATATCTGTTCCTTGTAGGTCTTTGCATTCTGGAGGACCTCCTCCTTAGTGAGGGGCCTGCGGGTCTCACTCTTTCCTGAGGGGTCACCTATCATCCCTGTGAAGTCACCTATCAGGAATATCACCTCATGTCCAAGTTCCTGAAACTGCCTCATCTTCTCTATCAGCACCGTGTGTCCCAAGTGCAGGTCAGGTGCTGTAGGGTCAAACCCGGCCTTAACCCTGAGGGGCCGTCCTTCCCTCAACCTCTCCAGCAGTTCCTCCTCTGAGATGATCTCCACCGCCCCCCTCTTCAGTATCTGCAACTGTCTTTCTGGCTCAATCATACCCGTACCTCCATCCCTTCTCTGTTACGTCCACGATGCTATCATGTATAATATCAAGCATCCGTATCAGTTCCTCTCTGGTTATCACCAAGGGGGGCATTATCACGACCACATTGCCGAGTGGCCTCAGCAGCAGTCCTTCCTGCCTCGCCCTGTAGCAGACCTGGTAGCCCATCTGCTCTCCGTAGGGATAGGGCTCCTTTGTCTCCTTGTCCCTCACCAGTTCCACACCTGCCATGAGGCCTATCCCCCTCGCATCACCCACATGGGGTAGTGCCTGTATCTCCTGGAGCCACTGCATCAGCACAGCGGAATTCTCTCTCACATTCTGAAGCACCCCCTCTCTCTCGATCGTCCTGAGGGTTGCCAGTGCTGCTGCACAGGCGAGGGGGTTTCCTGTATAGGAGTGACCGTGGAAGAAGGTCTTCAGTTCCTCTATCTCACCGAGGAAGGCACTGTAGACCTCATCAGTGGTGAGGGTGGCTGCCAGTGGCAGATAACCACCTGTCAGGGCCTTTGACAGGCAGAGAAAATCAGGCCTCACATCCTCATGCTCACATGCAAAGAGCCTGCCGGTCCTGCCAAACCCGACTGCCACCTCATCTGCAATGAGAAGCAGGCCATACCTCTTTACCAACTCATAGAGCCCCCGCATATAGCCCTTCGGAAATACTATCATCCCCGCAGCAGCCTGGACCATGGGCTCCACCACCACGGCAGCAACCTCCTCTGCATGTTCCTTCAGTATCTCATCCAGTGCATGCAGGCAGGCGAGTTCACAGTCCTCCGGAGTGAGCCCCAGTTCGCAGCGATAGCAATAGGGAGAGGGGGCCCTGTATGTCCTGAACAGCAGCGGCCTGAAGGTCTCGTGAAATATCTCTATACCCCCAACACTCACCGCCCCGAGGGTGTCTCCGTGGTAGGCGTTGTTCAGGCAGAGGAAGGTGGTTCTCCCCCTGTCACCCCTGTTCACCCAGTACTGGTATGCCATCTTAAGGGCAACTTCAACAGAGGTTGAACCGTTGTCCGAGTAGAAGACCCTGGTGAGGCCCTCAGGGCTGAGACTGACCAGTCTCTCTCCGAGTTCTATGGACGGGATATTCGCCAGGCCAAGGAGGGTTGAATGGGCAACCCTGTCCAACTGTGCCCGTATGGCATCGTCTATCTCCCTCCTCCTGTGCCCAAGTATGTTCACCCAGAGAGAGGAGACCCCATCGAGATACCACCTGCCATAGATGTCCCTGAGATAACACCCCCTCGCCTCCTCTATTATCACGGGCCTCCGTGCTGTCCAGTCCTTCTGCTGCGTGAAGGGGTGCCAGAGATAGAGGTGGTCCTTTTCCTCAAGAGCCCTGTTTCTGGCAAGGATATCCATGATAGACTTTAATAGTAAAAAATCCCTTACTGGTTAATCAAGACCACGCATTAGCACCAGAATTGCCGTTAGAAATAGTTGTTTTTGCGGCAGAAACTGCCTCAAAACCTGATTTCTCGGCAAGGGTCCCCAGGAAAATCGTGGATTTTCCTGGGCAGAGCCCCTACCGCTTACTGTAGTTTTGACCAAAGTCTAATGACAATTTAGGGATGCCCACTTCTACTTACGAAGTGAAAATAGGGGATTGTCCATGTATATGTGTTATAATTAACAGTCATGCAGGACAGGAGGCACAAGGTCCTGATAGTGGACGATGAGGAGCAGAATCTGAAACTCCTTGAGGACTTCTGTAACCATCTGGGGTATCAGTGCATCCGGGCCACCAATGGAAGAGAGGCCATCGAAAAGGCCCGGACAGAAACGCCCGATGTTGTCCTGATGGATGTGATGATGCCTGAGATGGACGGCTACGAGGCGACAGAGGCGATCAGAAGGGACGACAGACTCAGGGACATACCGATAATAATGGTGACGGCACTGGACTCAAGGCAGGACAAACTCCGGGGCATAGCCTCTGGTGCTGATGACTTCCTCACAAAGCCTGTCGACTTTGATGAACTGCAACTGAGGCTGAGAAATGCCCTGCAGAGGAAGGAGTTCCAGGACTTTCTGAAACACCACAACCAGATCCTGGAGGCAGAGGTCCAGAAGAGGACAGAGGAGTTGAGAAAGGCACTGCAGGCCCTGGAAAGGGCGAACAGGGCTGTGAAGTACTCCTTTATAGAGACGATCTACAGGCTGACCCTCACTGCAGAGTACAAGGATGAAGAGACAGGTGCTCACATAAAGAGGATCAGTCTATACTGCCGGCAGATGGCAGAGGCCCTCGGGATGGATGAGGATTTTGTGGAAAGGATATACTATGCATCCCCCATGCATGACATCGGAAAGGTGGGTATCCCTGACAGGATACTCCTGAAGCCGGGCAGACTCGACCCTGAGGAGTGGGAGATTATGAAGACCCACACCCTGATAGGGGCAAAGATACTGAGCGGCTCTCAATCCCCCTATCTACAGATGGCAGAGAAGATCGCCCTCACACACCACGAGAGGTGGGATGGAGGGGGTTACCCCCACGGCCTCAAGGGTGAAGAGATACCCCTTGAGGGCAGGATAATGAACATAGTGGACCAGTATGATGCCCTCAGGTCAAAGAGACCATACAAGCCTGCCCTTGAGCATAAAAGGGCCTATGAGATAATAACTGTGGGAGATGGCAGGACCATGCCTGAACACTTTGACCCACAGGTGCTCGAGGCATTCAGGAGGGTTCACAGGAAGTTGGAGGAGATATACGAGACCCACAGGGACTGAATCCTATCCCTCCTTCAGAAACCTCCTCACCTTCTCCACCACCTCCTCATACCTGAAGGGCTTTGTGAGGTAGTCATCAAAACCGGCCTCTGTTGCCCTCTCTCTGTCCTCCTTCATTGCATACGCGGTCACTGCGACCACAGGGATGTTTCTGGTCGTGTCGTCTGACTTCAGGAGTTTTACGGCCTGAAATCCGTCCATACCTGGCATCCTGATGTCCATCAGGATCAGGTCAGGCAGTTCTGCCCTCGCCACCTCTACTGCCTGCCTGCCGTCTTCTGCATAAAGGACATCAAAGCCCTCGGTCTGGAGTATCTCCTTCAGGAGTTTCAGATTTACAGGCTCATCCTCAACCACAAGGACCCTCATCTTTGACCCCCCTGTCTCTTTATTGGTATGGAAAATGAGAATCTGCTCCCTCTGCCATACTCACTCTCCACCCAGATCCTGCCACCATGGGCCTCAACCAGTCTCTTAGAGATGGCAAGCCCGAGGCCCGTGCCACCCTTTCTTCTGCCCGTCTCCAACTGCTCGAAGGGACTGAAGAGCCTCTTCATATCTTCAGGCCTTATCCCTGGCCCTGTATCCTCAACCGAGAAGACCACCTCATCTCCTGCGGCTCTTGCAGAAACGGTAATCCTGCCCCCATCAGGGGTGAATTTTGCTGCATTGGTGAGGAGGTTCACCAGGACCTGCTTCAGTCTCTTCCTGTCTGCCTCTACAACAGGTGGGGCCTCCTCTGTCTTAACCACCAAGGAGATACCATGGCGAGCGCACTTCTCCCTCACGAAGAGAAGTGCTTCCTGTATCAACTCCTCAGGACTCACCTCACCTGCCTCCAGTTCCACAGCACCCGCCTCAACCTTGCTCAGGTCCAGTATATCGTTTATGAGGTTCAGGAGATGGTCCCCGCTCTCCAGAATGTCATGTACATACTCGGCCTGTCTGCCCGTAAGGGGGCCTGCCACCCCCCTCAGGAGCATCTCGGAGAATCCGATTATCGCATTAAGAGGAGTCCTCAACTCATGGGACATGTTCGCAAGGAACTCTGACTTCGCCCTGCTCGCCTCTTCTGCCAGAAGCCTTGCCCCCTCTGCCTCCTGTGTCCTCAACTGGAGTTGCCTGTTAAGGGTCTGCAGTTCCTCGTTCAGTTCCCGTAGTTTCATGTTTGCGGCCTCAAGTGCCTCGGTCCTCTGCCTCACAATATCCTCTAAGTGGAGGACCATGTTATGGAGTTCCAGATGGGCTGCTGCCTGGTTTGCAAAGGTCTGCAGGAACTTGACCCGTTCCGGAGTGAAGAAACCGACCTCGTGGTAGTAAACCACGAGGGCACCCATCACCTCCCCTGCCCGAGACAGCATCGGCAGGGCACAGACCGACCTGTAGCCCCTCTTGAGGGCCTCCTCCTTCCATGGTCTGAAGGTCTCATCAGTCTCGGTGTCGTTGATCACCCTGGCGGTCTTCGTCCTTATCGCCATGCCCACAGGGCCTGAGCCCTCCGGGGTCTCATCCCACCTCACCCTTATACGGCTGAGGTAACCCATCTCCAAGCCTGCACTGCCCGCCACGGTCACTGTGTGGTCTGGCTCCGGCAGTCCTATCCAGACAAGGCGAAATGGGAAGACGCCGCAGAGGACCTCGCAGATCCTCTGGTGGATATCTACTGTGCCGGGCCTGAGGGTCATCAGTTCCTGAGATGCGCTGTACATCTCCTCCAACTCATCGAGGTACTGCCTCAGGATCTCCTCTGCCTCCCTCCGTCTCTGGGCCTCAATCGTCATCCCTATAAGGTCAGCCATGGAGGAGACGAAGACCTCATCCTCTGGCCTCCAACGCCTGCTGCTGCCCACATGCTCATGACAGAGGACCCCCATCAGGTTCCCCTCTACCTTTACAGGTACATCCAGCATGGAAGAGATACCATGCGGCAGGAGGTAGGTCTCCCTGAACTCCCTCGTCCTGGGGTCATTGATGGCATCGGAGGCAGAGATGACCCTGAGGTCCTTCAGGGCCTGCCAGTAGGATGGGTAGTCCCTCAGCTGAAGGACCTCGCCCTGAATGTACCCCCCTGTGCCTGCATCGTATATCACCAGGGGTATAAGTCTTTCCTCATCCAGCCTCCAGTACCCCACCCTCCGAACACCGAGTATCCTGGAGGAGGTCTCTGTAACCCTCTCCGCAAGCCTCCTCACATCGCCCCTCTGGAAGGCCTCGTCCTCGGTGAGTGCCTTCAGGGCCTCCTGCTGCCTCTTCAGGAGTTCTGCCCTCTCTTCCACCTCGCTCCTGAGGATGAGGTTCTCCACCACACCTGCCAGAGTATGGGCTATATCCTCTGCAAAGGCCTCATCGGTCTCTGTAAAGGGTAGGCCATCCATCCTGTCCGCAAAGTAGATCGCCCCGATGAGCCTGTGGTGCAGAAGAGGGACACCGAGGAAGTTGCTCATATGTGGGTGTCCCTCTGGAAAACCTGCAGACAGGGGATGCTCCCTTATCCCGCTCACCCTGACTGCTCTTTCCCCCTCCAGGAGGAGACCGAGGAGTCCCCTTCCCCGGGGCAGGCCGTATCTCTGCCTCAAGAGGCTCTCTGTCTCCGGGTCAAGCCCGGATGTGACAAAACGGGAATAGCCACCCTCAGGGCCGAGTATACCAACCGCCGCATACCTCACCCCAAGGAGGTTCCTGGACTCATCAGCAAGGTATTTCAGGAGTTCCTCAAGGTGGTGAATGTCAACCGCCTCTTCAATGAGTCTGTTCATCTCCTTTAACCTCTCAAGGAATCCCCTGAGCCTTGCCGCCATCTCCTCCATCGCCTCGGCCAGGTCCTGGAGTTCGTCACCGGTCCTGACCTCGATGCCACCACTCAGGTCTCCAGAGGAGAACCTCTCTGATGCCTCCTTCAGCCTCAGCACAGGCTGGACAAGGCCCTTTCTTAGAAGAAGGACCACCCCGATCGCACCAGCGACCAGAAAAACGGACAGGTAGAGAATGAGTTGCCATGCCCATCTCAAATCCCTCTCATGCTCATCAGAGAGGCTCTTCACGAACCTGTCTATCTCGTAAACGAAGCCCAGGACAATCCTGTCGTATTGCCTCAGGTAGGCCTCTGTCTCTGGCAGGGCCCCTCCCGCTCTCAGGAATCCCTCTACAAGAGGGGAGAGTTCCCCTTCCCACCTCAATGTTATCTCCTGAAGATACCTCAGAGACTCCCTGTATGTGAGTGGATTGAGGCCCAGTTGCCTGTTACCATCCCTGAGCCCGTAGAGGATCTCTTCAAAGGTCTCCTTTTCACGCAGGAGTTCCTTCACAAAGGCATCCCCCTCCTTGCCGTTCTCAAAGGCCCTGTGCATCAGCCACGCCATCTCAAAGGCCCTGAAACGGAGTTGCCCTGCCAGGTTTATTATTCTTCCGTCACCCTCCAGGCGTCTGGTGGTTCTGTACTCGAGGAAGGACAGAAAAAAGGTGAAAATGAGAAACAATAAAGAAAGGGCAACAAACTTCTTCGTCAGGGTGAGCCTCAGGGGAGCCTCCTTTCAAATGGGCCTCTTCATCTTCTGAAGAGGTAACTCATGATGAATGGATCCGGTCAGAAAGTCCATACAGATCATCCTTCCCTCTCATTTAAACCCCGAATAACCGAGACCTCCTTTTTCTCCATATTAATTATAACAATCATGATTATGAATTTCAAATCTGCCCATTAGTCTTACAAAGACCTGCAGCATATTCCTAACGGCAGATCTGGGAGACTAACTCGTCTCTGGCAAACTGCCAGGAGTGATGTGTTAGAATTTCACTATGTCAGGAAGACTTCTGATTCTGTCTGGATTCCTCTGTCTCATCCTGCTGGCAGTTGCCCGGAACGAAGACAGGCCCCCTGAAGACAGGCCTGCCAGGGGAGATGCCCTCGTTGTGGGTTCCATCGGGGAACCGAGTATCCTGATACCCATGCTCGCAGGGGACAGCCCCTCCCATGAGGTTGCAGGCCTGATATTCAACGGCCTTGTCAAGTACGCACCAGACCTGACACTGGTCGGGGACCTGGCAGAGTCATGGGATATCTCAGAGGACGGGCTTGTGATCACCTTCCACCTCCGGAGGGGTGTGAGGTGGACCGATGGAGTGGAGTTCACTGCTGATGATGTGATGTTTGGTTACAGGACGATCATAGACGAAAACACCCCGACCCCCTACAAGGAGGACTTTCTCCAGGTAAAGGAGGCAGAGGTCCTTGACAGATATACCTTCAGGGTCACCTACAGGGAACCCTTCGCCCCTGCACTTGCGTCATGGGGCAACCTGCCGATTCTACCAAAACACCTGCTTGAGGGGAAGGATATAACAAAGACCGGGTTCGGCAGACATCCCGTGGGCATGGGACCATTCAAACTCGTGAAGTGGGAGCCGGGACAGAGGCTGGTGCTCACTGCCAACGACGACTACTTCGAGGGTCGCCCCTATCTGGATTACTACATCTACAGGATAATACCCGATCAGGCGACGATGTTCATGGAACTGAAGGCAGGGGGTATAGACCTGATGGGACTCACCCCGATACAGTACCGGAGACAGACGAACACCGAGTTCTTCAGGAGGAACTTCCAGAAGTTCCGTTATCCCACCTTCGCCTACACCTACTTAGGGTTTAACCTGAGACATCCCTTCTTCAAGGATGCGAGGGTGAGGAGGGCGATAGCCTACGGGATAGACAAACAGGAGATCATAGATGTGGTCCTGTTCGGGCTCGGCTCTGTTGCCACCGGCCCCTATGTCCCGAACACATGGCCCTACAACCCGAATGTGAAGAGGTACGAGTACAACCCCGAGAAGGCGAGGAAACTCCTGAGGGAGGCTGGCTGGGAAGACCACGACGGTGACGGTATACTGGACAGAGATGGGATACCCTTTGAATTCACAATCCTCACAAACATGGGCAACTCCCTCCGTGAAAGGACCGCTACTATAATCCAGTGGAGGCTGAAGCAACTCGGAATAAAGGTGCATATCAGATTGCTGGAGTGGTCAACCTTCATCAATGAGTTCATAGACAAGAGGCGTTTTGAGGCGGTCATACTGGGATGGTCAATAGGACTCGACCCGGACCAGTATGACATCTGGCACTCCTCAAAGACAGGCGAGAAGGAGTTCAACTTCGTCTCCTATTCCAACCCAGAGGTGGACAGACTCCTTGAGGAGGGTAGAAGGACCTTTGACCTCGAAAAGAGGAAGAGGGCCTACTACAGGATACAGGAGATTCTCGCAGAGGATGTCCCCTATGTATTCCTATATGTACCCGATGCCCTGCCGATTGTCCATGCAAGGTTCAGGGGGATAAAGCCATCACCCATAGGGATAACCTACAACATCCACAGGTGGTACGTGCCAAAACACATGCAGAGGCACCACCTGATGCCTTAGAATAGCCTCCTCAGGAGTTCTGATGGTCCTCCCCCTTCTCCTCCCTCTGGTGTCAACTTCTTCAGTTCCTCCTTAACTCTCTCCTTCACCTTTCTCTCAACTGCCCTCTTGAGTGCTGATGTATCAAGGGTGACCGAAGGAGAACCCGCAGTCCCCTTCACCCTGAGGGGAATCTCTGTCCAGCCCTGTTCATCAGTGAAGAGGCCGGCATTCCTGAGGGTACCGGTGATGCTGGAGGACCACTCCGGCGAGACCCTCAAGAGCACCCTGAGGTCCAGTGTGCCCTGGAGGTCTGAGGTCCCTTTCACCTCAGCCCTCATGTATTCAGAGAGGAGATCGCCCTTTATGTTGAGCCTCTGTCTGTCGAGATCAAACTCAAAGGTCGCCTTCTGGAAGGTGAGGCCCCTGAACTGTCCTATCCCCGTGAATAGAGATATCGCATCTGTAAGCCCTGAACGCCTTATCTCACCCTTTGAGAGTTCTGCCCTCAACTGACCCTTTGCTGTCCTTCTGGCAAGGACCGGAGGGTCTGAGACAGCCGTGGAGTACCTGACAGTGGCCCACCCCTTCAGGATCCCTTCGGCAGTCACCACCTCGCCCCCCGCCAGTGCCGCTTTCACCGGCCGCACAGTAAGGACCTCATCCCTGTAATCAAAGTAAAGAAAAAAGTCCTTTATCCTGTAACCCCTGTAGAGGGCCTCCTCAACCCTCAGGGTGCCTTCAGCGGTCATTTTGAGTGGTCTTCTCATTCTCCCCTCAGAGACCCTCTTGGTCTTTCTCGCCTTCTCTCTGGTTCCGCCTTCTTCACCGCCTGGTACCAGGGAAAGCAGTTTTTCAAGGTCAAGGCGTTTGGAGTATATATCTGCCTTTATGTGGGGGCTTTCAAGCAGGTTCGTTACAACCACCTTTTTGTCTATCCGGTCTCCGTCAAGTTCTGCAGTGAACTCACCCCTCACCGTGCTGCCTTCTATGCTCACGGTGCCGGTTGCAGTGACGGTCTTGCCTTCAGTAATGACTTCCAGTCTGCTCAGTTCCAGTTCACCTGACAGTCTTGGGACCATCCTCTCACGGTCAATGGAGAAACTCAGATCCATGTTCATAATGCCCTTTAAACCTGGAAGTACCCCTGAGTCGTCCCTGAACTCGACCCTCGCATCCTTTACATGGATACGGTCCGTTATGAGGCTTACGGGGAGAGTCTTTTCAGAGGTGGTCTTTTCGGTCTCGGCCTCTTTCCCCCTTTCTGAAGAGGCCGTCCTTATCCGCTCCAGGATATCCTCAAAGTTAAGGTTTCCCTCTTTGTCTCTTACAATCAATACCTCAGGCCTTATGAGCCTCATGTCTTTAATGACCAACTGTTTTTTGAGAAGCGGCAGGATGCTGTATCTGATCTGAAACTCCCTGGCCTTTATGAAGTCAGCCTTCCCATCTGCAGTCTTCAGGCTTATTCCCTCCACACGGACGCCGCTGAAAAGAGAGACCCTGATCTCATCAATGCCTGCCTTACGGCCTGTGGTTTCCTCAATCTTTGGGATTATCAGGGACTTCAGGTTCTCACTCGACAGGTATCTCCTTACCACGAGACTGATAACGACCACTACCGTAATCAAGACAACCATAACCACTGCCAGCCCTATAAGAAGCCTCTTTCTCATTGCATCCCTCCTTTCTTCACAACAGGCAGGACATCACATCCGTCAAAAATAAGATCAATAAACAGGCAGTTGCAATTAATGGACAGATTTTGACATCAATCATGAGAATGCCTTTCTTATCTCCTCATCACTAAAACCAACTATCACCTTCTCTCCCCTGTTAATCACGAGGGTAGGAAAGGTCTCTCTGGGGTTAAACCTCCTGACTTCCAGGAGGAGTTTTTCCCTTGAGTCCCTGTCCACAAGGTCAAGATCCACCACAAGTGCATCAACTCCAAGTTCCTTCAGAAGCGTCTTGGTCTTCTTACAGGCAGGACATGTACTGAGTGCAAAGAGGACCACCTTCTTTTCCTCAGCCATTCTGGTCTCCTTTCACGTAATCCATTATCTCTCTTACAAACTCTTTAAAGTCTTTATGATTCTTCCTCACATGAGAGAGCATCTGTTCTATATCCACCTCTTCATATCTATGGACCAGCCTGTTCCTCAATCCCACAACAGGTGCTATCTTTCGGGCAAAATCTCTCTTAAGGACACCCTCTTCTGCAAGGACATGGAAGGTGCTCTGGGTGTCCTCCGATGTGGCAAATCCCTCGGCTCTGATTATGTGTTTATTAACATCAAGTATCTCATCCACAATCAACTGTATGAGCCTTTCAAGGGCCCTGAGGAGCACCCTGGATGACCTTATCTGTTCATCACTATGTTCAAGTAATTCAAGCAATTCACTGTAATAGGACCTTATATGAGAGAGTTTGGTTTCAACAAAGAGCCTGTCAGCCTTCACGGACAAACTCCTCAAGACTCTTGCGACGCATTTCGTAGAGGTCTCTACACTCCTCAAATTCTGCCTCTGCAGAAAGGGGCAATTGAAATTTGAGCACAGGATCTGCTTCGTAAAGCACCTTAAATGCAGACAGTGCCTTTACCTTTAGAAGGGGAGGTGCCTTCTTCAGGTCCACGAGGTCAACCCTCTCCGTCTTGAAGAACCTGGAGAAAAACCCCTGAAGTTCTATCATCTCTTCCTCTGAGAGGGGATGACCTCCAAAAAGTCCGATATCATAATCACTATGCTCGGTAGCATCCCCTGTTGCCCTTGAGCCAAAGAGTATCACCAGTTTGAGGTCAAACCGCTTGGCTGTCTTTTCCAGTTCAGTATCCATACTCTTCAAAGTTTATCACAAACACACATAAAAGGGACACCTCCCGTGTTAGGTCAAAATCTTGTCTGTAAAATCTGGGTGCCTAGATTGCCTCAAAACCAGATTTATGTGATGAATTTTATTACAAGCCCTTTTGCCCTCTTCAGATTTAAATTCCTTAGTTTTTGTCATGTAAAGGTACTGGAGGTGTCACTGAAATCTGGATTTTTTGCAACACAGGTGCCTCTGACTGTCTGTTATCAGAACACTTCACGGACATTATTTTGATCTAATGCGCAGATGTGGTATAATAATTTCATCCAATACAGAGGAGGTTGTCTATGCCTTCTACCCTTGAAGAAAGGGTAGCATATCTTGAGGGAAAGGTGGAAGAACACTCAAAGGCCTGGTCTGACCTCAAGGATATGATGAACAATCACGACACAAAGATGATAGCCTTTGAACAGAGGATTGACAGACGATTTGAGGCTATTGACAGACGGTTTGAGGCTATTGACAGACGGTTTGAGACAATTGAGAGAAGAATTGATTACCTTGAACAAAAATTTAGTAGATACTTCCTCTGGATAATTGGTATACAGGTATCTATTTTTCTCGCCATTCTGGCAACATTTTTGAGATAACCTCCAGTACCAGTGCTATCCAAAATAACCTGTAATAGTATACACAGGCGGTGTGCCGAATAGCAGAGGTCGGATATCAGAGGTCAGAAGTCGGATTTTTTCCTTAGTCTTCTGACCTCTGACTTCAGACTTCTGACCTCTGTCTTTTGGCATACCGCCTGTGCCTCAATCCTATTTTGGCCAGATATGCTCCAGCACAAAAAAACCTAACCTCCTCTAATATCACTACCAAAATTCTTAGGTTGACCAGTACAGGTGGGGTCCCAAAATCCGAAATAGGATTATAAAAAGGTAGTGCCCTCCTTGGTTTGGAGGTGATATAATAATCACCCAGAAGGTGAAAAAAGAAAAAGAAAGGAGGGCACTTCTTTATGATACCACAAGGGACGCTTTCTTTCAAGTTAGCAAGGGCAGAGGATAGATTAACTTCGTATGGGGGATTGAGTCTTTTAGGTGAATTTATTGCAGCCATAGGGCTGAGGGAACTGATAGAGGGGAATTTACCGCAACCTGGCAGTAATCGTGGATATAAACCCTGGGAGTATACAGAGGCAATGATATATATGTTAATGGCAGGTGGTAGCAGTCTTGAGGATATAAGGGAATTGAGGAGGGAGGAGGAGTTACTGAAGGAGATAGGGCTAAGGAGGCTACCGTCATCAGATGCGATGGGGTTATGGCTAAGAAGGATGGAGGCATTGGGTGGACTGCAGGGCCTTGAAAAGGTAGTGAAGCAGATAAATGAGAGGATAATGAGATTTGAAGGCAGGCAGGAATATACGCTTGATGTAGATGCCACGGAGGTGGTGGCCCAGAAGCAGGAGGCGGCCTATACCTACAAAGGCAACAAGGGATACATGCCTGTATTTGGGTTTTTGTATGAGAACTCGCTATGTATATATGATGAATTTCGGAATGGGAATGAATCACCTGGGGCGAGGCAATTGGAGTTTTATAGGAAGTGCAAGGAGCAGATGCCTAAGGGGAAGAGGATAAGATATTATCGTGCAGACAGTGCGAGTTATCAGGCTGGATTAATAAATGAACTTGAGGCAGATGGGGTATATTTTACGATTACGGCGGATATGGACAGTGCAGTGAAGGAGACGATAAGGAGGATAGAGGAGACAGAGTGGTATGAGCCGTATGAGGGGTGTGGGTATGAGGTAGCGGAGGCGGTGCACAGTATGAACAGG
>WGER01000051.1 GCA_015492645.1 Nitrospirota bacterium
GAGGCAGGTCCACATTCTTCACCTCCACAGCGGTCACCTTGATGCCCCAGGGCTCTGTCTGGAAGTCTATTATCCTCTGAAGTTCTGCGTTCACCTCATCCCTCTTTGACAGGAGTTCATCCAGGTGGCTCTGTCCCACAACGCTCCTGAGCGTGGTCTGTGCTATCTGAGAGGTGGCAAAGTAGAAGTCCTCCACCTCTGTGACTGCCTTAATCGGATCCATCACCCTGAAATATACAACGGCATTCACCTTCACAGAAACGTTATCTCTTGTGATTACATCCTGAGGTGGGACATCCATCGTCACGGTCCTGAGGCTCACCCTTACCAACTTATCAATGATAGGCCAGATAATCACCAGACCAGGCCCCTTTACAGGGATGACCCTACCAAGCCTGAAAACCACACCCCTCTCATACTCCTTGAGGATCTTGATGGCACTGGCAAGGAAATACAGGATCAGAAATACAACAAATACAAAACTCAAAAACTGTGGTGGAAAAACCATATCTACCCCCTTTTAATTTTTATTTTTAAGCCCTCTACGGCCTCTACCTTCACCTTTTCTCCCTTCTTTATCGGTTCCTCACTTACCGCCTGCCAATATTCACCCCTGACAAGAACAATTCCCTCTCTGTCAATATCTGTATGGGCAATACCTTCAAGCCCCACAAGTCCTTCTGTGCCTGTGACGGGTTTTCTCTTCCATGCCTTTACGGCGAGCGTAAGGGTAATGGAAAAAAACAGGGCAGTTGCAAGGGCTGCCGGAAGGATTAGATAAATAGAGAGTTTCAGAAATGGACCCGGACTCTCGAAGAGCATAAGCGAGCCTATTATCATTGAGATTATGCCGCCAATGGTGAGGGCACCATGAGAGGTGATCTTCACCTCCAAGATAAACATGATTATGGCGAGTATTATCAGTAGAAGACCCGCATAATTTACTGGAAGGGTCTGGAAGGAATAAAAGGCGAGTATCAGACAGATCGCACCCACCACCCCGGGGAATATGGCTCCCGGATTTGTGAGTTCAAAAAACAACCCATAGAAGCCCAGCAACATGAGGATATATGCCACATTGGGGTCGCTTATCACCTTAAGGATCTTTAATCTGGTGCCCATCTCAACCCTCTCCACAACCGCCTCCTCTGTCTTCATGACCCTCTCTCCTGCCGCAGTTGTTACTTTCCGGCCGTCAATCCGCTGTAGCAACTCATCGAGACTGTCAGCGATAAGGTCCACAACATTCAATTTCAGTGCCTGTTTTGCAGGTACTGATACACTCTTTCTGACCGCCTCCTCTGCCCAGTCTGCATTCCTGCCCCTGCTTTCAGCAAGTGCCCTTATATAGGCAACCGCATCATTTGTCGCCTTCTCAATCATGGTCTTGTCCATCTTTCCACCGAGCCCCACAGGATGGGCAGCACCAATATTAGTACCCGGGGCCATCGCCGCCACATGGGCGGCCATTGTTATAAATACACCGGCAGAGGCCGCCCTCGCCCCGGACGGGCTCACATAAACCACTACCGGAACGGCACTGCCTGTTATTGCCTGAATGATTTTTCTCATGGATGTGTCAAGTCCCCCGGGGGTATCTAACTCAATTACCAGTGCCTCAGCCATCTGTTCATTCGCCCTTTTTACACTCTTCTCAATAAACTCTGCTGTCACCGGATTTATCACACCCTGAACCTTTATCACAAGCACGGGTCTGCCTGTGGTGGCTATTAGAGAGGGGATAAAGAGAATAACCGAAAGGAACAGGAGACACGGAAAGACCAATCTCAGGGTGATCTTTTTATTCATAATTTAATTATAACATAGCAGACACGGAAATGCCCTTATGGAAATACACATTAGATCACTGCTGTCCAAAATAACCTCCCATAGTATACACAGGCGGTGTGCCGAATAGCAGAGATCGGATATCAGAGGTCAGAAGTCGGATTTTTCCTTAGTCTTCTGACCTCTGACTTCAGACTTCTGACCTCTGTTTTTTGGCATACCGCCTGTGCATCAATCCTATTTTGGACAGATGTGACATTAGATCAAAAATAATGTCCGTGAAGTTTCTATAACACCCAGATGCCTGTCACCTCCTGAGTTCTGAAACTTTATTCAGAGAAGGTAATGACAAATTCACAGATGATATGATATAATATTTAACAGATGTTAAACAATGAAACAATAAAGAGCGCATTTCTAAGTTTCTCCATACTCCTTCTCCTGACTCTCCCAGTTAGTGCGGCCCCCGGTGCAGAGGACTTTACACTGCCCGGCTTAGATGGAAAGACTTACAGCCTCCGTCAGTTCAGGGGAAGGGTGGTTGTGATCAATTTCTGGGCATCCTGGTGTAAGGAGTGCCTCCAGGAGATGCCAGAACTACAGGCCCTGTATGAAGAATACAGAGATGATGGTCTTGTTGTACTGGGCATTTCGGTGGACAGGTCAAAGAACAAGGCACAGGAGGTTGTAAAGAAACTGGGTATAACCTATCCTGTGTTACACGATGAAAATGGCGAGGTCTTCGTGGAGAAATACACTGTGGTTGGACTCCCCTCAACTTTCATAGTTGATAAACAGGGACGTCTTGTGGTCAGACTTATTGGCAGGCAGGACCTCCTGTCTGAGAGGTTCAGAGATATGATAGAGAGATTAGTCAAGGGAGGTAACCAGTGAAGAGGTTTCTGGCCATAATTATATTTGCAGCACTGCTGTCCGCGTGTCAACCCTCCACCTTTGTGATCAGTAAGGGGACAAGGGCGTATTACTTTGGCAGAGAGAGCAAGAGCCTTCAGAGGCTCCTCTGCGACAGTGGTGACCTCAACAGGATACTCCGTGATGCCACAATACCAGAACACCTTAAGGAGGGTTTTTATATCTATGTATGTACTGAAAACCGCTCAGAGCAGAAGGTGATCTCACTCTATCAGTTTCTCACACCGGAGGAGAGAAAGAGTCTCAAGAGGGCATTTATAAGACATGGATACACTGTGAATTACGTACCCTGTTGAGGGTAACCGGTTTGTCCCCCGTGTGGGGACTATCCTACCGGCCTCATTTCTTCCAGATACTGTTTCAAGTACTGGCCTGTAAGGGACTCCGCACAGAGGAGTGATCCCTCTGGCGGGCCTTCATAGATGATTCTGCCTCCCTGAGGCCCCCCTCCAGGGCCTAGGTCAATCATCCAGTCTGAGGTGCTAATAACATCTGGATTATGTTCTATAGCGACAACGGTATTGCCCTCTTGAACGAGTCTCTTCAGTACCCTGAGAAGTGATACCACATCTCTATAGTGAAGTCCCACTGTGGGTTCATCAAGGATATAGAGAGTGCGCCCGCTCCTTCCACCCAGTATCTCAGCACATATCTTCAATCTCTGGGCCTCACCGCCTGAAAGGGTTGTGGCAGGCTGTCCCAGTATGAGATATCCGAGCCCCATCTCCTTCAACACCCTCAATCTGCTGACTATCTGTTCTTCTTCCTCGAAGAACTCGAGTGCCTCGTCCACACTCATCTGCAGTACTTCGTAAATATTCTTCCCCCTGTAGAGGACCTTTAGCGCCTCCTCCCTGTACCTCCTCCCCTTACACTCTTCACATCTCACGTACAGGTCTTCAAAGAAGTACATCTCCAGTTTCTCAAAGCCCTCACCTTTACACCTCTCACACCTGCCACCAGGGGTGTTAAAGGAGAAGAAGCCTGCAGTATATACATGGGCCTCGGCATATGGTTGCTCAGCAAAAAGTCTCCTGATGTGGTCAAATATCTTCAGGTAGGTGACAGGATTTGACCTGGGTGTCCTGCCAATGGGTGACTGGTCGATCATCTTCACGGTCCTTATCTTTTCCACCCCGTGGAGGGAGTCGTAGGGAAGGGGCCTGTCTGAGGTGAGTTTAAACCTCCTGGCCACTGCCCGGTAAAGCGTCTCAATGATCAGAGAACTCTTTCCAGAGCCTGAGACCCCTGTAACAACAACGAATCTACCCAGAGGGATCTTCAGGTCCACACCCTTTAGATTATTACCTCTGGCCCCCTTCAGTACAAGGTAATCTTCGGGCTCTGAAGGATAAATCCTCCTTCGTAAGGAATGCAGGAGGTCTCTATCCAGTCCCTTTATGTAACGCGATGTGATGGTGTCCTGCCTGAGGAACTCCTGAAAACCACCGGAGAAGACCACTTCTCCACCTTCTCTTCCACCTCCAGGGCCGAGTTCAACCACCCAGTCTGCAGAAGATATTACAGAGGCATCATGTTCCACCACCACCATGGTGTTACCGGCCTCGACTATCTCTTTCATTATCCCCACAATCCTCTGGGTATCAACAGGATGGAGACCGATTGTGGGTTCATCGAGCACATACAGTGTGCCGGTGAGTTTGGAGCC
>WGER01000052.1 GCA_015492645.1 Nitrospirota bacterium
GGAGGGATGTACAGCGTTGCACTGACTGTATGAAGTGCCTCAGGGACTGCCACGGGGGATGTGACCCCCACAGACAGATAAGGTATCATGAGTGTCACCTATGCATGAACTGCATCGATGACTGCCCTGAAAGGGCGATACACTTCGGGCTGCAGAGGGAGAACAGTTCCCTGCAGGCCCCTGTTGAGGTAAACAGGAGGAGACTAATTGAAACGGCGGTCCTCGGTCTTGCCCTCTTCCCTGTCCTCAGGGGGACAGTGAGTGCTTCCACCCGATCTATGCCCTCTGTGATCAGGCCTCCCGGGTCGATCAGGGAGAAGGACTTCCTCCGGAGATGTATAAAGTGTGGGGAGTGCATGAGGGTCTGCCCCACCAATGGGATACAACCTGCGCTCCTCGAGGCGGGCTTTGAGGGCCTCTGGACCCCCATACTCCATAACAGGGTGGGATACTGTGAGTTTGAATGCGTGCTATGCGGGCATGTCTGCCCAACAGGGGCAATAAGACCTCTCAGCGTGGAGGAGAAGACAGGAAGGGGTGAGTTTAAGAGCCCTGTAAAGATAGGCACCGCCTTCTACGACAGGGGCAGGTGTCTTCCCTGGGCAATGCAGATAGAGTGTATAGTCTGTGAAGAGGTCTGTCCCACCTCTCCCAAGGCGATATGGTTTGAGGTGGTGGAGGTGAAGACTAGGGATGGCAGGACAAAGCCCCTCAAGAGACCCCACCTCGACCCCAAGATATGCATCGGTTGCGGGATCTGTGAATACAGGTGTCCTGTGCAGGACAGGCCGGCCATCCGGGTGAGTTCCATAGGTGAAACAAGGTCCAAACTGAACCAGATGCTCCTTACAGGAGGAGAGGTAAGGAAATTCTAAGCGATCTCTACACGGTCTCCACCGCCTTCTATCGCCCTTCTGAGCGCCCTTTCCGCTTCGAGGATGAGCCCCTCAGGGTTCTGCCCACGGAATTCTACCACCCCGATGCTTGCTGTTATCCTCCCCTTCGGTTGCACCTCTTCGTGAGGAAATGGGTAGTCCCGGATCATGCCAAGGAACCTATAGGATATGCTTTTTACGGGTTCAAGTAGGGTGTTTGTAAAGATTATGGAGAAAGAATCGTTGCCGAATCGGGATATCACATCCGAACCCCTCAGGTTCCTCTTCAGCATCTCGGCGACCTTTCTTAAGACAATATTGCCGTAATAAATGCCCTTCTTCTCCACATAGTGGCCAAAGTGGTCAATGTCTATCAGGGACAGGACCATGGGTATCCTGTATCTGGAGGCCCGTTGTGCCTCCTGCGCGAGCCTGAGTTGGAAGTACCTGTGGTTGAAGACACCTGTTACCTCATCAATCAGACCTGACCTTCTGGGGTGAAGCATCTCCAGTTCCCTCAGGTGGCTGAGTAATTCCTCTGCTGTAAGGGCCTCTTTAAGGAGTATCCTCTCTATAAGGCCGGTGAGTTTCAGCCTCTCCCTTACGGGCAGGTCCCTGTCAGTCAGGCCAAAGACGAGGACATCCCTCGTGGCCGGGTTTTCCCTTAGCATCTTCATAAAGGAGAGACCTGCCTCACCCATGGAAAGGTCAACCACGGCAACATGGGGTCTCACTGTGAGAGATATCTGCAGGGCCTCATCCGTGCTATCAGGTGAGTGTAGTACAAAGCCCTCAGTGTGGGCGAGTTCCTCCATCTGGGCCCTGCACCTATCATCCGAACTGAGCAGCAGTATATTTACAGGCAGGTGTCTCTTTCTTCTGACAAGGGATAGTTCGCCGAGTTTCTTCAGGATGGTGCCCTTTTCCGCGGGCTTCACCAGATAGTCTGTCGCCCCCAGGGCGAAGGCAAGTTCTCTGTCTTCAATAATGGAGTGAATGATAACCGGTATATCGGCGGTCTCAGGATCCGTCTTGAGGGTCTGCAGGACCTCCCATCCATCCACTGAGGGGAGCATTATATCCAGTACAATCGCAAAGGGCTGCCTTTCTTTCGCCTTTCTGATAGCCTCAACACCGTCCATTGCATATTCAACCCTGTAACCACCCTCCTTCAGGTATACCGCGAGGAGTTCTGCAGTGGCGATGTCATCCTCCACAACAAGGACCACTGGCGGTTCCTTCACATGGAGCAGCGGAACTTCAGTGGTTGTATCCTCTATGCCCAGATGGACCACAGGCAGATACACATAGAATCTGCTACCCTCACCTGGGGTGCTGTCCAGATCGATGTAACCACCGTGGAGTTCGACCAGCCTCTTTGTCATTGCAAGGCCGAGCCCCACCCCTTCCGTACTCCTTGAGGTATCAACCTGCTCAAATTCTTCGAAGATGCTCTCCCTCTTGTCTTCCGGGATTCCTATGCCCGTGTCCCAGATGGTCAGTTTGAGGAACCTCCTGTCTGGTGGCATCCATGTAAAGGGCCGCAGGACATATTCGGCCTTTATCCCGACACTACCACCTTCAGGGGTAAACTTCACCGCATTTGAAAGGAGATTGAAGAGAATCTGCTTCAGTTTGACCCTGTCAGCAGTGAACTCGCTCACATCAGGGGCAACATCCGTCTCTATCTGGATGGACTTCTTGTCTGCCTGTGGTTTCATTATAAAGGTAACCTCCTGAATCAGGTCCCCTATATTAACAGTCTCTGTTGCAAGGGATAGCCTGCCTGCCTCTATCTTTGCAAGGTCAAGGATGTTGTTTACAAGATGAAGGAGGTGTTTGCCCGCCTGCATGATGTGTGTAATGTATCTCTCCTGGGCCTCGTTTATCTCACCCGGGGTCCTGTCAAGCAGTAACTCTGAGTATCCTATGATGGATGTGAGAGGAGTCCTCAGTTCATGGCTCATGTTTGATATGAACCTCGCCTTTATCTGGTTTGCCCTCCTCAACTCGGCATTTTTCTTTTCCAGTTCCTTTGTCCTCTCGATCACCTTCTGTTCGAGAATCTCGTTTAACTCCTGTAGTTCACGGTTCTTTCTGGCCAGTTCATCCCTCAGTCTCTTCTCCTGGGTAATATCCTTACTCACACCGACCGTGCCGATTATCCTGCCATCCCTGTCCCTCAATTGTGAGATGGTGAGGCTTATATCAACCGTGCCCCCGTCCTTTCTTTTCAGTTTTGTCTCGTAGTTAAAGACCGCACCCCGCTCTTTTAGCATCTGTAAGATTTTATCCCTTTCTTCGGGATTCAGGTAAAACTCGGAGGCCCTTTTCCCTATCACCTCATCTTCCCTGTATCCGAGGATCCTCTCGCCACCCTTTGAGAACTTAACTATCCTTCCCTGGTTGTCTGTGGTTGCTATAAGGTCCTGAGAACTGTCAAGCACCGCCTCAAGATAGGCCACAGATGACTCCAGTTCATGAATCAGACGGAACTTCTCTATGGCATTGGCAGCATAGGTGGAAAACAACTTAATAAGATTCTTATGCCTCTCGGTAAACTTCCTCGGCTTGAAATCGTCTACATACAGTATGCCCACAACACCACCATCCAGTAGAAGCGGACATGCCATCAGTGCCCTGATCCCCTCTCTCTTTATCTTTGTCCCCTCAAATAATGGGTCCCTGAGTATATCCTCCCATGCCACGGGTTCTCTCTGGCTCAGAACGTAATGGCTGAGCCCTTTCTGTCTTGGTCTCCATCTCCTCTCCTTAAAAAACTCCTCACTCAGTCCCCTGTGTGCAGCCATTACCATGTATTCTCCCTCTATGAGGGCGATGCTTCCGGCAGGGGCGTCGGTCAGTGATGTGGCAGAAAGGAGTATCTTGTCCAGCGCCTCCTCAAGGCTCTTCGCCTTTGCTATCATCAGAGAACTCTCGTAAAGCACGGAGAGGTCATGTCTCGCCTCCTGTTGCCTCCTGATGAGTTCCCAGAGGAACCACGCACTTGTTCCCTCAATCACCTCAACGGGCTGAGGAAAATCTCTCCGGAGATTCTCAGTAAGTGTAGGGTCACCTGTGGCATTGATGAGTATATGTGGGGCCCTCCGGGCAAGGGCATCAAGGGAAGGTGCAACATAGATACCATGTGCCTTTGCCAGTTTGAGTCCAGGGGCCTCGGGGTCTCTGTCAGTTATGCCAACGACATTGACCTCTCCATTGGCAATAAAGACCTCCAAGAGACTGCTACCTCCCCTGCCTGCCCCGACTATCCCGACATTTATCATCCTTGTGGCCCCATCCCTGACTCCTTAGAAGGAGATTCAAGACCGATAGAATTTTACTTCTAACTCATATAAATTGTCAATGATCCGGCATTCCTCAAAAATAATCTACCGGAAATGGTACTGTTTTCTCAAAATTGATAAAGAGGGCAATTATCAGTAAAAGGTTACTGACAATCAATCTTGTGAATGGCAATATTGTGCATCTGATTTTATTGAAAATATCCACCAAGTTTTGTCCTTATCTCCTCTATCCTCCGATTAAAACTTAAAGTCTATCCACAGTGACCGCTGTTCAGAATCACTATTGTCCAAATAATTGTAGACTATAAAGACAGGTGGGATGTCAAGGAAACATCAATTCGGACACCTTTAAAAAATATACCTCTAAGTGCTATCAGGCCCATTGAGTTAACCCTGCCAGCCAAGACTGTCAAATACAGGTTATTCTATTTGCCTTTTCCCTGTCTTTTATGTCATACTTAAGAAGTTTTTGTGGAAGGCCGCAAAAACTGAAGCGGCCTTTTTTATTTTTTGAGGAAAGGAGTGTAATGATCCAGGTTGTAGGCAGAGACATCGAAAAGGCGATCAAGCAACTCAAGAAGGGGGTTGAGAGGGAGGGCCTCTTCAGGGAACTGAAGAACAGGAGATACTATGAGAAGCCCTCTGTAAAGAAGAGGAGGAAACAGAGGGAGGCACGCCGTCGGAGGGCGAGGGCGGCGAGATTCAAGAAAAAGAGATAGCCTTATTTTAAGGACACAATCAATCTGAAGGAGAAGAAATGAAAGGTCTTGGATTTCACGAGTTGAACATATCCAGAGAACTCCTGGAGGCAATAAAGATGATGGGCTTTGAGGAGCCCACACCTGTACAGGCCCTTTCCATACCACCTGCGTTACGGGAAGAAGATGTAATGGCCCAGGCCCAGACCGGCACAGGAAAGACGGCTGCCTTTGGTATACCAATAGTACAGAGATGTAATGGGAGCAGCAGGCCCTTTGCACTTGTTCTATCTCCAACAAGAGAACTGGCAATACAGATAGCAGAGGAATTGAACAAGATAGGGTTAACTAAAAGGATTAAGGCACTGCCAGTCTACGGAGGTCAGTCTATTGACAGACAGATCCGCGCCCTGAGGGGAAGGGTGAATATAATAGTAGGGACTCCAGGGCGGCTGCTCGATCATATCCAGAGAGGGACCATAGAACTCAACTCTGTGAGGGTGGTGGTATTAGATGAGGCGGACGAGATGCTGAATATGGGATTTATTGATGATATAGAAAAGATACTGAGCCATACACCAAAGGACAGGCAGACGATGCTCTTTTCAGCCACTATCCCGGCAGAAATTGAGAGAATGGCCAGAAGGTACATGAAACGGCCTACAAGGATTACAGTTGACCCCAAAAGCCTGGTTGTCTCCAGTGTGAGACAGGTCTTCTATGAGGTCCGTCATGAAGACAAATTAAAGGCTCTCGCAAGGCTAATAGACTCAGAAGACCCTTATCTGACCCTTGTCTTCTGTCATACAAAGAGAGAAGTGGACGAAGTCTCGCGTAGACTCCAGCAGATGGGATACCTGGCCGGAGCCATTCATGGTGACTTCACCCAGGCCCACAGAGAGACGGTTATGAGGAAGTTCAGGAGCCGCGCGATAGACATTCTTGTAGCCACTGATGTGGCAGCCAGGGGGATTGATATCCCAGATGTCTCTCATGTGATAAACTACAGTATCCCTCAGAACCCTGACAGTTATGTCCACAGGATTGGCAGGACAGGCAGGGCGGGCAGGTCTGGAATAGCCATCACCTTTATCACACCGAGAGAGTACAGGCAACTCAGATTGATCGAAAGGGCAACAAAGACAAGGATCCTGAAGGCTGAACTGCCCACTAAGCAACAGGTGCTGAAGGCACGGAAAGAGGAGTTGCTGGAAGATCTGAGAGAGATTCTCCAGGAGGGTGACTATACAGGTGCACAGGATCTGATGGAGACCCTCACAGGGGAGTACATCGCCCAGGAGGTGGCGCTGGCAGCCATAAAACTCCTCCTCTCTTACATTGATATAGATGATGAACCTGACAATGGAGATCTCTCTTATACAAGACTCTTTATGAACATAGGGAGGAGGGAAGAACTCAGGCCTTCCGATCTGGTGAGGTTTATTTCAGACAGTGCAGGGATTGATGTAAAATATATAGGCCACATATCTATAAAGGAGAACTTCAGTTTTATTGAGGTCTCAGAGGTTGTGGTAGAAAAGGTGCTTTCTGCCCTTGATCGGAAGAGTTACAAAGGGAGGAGATTAGCAGTGCAGAGGGCAAGAAGATGACACCTTAGCCCCTGAGTCAAAGATGTACAGGGTGTTGTTAGTCGTCTCCTCCATACTAATGCTGACTCTGGGCACATCTGCAGAGGCATCCATTGCAGTCCCTGACTCCATAGGTGTTGTTGGCAGGCCCCTAATGCTCCAGGCGATGACAAAGAGGTTCTTCCTGCCACAGGGAGGTCTCCTTGTCGATTTCTATATCGGTGATAGATTTCTCGGCAGGCGGCTGAGTGGTGGTGACGGCCTTGCGAGAGTTGAATACACTCCCACCAGGAGGGGGCTCTTCTGGATAAGGGCAGAAACTGGGGATGACAAGGCCAGAGGGCTGTTACTTGTGGTGGGCCGAAGCGACCCCCTTCTTCTCATAGAGACAGAGACTGTGATCGCCTCTTCCCTGATCGGCAAAGAAAGGACAGTCAAGGCAGAAGAGACCCTGAAGAGACTGAGCAGGCGTTTCAGGATCATTTACATATCCACAACACCACTGGCAGAGGTCTTCCGAAGAGAGATGTTGGAGGATAAGTTTCCCCTTTCAGTAGTGCTTGGTTGGGAAGGGGGGTATTTACTGGAAGAGTTGAAGGAGAAGGGGTTAAAACTGCAAGTGTATGTCGGGACAGGCCCCAACTGTGATCTGGCAAAGGGATATGTGAAAGAGGCCATCTCCTTTACAGAGGCGGATGAGTGTCTACAGGTTGAAGGATGGGAGGAGGTAGAGAAGGTCCTCTTGAAAAGACGTTGATTTTTATTCCAGTGGCCTTGCCACGGGATGCTTCATTATAATATAGCAGAAAGCCAGGGGCAGACAGGTATCAAAAACATTGAGAGAGGAGGTATTAATGCAGGTACTCGTGCTTTATTATTCAAAGGGAGGAAATACCAGGAAACTGGCTGAGGCGGTGGCAGAGGGGGTTGAGTCAGCAGGTGTTAGGGCTGTTCTCAAGAGCACATCGGAGGTGACCAAGGACGACTTTCTGAGTTCTGCTGGTATTATTGCAGGTTCACCGGTTTATTTTGGTGTGATGGCCGCCGACCTGAAGAGGGTATTTGATGAGTTTGTGGGAGTGAGGAGAAAGATGGAAGGGAAGGTGGGTGCCGCCTTTGCCACAGCAGGACATGACACAGGGGGTAAAGAGACCACCATATTCTCTATACTGCAGTGCATGCTCATCTACGGGATGGTGGTGGTAGGCGATCCGATGAGTGCTACAGGGCACTATGGGGTGGCCTGTGTGGGGGCACCTGATGAGAAGACAAAGGACCATGCCCGCAAACTGGGTGCAAGGGTGGCAGAACTCTGTAAGAGACTCTTTGGAGAATGATTTGACAGGTCACTCTCCTATTGCTTTATGATTAAGAAATGACACTGAGGTGTCCAATATGTAAGAAAACCACCACCTGGGAGGAGAATCCCTATCGTCCATTCTGTTCAGAGAGGTGTAAACTCATAGACCTTGGGGCCTGGGCCTCCGAGGAATACCGAATTCCGGGAGAACCCATAAACAGGGAAGATGGACATACTGAGAAGAATAGCAGAACAGAGGATTCTTGAGGCGATGGAGAGGGGAGAGTTTGACAACCTGCCAGGCAGGGGAAAGCCCCTCAAACTGGATGATGACTCATGGATACCGGAGGACCTCAGGGCAGCATACAGGGTCCTGAAGAATGCAGGGTGCCTGCCACCTGAACTGGAATTGAAGAAGGAGATCCTGACGCTGAAGGAGTTGATAGACAGCCTTGACGATGATAAAGAGAGGATGAGACAGTGGAGGCTGCTCAACTTTAAGATCATGCAGTTCAATATCATGAGAAAGAGGCCCTTCAACCTCTCTGATTTTCCGGAATATGAAATGAAGATACTGGACAGGTTTATTCCGGACCCTCCAGAGAGGTGATAATCTCTTCTACCAGTAAAGAGACCTCTTTTGAATCGTCATTTAGTAGGCATCTGAGTAGCGGAATAGCCTCCGATCCCTTTATCAGTGACAGCAGATAGGCTGCATCACCCCGCACAGTAGGGTCTTTATCTTGAAGGAGCGGTCTCACGGCCTCTGTTGCCCTGTCAGCATCCTCTCTGCCGAGGGGGATGAGTTCCTCAATAAGGGCTACCACTCCCAACTTGACCTTGTACCTTCTGTCCCTTAAAAGCGTTCCTACTGTTTTCAGTAGTGTAGGGTCTGTCCTGAACATATCAATCACGTTTTCAAGGAGCCCACTATTCAGGGATTCCGCAATCATCTCTGTCAGATAGTGCCTGCCACTTTCAGGATGCACTCCTGTAACCTCCTTGCTGCCTCTTCTGTCTTCCATTTCCGTCTGTCTCTTCTTCCCGCAAAGTTGCTTATACATCTCAGTTCAGCAAAGTCCACACCATGCATGAGACATACATGGGCAACTGCTGCTCCTTCCATGTTCTCACATACCGCCCTGTATCTCCTTCTCAAAAGCCTTGCCCTTTCATCGGTGCCAGTAACGGTGGAAACCGTAATAAATGGGCCTTCTCTGAATGGAATTCCTGCATCCTTAAGGGCACTCCTGAGCCTTGCCCTGAGGGAAGAGGTTATGGGAAAGGAGTTGTAGTACTCTTTACCCCCTGACCTGATCAGTGGCAATCTGAGAAAGGACAGGTCCATAAAGCCCCTCTCAGTGAACACCCCTTCATCGGCATAATGCTCAGAGTCTGCAAGTGTTATCTCAAGCAACTGAAGTCCTGAGCCGGGCAGACCGCCCCCTATCCCGAAGTTCAGTACTCCAGTGGGTGAAAGTCCTGATATAGCCAGGGCAGTGGCATGAGCAGCATTCACCTTCCCGGGACCAGATATCACCACCGCCACCTCCTTCCTCCCCACTGCTCCTTCTGCAAAGTGTATCCCTGCCTCGGTCCATTTCCTCTTGATGGAGATGGATTCAATCAGCAAGTAGGATTCCCTCTCTGTTGCCGCAATCATACAGAGCATCTGATAATAATAACATATCGGCAACTGGCTTTTATAAAACACTACAGGAGACCACATCTGTCCAAAATAGGATTAAGGCACAGGCGGTATGCCTAAAAACAGAGGTCAGAAGTCTGAAGTCAGAGGTCAGAAGACTAAGGAAAAAATCCGACTTCTGACCTCTGATATCCGACCTCTGCTATTCGGCACACCGCCTGTGTATACTATCGCAGGTTATTTTGGACAGATGTGACACGAAACACTTTTTGATCTAATCCGAAAGGGTGACAAAAGGAGGAGATAATTATTAACATAGTATCTATGGAGAAGGTATTTCATACCCAGTGTGACAACTGTGGCAAGTCGATAAAGGTCAGCAGGCACGAACAGGAGGGACAGAGGTTTTACATAGTGGAGGGCCTCTTCTGTATTAATGTGCCGGGGTTTTTCTGTAACAGGGACTGTTTTGATGAAACAGTGACAAAGATAAAGAGATTTGACTATCTTGATGAAGATGACGATGGCAGGGCAGTGCTTGATGTAGAGGTAATGATAAATGAATCTCACCTTCTGGATAAGATGTATGACATCGTATATGATGCAGAGAGGAATCCCCTTTTCCCTACCCTTATACTTCAGAGACTGCTTGCTGTTGACCCGGAAAACGAGAGGTTTCTGTATGGACTCTCATCACTATATGTCGGACTCCTTGCTGCCAAGACCACACCTCAGCAGTGGAGGCCCAAATTGCTGGAGAGGTTAAATGAGGTGGAGGCTGACCTGAAGGAGATCTCAGAGGCAGGCTACAAAAGATTGAGGCGTTTGAGGGAGCACTACAATGTATAAGGAGGCAGAGTTTGATGTAATAGTTATAGGGGCAGGCCATGCAGGCTGTGAGGCAGCCCTCACCACTGCCCGGATGGGACTTGAGACCTGCCTTTTCACGATAAACCTTGACACCATAGCCCAGATGTCCTGCAATCCAGCCATCGGGGGCCTTGCCAAGGGGCATCTCGTGAGGGAGATAGATGCCCTTGGTGGGGAGATGGCAAGGGTTACAGACAGTTCAGGGATACAGTTCAGGATGCTCAACAGGAGTAAAGGGCCTGCAGTGTGGTCCCTCAGGGCCCAGTGTGATAGACTCCTGTACCGACTCAATATGAGGAGGGTTCTTGAGGAACAGCCTTCTCTCACAATCAAGCAGGCCCTTGTGGAGAGACTGGTGGTAAAGGATGGAAGGGTCCAGGGTGTGGTCACCTCGCTCGGGACCTTTTACGGATGTAGGGCGGTTATTGTCACCACAGGGACATTCCTGAAGGGGCTGATACACATCGGCCTTGATAGTTTCCCTGCCGGCAGGGCAGGAGAGTTCCCCTCAGTAGGGCTTGCTGATTCCCTTAGAGACCTGGGCCTTAAAATGGGAAGGCTCAAAACAGGCACGCCCCCGAGGCTGGACTCCAAGACGATAGACTTTTCAAAGACGACAGAGCAGTGGGGCGATAATCCTCCACCGCCCTTTTCTCACAGCACCACCATGATCACAAATCCACAACTACCCTGTTACATTACCTATACAAATGAGAGGACTCACCAGATCATAAGGCAGAATCTCGACCGGTCCCCTCTTTACAGCGGACGGATCAAGGGTATCGGGCCGAGGTACTGTCCATCCATCGAGGACAAGGTGGTCCGTTTTGCTGAAAAACCGAGACATCAGGTCTTCCTTGAACCTGAAGGACTGCAGACAAAGGAGTACTATGCTAACGGGATCTCAACCAGTTTGCCCTACGATGTACAGGTCTCACTGGTGAGGACCATCCCCGGACTTGAGGAGGCAGAGATCATGCGGCCGGGCTACGCCATAGAGTATGACTTCGTCTATCCGACCCAGTTGAGACACACCCTTGAGACGAAGGAGATTGAGGGGCTCTTTCTGGCAGGCCAGATCAATGGCACTTCAGGCTACGAAGAGGCTGCTGCACAGGGGCTCATGGCTGGAATAAACGCTGCCCTGAAACTGAAGGGGCAACCACCTCTAATACTCGGCCGGCAGGAGGCCTATATAGGGGTGCTGATTGACGATCTGGTCACCAAAGGGACATCTGAGCCCTACAGGATGTTTACATCAAGGGCCGAGTACAGGCTTCTGCTGAGGCATGACAATGCAGAGTTTCGCCTCAGGGAAAAGGGGTTCAGGGTGGGGCTTGTGAGAGAGGAGGAGTACGAGAGGTTCCTGAAGAAAAAGGCGATGTTTGAGAGAGAGATGAGGAGACTTGAGCAGAAAAGGGTCTCGCCTTCTGAGGTGAACCATATCCTCAGAGAGGCAGGATCATCAGAGATAACAGAAAGTATCACCCTTGAACAACTCCTTAAGAGACCGGAGATAACCTATTCCATGATAAAGTCTGTCTGCCCTCCTGATGAACCCCTTACAGAAGAGTTGGAAAATCTTGTTACAACAGAGGTAAAATACAAGGGATATATAAAGAAGCAGATGGAGATGGTAGAAAGGATGAAGAAACTGGAGAACAGGAGGATCCCTGAGGATTTCAACTATGATTTAGTGGCGGGCCTTTCAAGGGAGGTCCTCACAAAGTTAAAGGAGGTAAGACCTACAAGTATTGCACAGGCAAGCAGGATACCAGGCGTCACCCCGGCAGCAATCTCGCTACTATTGGTAGCCCTTGAAAGACAGAGGAGGAGGGTTTCCCAGCAAACCGGTATCTCCTGAGGAGAGTGTCAGGAGATCAAGGATTTAACATATGAAGAAGAGGAATCAACTGGCAGACCTTCGAAGGCTCATATCTCTTCCCCCGTCTCAGGTGAGAAGGTTCATACCTGAGTATCTCTACGAGAGCCCCTCTACCCTGACAAAGTTGCTCTTTAAACTCATATATACAGAGAGGCTTACCAGGCAGAAGAGAGAGAACCTGGTTAATCTCACCAAATTTGTTCTTGACCAGTACTCCCCGAACCCGATACCAGAGTGGTTGCTCAGGGAACTGGAAGGGTTATTGCATACTGACAGACTGACAAAGGTTGACAAGGCGATAATATTTTCGGCCTTTGACCCTGAGGAACTGCTACAGAAGGTGAAGGGGTTTGAGGAGTTCGTGAACGAGTTTATTGAGGTGAAGGGGTCCTTCAGAGACTATCTTATTGAACAACTGGGTGAAAACCCATCATTGCTCAATGAGGTGTACCAGATTATAAAGGAGAAGTCTCATCCAGAGGGTGTCTTCTCCATGATTGAAGACCTTGCTGGCTCGGAGGAAACAAGCATCCTCAAGTTTCTTGAACTCTTTACGTACTATCCTGACAGGACCATAGCAGGTCACGCCCTCAGGGCGATTGAGGCTGCTGCAAATCAGGAGGCTATAAAGAGACTGTATAGTATTTCCAGGCTAAACAGGAGATTTCAACAGGAGGCAGAGGAGGCATACATACACCTGATGCATCAGTTGCCCATGCCAACGAGGGAGGAACTCAGCCTGCAGGGCAAATCTGATGGCAATTTCCTGGACCTGTGGGTCAGCCTTGTAGATGGAAATGGCGCTATGTCCACCTTTGTTGGGAAGAGGTTTGGTAGAAATAGATATTTTGCCTCATCAGTACTTATGAAGACGACCGACGGTGTGAAAGAGGTCCTTTTGATGTCAAACCTCCCCAGAGAGGGATACAGGGAACTGAAAGAGGCATATTTTTCAGATATCAACTTCTATCCTGTGAGTGAAGAGTATATGAAGAGGCTTTTAAAACACTTCCTGAAGATAAGCGAGAGAATGGGAAATCCTGTGCCTGTGGAGGTGGTGATCCTAAAAAACATCCTAAACTGGGACGACCTTGAACCTCAGGAATACACCTTTGGACTGCCTGAGACCCCAGATATCAAATACTATCCCAGGGACATCTTCCAGTTCCCGATTGATACATGGTGGATGCATGACGAGGTGATTTACGACATCCTCAGACCCTACAAGGGCAAGAAGGCATATGAAATACCGGACTCCGTCTTCTTCAGGGTGGTGGAGATATTTCTGGATTATGCCAGAGACCACCTGGTCCCCTTATGTGAACTCTGTGCAGACATAATAAGAAACTCCAACTACAGCAGACGGACACGCCTTTTCTCTCTGTTTCTCACCATCAAAAAGGAGATCCTCACCCTGCCTGTTACGGAGTATTACAGGTCACACTTCCTGAGTTATGGGGTGGTGGCGACCATTGAGAACACCCTGCATAATCTCAGTCTCGGAATAGGCACTCCGGAAGAGATTGAGTAAGCAACTCAAATCCATTATCAGAGAGGCTGCAGAAGAGACCCCTATCGAGGTTTCTGAGGAGACGCTTCAACTGTTTGAGAGATACTTCAATGAGATAAAGAGGTTCTCCAGGGCATATTCCCTTACTTCACTCGATACAGAGGAGGAATTTGCGATAAAAGGTATCCTGGACAGTCTACTGTATTTGATCTTCTTCCCTTCCTCTGCGGAGAAGGTCCTTGATGTGGGCAGTGGGGCAGGGCTACCTGGCCTTGTAATTAAGATAGCACGTCCTGATTTGAAGGTCCATCTCATGGAACCCTCCAGAAAAAAGGCTGCATTTCTGAGACATATAATAACAAAGCTCCATCTCAGGGATGTGGATGTGATAGAAGACACAATTGAGTCGTACAGCAAGACCTCTCCGGAGTGGTACGATATTCTGCTCACAAGGGCACTTTTCAGTGTAGGGGAGTTTATAAAAAAGGGATTTCCCTTATTAAAAGAGGGAGGAATATTAATCATGAGTAAGGGGCCAGGGTATGAAAGGGAATTGAAAAGGCTGAAGACAGACAGACCTGTAGAGGTACATCCAGTGAGACTCCCAGTTGTTGGACTTCAGAGGTACTTTCTGATAGTACAAAATAATTAAAACTCATATCTTATCTGAAGATAGAGATTGTCGTTTCTGTCGAGGCCTCCGAGCTGTCCCCATTCCTCCCCTCCTCCAAATACCATGGCACCGATGGAGGCCCAGATACGGTCAGAAAACCTGTATCTTATCTCTGGATTGAGCAGGTAGTCTCCATCTGTGAGGCTCCAGAGGGAAAACCATCCGAGTTTCAGGTTCTGGTACATGAGCAACTGGGTGAGTCTTACCGCCAGGAGGTCAGAGTATCTCCTCGCCTCAGGCATTCCCTGAGGCAGGGTGCGGAGGTATTCAGAATAGTCATCCATATACTGTCCTGAGTACTGAATGGTGACAGTAAAGTCCCTCCAGAACTGCCTCTGATAGGTGAGAAGAAATCTGAGGGTGGAGTTCGGGATGAAGGGGTTGGTGCCAGCACGATCCTGCCTTGAGTCGTAATAGCCTGCCTCGATGCCTATCAGCCCGCCAAGTCCATTCAACTGCATAGAGGCACCGTACACATTGAGTTCAGGATAAAACAGGAGGAGGGATGTCCCCTCTGTCTTAACTGAGGGTGTCCTGTAAAAGCCCCTGTAGAGATAGAGCGCAATTTCAACTCCTGTGAGGTCCCTGTAAAACCTCAGGGCAAGTTCGGTGTTTTCAAGTGTTGCAGGTGGTTCCTCTTCCTTTATACCGGTCCCGCTAAGGGGATTGTAAAGGTGGAATCTTCTTGCTTCAGGCAGCCTGTTCGGTTCAAAAAAGGGTATTATGACAATATCCAGTGAGAAAGACTCAGGATAAACCCCTATCTTCAGGGCGTCCACCGGCCTTTTCATGTACTCCATGGGCCTGCCAGAGAAAAATGCCTCATAGTCCTTCGGGAAGACGTCGTTAATAAAAACAAGGTCTCCGATCCCCCATGTGATTATCTGTCTTCCGGCCCTGAGGTCCCAGAGCATGGATGAATAATCGATATAGGCCTCCCTGAACTCAACCTCTGCTTCTCTACAAATATGGTCATAATAGAGGTCTGTCTTTGAGAAGAACCTCAGGTCTGCTGAAAGGACCTCGATCTTCAGTTGCACCCTCTCCTCTGCCCATTTGAGGTCTCCACCGTCGGGATTACTGCCTGCCAGAGACATGGAATAATTGCCCTGCAGGAACCCACCCAGAGAGAGGTCTATCTCCTCTGCTGTTGAGGTGAGTGGAGACAGCAGAATCAGGCACCCGATGATTAAAATCCTTAACACTTTCAGAAGGTTGAGACTACCTCAGGAGACTTCTCGGAGGTCTCCGGAGGAACCTCTCTGTGAAGATGCCCTCTTCAAGTCCGATATTGTATTTGACCTCCTCGAAGGAGACCTCTGTCCTGTGGCCGCTCTGGAGGTTTCTCATGGTCCTTCTCACCACTGTCGGGTAGCCCTGTATATTCTTTACCTCGTCAGCAGTGAATACCTTGTAGACCTTACCGGTGTGGTTGTAGTACTCAATCTTAAGGGGGAGGTAGGTCTTCTCGGATATCCAGGAAATTCGATAGGAATAGGGCATATCCTCCTTCCTGGGGATGCTCTTTATCACAAGACAGTTCTCCCCTTTAAGGACCTCCTTTCTCAGGAGTTGGTGTTCGTCTTCATCAATATCCCTTCCGGAGACATCCTCATAGGTGAAGTCAGAACCCACAAAACTGGAGGCCCTGTCCCTTGCCGCAATCCTTTTGACCATATTAAGGGCAGGGATGAATAGCCATCGGTCATCGTCCCTGTCAGGGTACTTGTGGACCATAAAGGTCATACCCTTCACATCAGGTGGCTCATGAAAGTAGATGTAATAAAACTGTCTTCCACCATCCGTGACATCCCTTCTCAGCATCGTGAGGACCCTCCTTCTTTCGGCACCGGAAGATGAAATGAGACGCATTGTGACCTTCACCTTCATGTCATCCGCCTGATAGAGGAAGGCATTCTGTGACCTCCTCATGATCTCTTTTGCATCCTCGGAGTAGACATATGAAGACAGTGTGAGGACCATTAAAAGAACTACCAGGTGTTTCATGATTGACCTCCCCTGAAGAGTCTTTCCCTGAAGGTGACAATGAGTGCAGGCAGGAAGAAGAGTGTCGTCATGCCTGCAAAAAATGCAAGTGAACCGAAGAACAGCCCCACAGTGACATAGGGGGTGAGGGTGGAGAGGACCAAGGGCAGAAATCCCAGTCCTACAACAATGGCGTTTCTGGCTATTGCCACAGAAGGCTCACCCTTTGTGACCCACTGGATGGCCTGGTGGAAATCACCCCTCTGTTTCAGACCTCCCCTCAATCGCTGGCAGAAGTGTATGGCAAAGTCGATGCCAAGGCCAAGGGTGAGGGTTGAGCATACAGCAATCGGCATATCATAGTCTTTACCACCAAAACCTATCAGGCCGTAACTGAAGATTATGGAAAAACTGAGGGGCAGTATCGCCACAACTGCCCACCAGACGGACCTGAATAGAACCACGAGCAACAGAAAGACCACCCAGTAGGAACCCACGGTAGCCTTTAGCATACCCTTTACCATCATATCCTGCCAGATGATGTTCAGATAGGGCAGTCCAGACCATTTCATTGTTATCCCTTCTGGCAGGGGGTTTTCCTCCACGAACTCCTCTACTGCCTTTACTACAGCAGACATGTCGCGATTGTCCCCTGAACGCATCTGGACCCAGAGGTTCGCCTTACGATAATCGTAGGTCACGAGGTTGTCCAGTTCATCAGGATCAGAGGACATGAGGAAGAGGAAGAGGTACTGTCCAATGGTTCTTCTGTCATCAGGTATACTCTCAAATTGTGGATCCCCATCGTGCAGGACATAGTTTATCCTCTTAACAACATCGGCCACTGAGGTGGTCTTTCCAACAAGATGATGACTCTCGAGATACCTCTGAAGGGAGTCAATGTATTTGAGGACCTCTGGAGATTTCATCCTCTCTGATTCGTTGCTCTCAAATACGAGATAAGAGATGTAGGTGCCTCCAATAATCCTGTTCAACACCCTGTCTGCCACTCTCAGGGGATGGTGTTCCTTGAACCACTTTACCGGGTTGTCGTTGACCCTTAACCGAAGGATCCCAAAGATTGCCACCAGAAGCAGAACCACTCCAATAACCACAACCGCCTTCCCCTTTGCAAGGGATACATCGGCCATCAGCGCAAGGACCCTGCTCCTGGAGGTCTTTGTTTCAATCCCCTTCAGACTCCTCTCTTTCAACAGGACCAGAAAGGCAGGGATGAAGGTTATGGTAAGGAGCCACGCAGCCATCACGCCAAAGGCCACAAAGAGACCGAATACCCTTACAGGTGGAATCTTTGCCCAGGCGAGGTTTGCAAATCCGACTGCGGTGGTCAGTGATGTGTAGAGCATGGGCTTGAAGAGTGAAGTGTAGACATCCTTTATAACAGAGTCTCTGTCATGTCCACGGTAGTTTTCATAGAAGTCACTTAATACATGCACACTATCACAGACAGCGATGGGCATGAGAAACACCGGTATCATTGAGGACATGATGTGTACCTTCAGTCCGAGCCATATCATCGCCCCCATACTCCAGAGAACTGACAGCATGGCGACCACCATTGCTGGTACCACAAGCAGTACCCTCCGAAACAACAACCAGAGGAGGAGCATCAGAAGGCCACCTGCCAGTGGTGCAACTACAGCCATCTCCTTGAACATCTCTGCACCGAAGGTATCTTCTGCAAGTGGAAGCCCTGCCATATAGAACCTTTCAGGGCCTTCCAGGGGCCTGTAGAGTTTCTTGATCCTTTCTGCCACCTCATGGGCTACATCCTTGTCCACAATGGGCACGTATATGGCAGTGCCTTTGCCATCAGAGGATACCAGTCTGTCCCTGAAGAGTGGATTGTCCATCACCTCTTTCTTGAGGAGGACAATCTCCTCTTCTTTTGAGGGGACCCTTTCAAGGGGCGGCCTTACCTCAAGGAGTCCTGCCCTGGATATCACATTGTTCGTTGCAGACAGACTCATTACATCCTCTGCAACCACTCCTTCTATTGTCATTATCTCATCTGTAAGGGTCTTGATCTTTCTGAGGCTCCCTTTATTGAATATCCCCCTCTCATTGACCATACCAAGGACGATCATCTCCTCTATCCCGAACTCCTTTTTCACCTGTCTGTGGAATACCCTGACAGGTTCGTCCTGTGAGAGCATGTTTTCAGGGTCAGTGTCTATCTTCATTGTCGGCATGGATGAGACAAGAAGGATGGTAAGGAAGATGGTGAGGGCAATCGTCAGTTTTGGATATCTGAGGGCCAGTCTTACAAGGCTCATTGCTCCTCCTATGGCAGTTGCGTCAGGCCATGTCTGATCTTCCAGAGGTAATACCTCTCAAAGGCCGCCTTGAGCCATCGATACTGGATGCCTGCCTTGAGAAGGGCCTTCTGTCTTGGTGGAACCACTGGCTTTGCAACCATCAATGCAGCCGTGTTGCCCATGTCCATGAGACATACAGCACCGAGGGGTTCCGGTTCAGGAGGGCTCTTTCCGAGGACCTCTGAGGCTATCGTCTTTGCCGCCACCTTTGCCATCTCCACTGTCATATAGCCCGTCTTTGGCAGACCTGTGGGCACGGGTGTCTTCTCCGGAGGTGCCATTGCTACAGCCACTCCAACTGAGAAGATATTTTTATGCACTATGTGCCTGTAATGCTGGTCAACCGGTATAAAGCCCTTTTCATTGCCGAGGTGGGCCACAGCCTTCACCCCTGCCATCGGAGGTGCAAACATGGCCAGCCTGAAGGGTAACCTTGTGCCGTCCTTGAGCCTCACCTCCTCCGGGGTGAACTCCTCAACCGCAACATTCGGTATCGCCTTGATATCTCTGGCGGCAAACTCATCCTCCATGATCCGTCTTGATCTGCCGAGCCCTCCGATGCCGAAGTGGCCAATATAGGGTTCAGAGGTTATGAATATGATGGGGACTTTATGCCTCATTTTTCTCCTCCTGAGTTCTGCATCCACCTCAAAGGCATACTCGTAGGGAGGACCAAAACAACTCACCCCCTGCACAGAGCCCACCAGCAATGGGCCGGGTTCTTCAAGGAACCTCTGCCATGCCTTATGACACCTGATCGCCTGCTCAAGGGTAAAGATACATTCTGTGTGGCCCTTCTCAGGTCCAAACCCTGGTACAGCATCAAAGACAAGGGCAGGGCCCGTGGCGATAACCAGATAATCGTAACCAATCTCTGTGCCATCCCTGAGTGCCACCCTCGATGAGTCAGGATCAACACCTACTGCCTCCTGATTTACAAATCCTATCCCCCTCTTCCTCAATATCCCTTCAAGGGGAAGGGTTATCTCCTCTGGCCTCTTCCATCCCATCGAAACCCATGGCAGGGAGGGGATAAAGACAAACCTGTTCTGGTCGCACACAACGGTTATATCTGCCCCCTGTCCAAGGTGTCTGCGGAGTTCAAAGGCAGTGGTAAGCCCTCCAAAGGACCCCCCGAGGATCACAACCCTGGTTGCCATCGTTACCTCCCCTTACTCATTCATTTATTTAGAACAGGCCCACAACCTGATCCTCGTCCACCATCAGGTCAACCAGATCCATATAGTCTATCTCTTTTATATCCCTGGCGATATCAGCCTCTTTTAACCCCCTCATACGGGCATCTTCTCTAAGTAGATAGACTGTGCCACAGAAGCCTTCAAGCCTTTCTGGTTGTGCAAAATACACACCGTTCTGTAGCAGGCATATATCAGCAGCCATATCCCTTGCGAGTTTGAACCCCCTCCTGCCTTCAGGCGTATCAGGTGCGCTCTTTATAAGTACCAGCATTCTGACCTCCTCAGAATATCATTACGGTATCAGAGTCTTTGATAATCTCTGCGACCTCGTAACTGTTGGCGATGCTAACGCCTTCAATCAACTCCTCTGTCTCCAGGTGTTCCTCCTTCATTGAGGACTTATCCACCACCACCTCTACCCCCATCTCTATACAGTCCCTTATCCCATTTTCGATACTCTGATACTCCGTTCCCTCAACATCCTGCCCTTTCCTGGCTGCCTGAATACCTCCATCCACCAGTACAAGCCTTACGGTCATATCCTCCGTCACCCCTCCGAGGGCATGGCGGATCGCCTCTGCTGCATCTACAGTCCCGTAGGGAGGTCGCCTCAGTATTATGCTTATACTTCCCATGGTGCCCTCCTTTATGTACCAAAGTTTAAAAAGATGGGCCCTGTCTTGATCACATTGTAAAGTCCTTTAAGGGAACTCATCTCACCTGCCAGGGCGTCCTCAGCCGCAAGACCGCGGCTCTTCATGCATCCAGTTCATATGTCAACCTTGAGTCCCCTTGATACAAGGTCCTCCAGGGCCTCTTCTGACTGAGGGACCTGACCCTTTACAATGGTGAACACACCGTCTCCTGACGCCACGAGCCTCACCCTGTGTCCCTTTTTCAGGGCAGCATCAGCCAGTTTAATAATGGTGTGAGTATTCTCGAAACTATAGGGAGTGGTTGTCAGAAACATTACAATCTCCCTTTCCATGAGACACCTCCCCCAAGAAAATTTCAAGAAGGTCAATGCCTTCTTTTACCGGGATATCTTCCCTTCTTGGTAACAGGACAGCAGGCAGGTGGTGGAAGTTGCTCTGGATAATCTCTCTTCAATACATGCAGAAGATCTGGTATAATTGGGTCCACAAGGTAATAGCACCTGAGCCGTCCATCCATGTAATAATCTATTAGACCGTAACGCCTTAACAGTGAGAGATGCTGTGATACGTTGGACTGCGGTATCTCCAAGAACTCCTCCAGATCGCTCACACACTTCACACCCTTTGTGAGTTCCTCAAGTATCTGGAGCCTCACTGGATGGCCCAGCACCCTGAGAAGTTCTGCCTGCGCACCTAATGGTCTCATATATTAGAATATTATCATATTTTAATCTAAATGTCAAGTCTAACTGAAAAAACCCAGATTTGCCGATAGAAATAGTTGTTTTTGGGGAGGAACTCCATGTTTTACGGACGAGATTTTGATCTAAAATGGAAACTGTGAAGAAGGTCTAAAATTCGATACTTCCCGACAGTTGACATGACAAATGGGTATATTGTTAAATAAGAAACAGGTAGGGGCTGTAGCTCAGATGGGAGAGCGCGTGAATGGCATTCACGAGGTCGGGGGTTCGACTCCCCTCAGCTCCACCATCTCTCTGAATCTCCTGAACAGATGCCTTGAGTCATTGGGGCCTGGTCCCGCTTCAGGATGATATTGTACTGAAAAGATAGGTAACTCCACATGTCTCATCCCCTCTTCGGTTCCATCATACAGGTTTCTATGGGTCAAGACTACCTGTCCCTTCAGACTTTCGATATCCACACAGTAATTATGGTTCTGAGAGGTGATCTCCACATGCCCTGTTTCCAGATCCATTACAGGGTGGTTTCCACCATGATGGCCAAACTTTAGCTTGTATGTCCTGCCTCCCATGGCAAGTCCGAGTATCTGATGCCCTAAACAGATCCCGAACAGTGGTACCTTTCCGATGAGTCTCTTTGTGTTTTCAATTCCGTATCTCACCGCCTCGGGATTCCCTGGACCATTACTGAGAAGTACTCCATCCGGCTGTATCTCAAGTACTGCCTCTGCTGGGGTGGTGGCAGGCAGTACAGTCACCCTGAATCCAGCGTCCCTCAAACACCTGAGGATACTCAGTTTCACTCCAAAATCATATACCACCACATGGGGGGCCTCTATGCTGGTCTCTTCTGGTTCAGGCCACCTCCATAGCCCCTCAACCCAGTGAAAGGGGCTCTGGGTGGTCACCTCACTGACAAGATCCATCTCACCTATGCCTGGATGGTCCTTTATCTTGCTGTAGAGACTCTCAACAGAAAGGTCTACAGTGGATAGTATACCCATCTGAGAACCAAAGGTCCTCAGATGCCTGGTAAGTGCTCTTGTGTCAATGCCCTGTATGGCGGGGATACCGTATTCCTTGAGATATTCTCCAAGGGGCCTTTCAGACCTCCAGTTGCTTGGATACTCCGTGTACTCCTTCACAATAAACCCTTCAACCTTCGGACCACCTCTTGACTCTATGTCCTCTTCATTCACCCCATAATTGCCTATCTCTGTATAGGTCATTACCACCATCTGGCCCTTGTAGGAGGGGTCGGTCAGGATCTCCTGGTAGCCCGTGATGGAGGTGTTGAAGACAACTTCACCGATCCTCTCTCCCTCTGCTCCGAAGGACGTTCCCTCAAAGACAAGACCGTCCTGTAAAACAAGAATCGCTTTCTTCATCTCGGGGTTATTATATCATATCTGTCTCCGCAATTTGCCGAGTTTAAATCAAAACAAGAGTTGTCGAACCTTTTACATAAGATTGATCACCCCAACTGCAGTGCCCAATGTAAGAAGTTAGAGGTTCCTCTCCAATTTAGTTGGTTTCAGGAAAGTATTTTTGATCACCCTCACCCCTGCCCTCTCCCTCTGAGGGAGAGGGAGTTTCACCTGTTGAGATTGTTTTTGCTTCAGTTGCCCTGTTAGAGGTGGCCGTGGTTTGTCCTCCTTCCTGTTGGATTCTTCTTTTGTCTTCAATCAGATAAGGATAACGAGGGCCCACCCTTCTTGTTAATACTTGCCAGCCAAATTGGAGAAGAACCATATTTGAGAAGGGCAGTGCTGCCTATTGCCCATTGCCTTCTCTGTCCGAACCAGCACTGCCCGCCTGACAAATCTGTTGCATAAATCCTGGTTTAAGACAAAAATCTCTCTGAAAAATCCCAGATCTTTCATCACCCGAGGGTCCCCACAAAATCTCTGATTTTGTGAGACCCCCAGCCGTAAAAACCATTATTTCTATATGGTAAATCTGGGATAATCAGTTAAGCCATACCCGCTACCTCATACAGAAAGGCCTCATATTGCTCTGCAATCCTCTGCCAGGTGAAGGCATGGCAGTACTGTCTACCCCTCTGTCCCATCTGTCTCCTCTTCAAGGGGTCCTTCAGTAAAGACATTATCGCCTCTGCAAGGGAGGGCCCACTGAAGCCCTCAAAGGCCTCACCACTGCCTGCCTCCAGCACAAACTGCAGTTCTCTGATTGGGCTGACCACTACAGGCTTCTGAAGGGCCATCGCCTCAAGTACGGAGATTGGCTGGATCTCATGGCGTGAGGGGAACACACAGAGGATCGCCCCTCTCAGGAGTTCTGTCTTCTCCGGACCTTCCACCCACCCGAGCAGTTCTATTGAACCCCTCACATCTTCTGTTAATCCACTGAGCATCCTTTTGAACCTCTGCATCCCCCTTCCATCTCCTGCTATAAGGAGCCTGAGCAAGGGATGCTCTCTTCTGATGAGGCTGAAGGCGTCAAGCAGCAGATCAAGTCCTTTGGGATACACATCAATTCTTCCGAGATACAGGATGTAATCCCTCTCCAGGGGCTCGACCACAAGCATCTCAGGGGGAATCGCATTTGGTATAATTGCGATCCTGCCCTTTCGTTTTCTTTTCCAAAGATATCGTTTCATAGAGACCTCATTTATAAAGATGAAATTGGTGTAAAGGGGTGGTCTCAGCCTCTCGAGCAGGTAAAGGACAAGGGCGTAGAGGGGATTGTACTTTCTAAAATAGTGTAGACCTGTGTGACCCTGTACCTGCAGGACAAGAGGTCTGCCTGTGTATGAGTGGAGAAATGTAGGAATGGCAGGGGAAAATTCCTCCACTATCACATCATATTTCTCTCCATATCTCCTCACAAAACGGGATGCCCTGGCAGCGTAAGAGAGGAATGTAACAGTGAGGCTCCTGCTTTCGCTACCCAGGAAGATGTGCCTCAGTCCGTTGATATACCTGTCTACTGCTCCGGGGTATCTCTTACAGAGAAGGGTGATCTCATGGCGTTCCTGTAGTCTGGAGTATATCTCATATGCCCTTGTGGCGACCCCTCCTGTGCCAAAATAGTCTCCCCTGCTCTCATAAAGCAGATGCAGTATCCTCATAGTCGTTATTGCCTGGATACCCCAAGGGCAAAGCAGCGGTATAGGTCAGGCCCATTCCTGCCTGTGCACCTCTCTGCCCTGTAACGACAACCTCCCCGACACTGCTTCACCTCAGGACAGTCCCTGCAGGAGAGAGAATCGAGGCAGACGGGTTTTAGTCTCTGCCAGCATACCCTGAGACCCTCTGATAGGTGACCCAGAGGCTCAGAGGTGTAGAAACCGCACTTTGCCACTGTTGCATCGGGCATTATCGCGACAAGATGGGCCCCACAGCCGTACCCCTCCTCTGCCCCGTGCATCCCACCACCAAATCCATATTTGAGATAATCACCAGCGACCTCAGGAGGTGGTGTAAGATGAGGGTGTTCCATTAGCCTCCCCTCAGGCACCGGCACATCCACATTCCACTCCCTTACCCCCAGCCCCTGCAACAAATCCTGAAGTGGCTCAAAGTCCTTCAGGTTGGCACTGTGAATCATGGTTGCCACAGAGACATCAAAACCCATCGCCTTTGCCCTTTTCAGGGCATCAATGGTCTTGCGGAAGGTGCCTTCTCCACGGATGATGTCATGGGAGTGCTCAAGCCCGTCAATACTGAACTGTATCTCCTGGAAATTGAGTCTCATGAGCCTTTTTTCAGTAAGGAGAAGCCCGTTTGTGAGGAGGACCTTTCTGAGAGGGTATGTCTTCAATGCTTCGTTGAGTTCATCAAAGTACCGGTACATAAGGGGTTCTCCCCCTGAAAAGAGGACCCTTAACCCCTGCATCTCATTGAACTCCTCCAGTGCACCCATCAACTGTTCGAGAGGTATGTCCTTCTCTTCGGGTTCTCCTATATAGCAGTGCCGACAACGGAGGTTGCACCTGTAGGTGAGCAGGACCTCCAGGTATCTGAGTGAGGGGATGGGAGAGGGCATATCAGGGTAGTGTCTTTCTGGTTGAGGCAATTCTGTAAGGAGCCCCTCTGACAGACAGTACTCCAAGAACTCCTTATCATCAGTTTCTGCTCCACCCTTTGCAGCCGTGAGAAAGAACTGGTAAGACCTTTCGTCGAGTTCGTAAAGTTCGTCCCTGTGAACATCGTACAGGGCCGGGAACTCCAGTCTCCTTGGTATACAGTATGGGCTCAGATATACTCTCATGCAAATTCTTCTTTTAGTGTACGGCTCATCAGACTCTGCAGGGCCTCCTCTGGTGGTTTATCCTCATACAGGACGCTGTAGACCTCCTGCACAATTGGCATCTCCACTGAGTATTTCTCTGCAAGTGCCCTGGCGCTCACAGCAGTCTCGACCCCTTCAGCCACTTCCCTCATTTCTCCAAGGATCTCTCTCAGTTTCATCCCCTGCCCCAGTTTGTATCCCACTGTATAGTTCCTGGAAAGGGGGCCTGTACAGGTGAGCACCAGGTCTCCCATACCACTCAAACCTGAGAAGGTCTTCTCTGATGCCCCCATTGCCACCCCGAGACGGACCATTTCTGCCAGTCCTCTGGTTATCAGGGCTGCCCTTGCATTGTAACCAAGTCCCAGACCATCGGCTACACCTGACGCTATAGCAATCACGTTTTTGAGGGCACCACCAAGTTCGACGCCAAGAACATCATCATGGGTATAGACCCTTAATTGAGAAGTATTGAATACCTCCTGCAGGAGGAGTCCCAAGGAGGGCTCCTCTACTGCAAGTGTCATAGCAGTGGGTAACCCCCTTGCCACCTCCTTTGCAAAACTGGGACCTGACAGGACCGCCACCGGGTTCTTGACAAGTTGTTTGATCACCTGAGAGACCGTCAAGAGCGAACCCTTTTCTATCCCCTTCGAGAGGGAAACCACTATTGCCTCAGGCTCTATACTCTCTGATACCTCAGTGAAGACACTCCTCACGAACTGGCTCGGAACGGCACAGAGTACATGTCTCGCCCTGTAGAGGGCCTCTGCTATTGAGTCTGTCGCCTTCAGGGTATCAGGAAGTGTAACTCCCGGTAAAAATTGACCATTGGTGCCCTGCTCATTTATCTCCTTAGCCACCTCTGGTTCCCGTGCCCAGAGTGTGACATCATAGCCCTTATTTGCGAGAAGGGCTGCCATGGCAGTCCCCCAACTACCGGCACCTATCACTGCGATATAACTCATAACCTGATCTTCTGCCTGATCTTTGCCCATTCATCCTTGAGGGTTACTGCCCTGTTAAAAACAGGCATACCCCTTTTAGAGTCAGGGTCCACACAGAAGTACCCAACCCTGAGGAACTGGAATACATCACCAACCCCTGCATCGGCAAGGGATGGTTCAACCCTGCAGCCCCTCAGGACCTCAAGGCTGTTCGGGTTGAGGCACTCTATGAAATCCTCACACTCTTCGGGATTGGGTTCTCTGAATAACCTTTCATAAAGCCTTACCTCTGCCTCTATAGAATGGGATACAGATATCCAGTGGATTGTCGCTTTTGTCTTCCTGGTGGAGGTCCCACTCCTTGAATCAGGGTCATATCGACAATGGATGGTCTTTATCTCGCCTGTTTGAGGGTCCTTTTCTATCCTCTCACACCTGACAATGTATGCCCCTTTGAGCCTGACTTCCCTGCCAGGGGCGAGCCTGTAGAACTTTGGTGGAGGTTCCTCCATAAAGTCGTCCCTGTCGATATACAACTCCCTTGTAAAAGGGACCTTCCTTTTTCCTGCCTCAGGGTCTTCAGGATTGTTCTCCAGTTCTACCTCTTCTATATAGCCTTCAGGCAGATTGTCTATGACCACCCTGAGGGGTCTGAGGACAGCCATCCTGCGGGGTGCCCTTCTGTTAAGGTCCTCCCTGAGACAGTGCTCAAGGAGTTCTATATCAACCAGACTCTGGGCCTTTGAGACACCTATCATCTGGCAAAAATTCCTGATCGCCTCAGGGGTATACCCCCTCCGCCTCAATCCTGCGAGGGTGGGCATCCTTGGGTCGTCCCAGCCTGAGACATGACCCTCCTCTACTAAGCGGGTGAGTTTTCTCTTGCTCAGGACCATGTAGGTTATATTCAGCCTGGCAAACTCTATCTGGCGGGGCTTTGTGGGACCAAGTCTCTCTATAAACCACTCATAAAGGGGTCTGTGATCCTCAAACTCAAGGGTGCAGAGGGAATGGGTGATGCCTTCAATGGCATCAGAAAGGGGATGGGCAAAGTCATAGGTTGGGTAGATACACCACCTGTCGCCTGTCCTGTAATGGGAGGCCTTTATTATGCGATATATTACAGGGTCGCGCATGTTCAGGTTTGGCGAGGCCATGTCAATCTTTGCACGAAGGACCTTCTGCCCCTCCTCAAACTCTCCATTTTTCATCCTCTCAAAGAGTTCAAGGTTTTCTTCAACAGAGCGGTTTCTGTATGGGCTTTCTCTGCCAGGCTCTGTGAGGGTTCCTCTGTATTGTCTTATCTCCTCTGGTGAGAGGTCATCCACATAGGCAAGCCCCTTTTTTATCAGTTCCTTTGCAAACTCGTAGAGTTTCTCAAAGTAATCAGAGGCATAATACAGGCGGTCACCCCAGTCGTAGCCGAGCCATCGGACATCCCTGATGGCCGCATCTACATATTCCTGTTTCTCAGTCAAAGGGTTTGTATCGTCCATACGGAGGTTACAGAGACCTCCATATTTTTCTGCTATAGAGAAGTTCAGGACGATGGCCTTGGCATGGCCTATATGGAGATAGCCGTTTGGCTCGGGAGGGAATCGGGTATGGACCCTGGTGTACCTGCCACTTGCCAGGTCCTCTTCAATAAGTTTTTCTATAAAGTTTTTTGGTTCTTTTGGTTGCATCTCAGGGAATAAATCTCTTGACCTTTAGTCCTTTTATGTGCTTGAAGTGTTTATAATTGCCAGTTAACAACGTCAATCCATAAGAGATTGCCGTAGCCACCACAGAGGCATCAGCAAGATACAATGCGTAACTCAGAAAGTATTCGTCCATCAAAAACATCGCCCTCAGAGAAATCTCTTCGTTAATAAATTATTTGAGGCTTCCAGATGGCAAAGGCCCTTCTAAAGGCATTGCATTCTCTTTTGTTGCGGAGCCCCTCATATAGTTTATAACCGAAATGCTAAATCCATAATGCCTCTCGATGGTCTTCTTTATGGTCCTTCCAGATACCAAAGAGTTCATCTTCTTCCGATCGAGGTTCCTCTCTATAGGGAACAAGTCTGACACAGGGCCTGCCACTGTATGTGATGGTCATCTCTTCTGGTCTTTTCACGGCCTCAAGGATCTGTTTTGAATAGAATCTTAAATCCTTTGCAGTTGTCTTCATAGGTTTTCCTTATAAACAAAGATTTACACTTTATTATTGTAAACTTAATCTAAGACCGAGGTCAAACCGTCCATGTATGCCCCCGCGACACCTCGAGTGCCGTTGCCAATGTAACACGGGCATGGACGGGCGGTGCTGGTGAGGCATCAAATTCAGGGGCATCAGAGATTTTCAAAGTCCCCCCATTTTGAGACAACCCCCGCCGCTTATCAACCGTATTCTATCTACAAAGGACCTCTCACTTACCCTCTGCCACCTCAATGGCCCTCTGAAGACGCCTCAGTGTCCTTTCTCTTCCTATGAGGTAGATGACCTCAAATATCCCGGGGCTCGCAGTACCGCCAGTGAGGGCAACCCTTACAGGTTGTGCAACATGTTTGAGTTTCGTCTGGTGGCGATCCACCACCTCTTTGAACAGTGCCTCAAGGGCCTCTTCGGTAAACTCTGCCATCTTTTCGATCCCTTCCTTGATATCCTTCAGATAGGGCAGGTACTTTTCATTAAGGAATTTTTCCCTCGCCTTTTCATCAAATTCAACCTCTTCTGTAAAGTAGTATCTCATAGAAGTGGCAAATTCCTTCAGTGTCTTTACCCTTGGCTTGTATGACTCTATCGCCTTTTGAAGCCACTGTCTGTCTGGCATCCTGTCATCAGGTAAGAGTCCCTCTCTTTTCAGGAATGGCAGTACCAGATCAACCAGTTCTTCAGTGGCTGTCCGCATTATATACTGGCTATTAAGCCAGAGGAGTTTTTCAGGGTTAAATACGGCAGCAGACTTGCTCACTCCCTCCAGGGTGAACTTCTCGATAAGTTCCTCACGGCTGAATATCTCCTGGTCACCGCATGACCAGCCGAGTCTTGCGAGATAATTTACAAGGGCGTCAGGCAGGTAGCCCTCCTCCCTGTAGGCCTGCACAGAGGTTGCACCGTGCCTTTTACTGAGCCTTGTCCTGTCAGGCCCGAGGATCATAGGCAGATGGGCAAACCTTGGAGGTTCAACGCCAAGGGCCCTGTAGATATGGATCTGCTTCGGGGTGTTGTTAAGGTGGTCATCACCCCTGATCACATGGGTCACCCTCATCTCCACATCGTCTACCACAACCACAAAGTTGTATGTAGGTGTTCCATCAGAACGGACAATTATAAAGTCATCAAACATCTCATTGGGGTAGGCCACTTTACCACGGATTAGGTCATCCACAAATGTCTGTCCAGCCTCTGGCATCATGAACCTGATTGCCGATGGTCTTCCCTGAGGAGGATTTTTGATCTCCCTACACCTGCCATCGTACCTCGGGGTAAGGCCTTTCTGTATTGCTGCCTGTCGCCTCTGTTCCAGTTCCTCTGGGGTACAATAACACCGGTAAGCCTTCCCCTCCCCTATCAGCCTCTCGGCATAACTCCTGTAGATCTCGAGTCTGTCTGTCTGCCTGTACGGTCCTTCATCCCAGTCCAACTTCAACCACCTCAATCCATCGATGATCGCCTCTATATATTCCTCTGTACTGCGGCTCCGATCTGTGTCCTCTATCCTCAGAATGAACACACCACCATGATGACGTGCAAAGAGGTAGTTGAAGAGGGCCGTCCTTGCCCCGCCTATATGCAGGTAGCCTGTTGGACTTGGTGCAAACCTGACCCTCACCATAATTCAGTTACTCTTTGAAGGATTTCAGAAGACAATTTTATCAAAAAGAGCCCCTTTAAGACAAAAATCGCTATAATACCCCAAGTTGCCGATAGAATTTCAATCAAAACTTTGGAAGGTGGCAGGGGGTCCCCACAAGATCAGAAGATCTTGTGGGGCAGAGGAACTCAGCCCAGGAAAATTCACGATTTTCCTGGGGACCCTTGCCGAAAAAATCAGGATTTCAGCGACACCACAAGTGCCGTGTCTAATTTAATGACGTTTCACCCATTAGGTGAAAAAGCACCCACCTCATCGGCAAATTCGGGGCCTTTTGCTTGCATAATTCCTGGAAAGGTTTTATTATAAAAGTATGAAAGGTATAAGAGAAAAAAGGAAACTCCTCACCTTAGATGAATTAACAGAGAAGATAAAGGTCTATAATCCCAAGGCTGACACACAATTACTGAGGAAGGCCTACTACTTCTCACATGAGGCCCATTGTTCACAGAAGCGGATAGAGGGGACACCTTATATAGACCATCCACTTCAGGTCGCTTCAATCCTTGCTGACATGAGGATGGATACCACCACAATAGTGGCAGGTCTCCTCCACGACACCTTAGAGGATACCGAGACATCTCTTCAGGATATAGAGGGGCTCTTCGGCAAAGAGGTGGCCTTCTTAGTGAGCGCCCTCACAAAGTTGAGCAGGATGGAGTTCAGGACCAAGGAGGATGCCCAGGCAGAGAACTTCAGGAGGATGTTCCTTGCGATGGCCGAGGACATAAGGGTAATACTGATAAAGTTTGCTGACAGGCTCCATAATATGAGAACCCTGGAGTTTCTGCCACCGAGTAAACAACGGAGGATAGCACAGGAGACACTGGAGATATATGCTCCCCTTGCCAACAGACTCGGTATTGGATGGATGAGGACCGAGTTCGAAGATCTCAGTTTTAAGTACCTCTATCCAGATATATACAAGTCCCTGTTAAAAAAGGTGGCCAGGAGGAAGGAAGAGCAGGAGGGTTATATCAATGAGGTGGCAGAGATCGTGAGACAGAAGTTGAGGGAAAACCAGATACCAGGAGAGGTCACTGGAAGGGTAAAACACCTTTACGGGATCTACAGAAAGATGCAACAACAGAGGATACCCTTTGAGGAGGTCTACGATGTGCTTGGCCTGAGAATAATTACTGATACAGAGAGGAGATGCTATGAGATTCTGGGGTTGATACACTCCCTCTGGAGACCCATACCAGGTCGCTTTAAGGACTACATCGCTCTGCCCAAGTCGAACATGTATCAGTCCCTGCACACCTCTGTGGTGGGTCCAAAGGGTGAGAGGGTGGAGTTCCAGATAAGGACCAGGGAGATGCACAGGATAGCCGAGGAGGGAATAGCAGCCCACTGGATGTACAAAGAGGGCGGTAAGGTAATGGACAAGGATGCCAGATATATAAAGTGGCTCAGGGAACTGATTCATTCCCAGCAGGAACTGAAGGATGCAAAGGAGTTCTTGGAGATGGTAAAGGGAGAGGTGGTCCCTGAGGTGGTCTATGTCTTTACCCCAAAGGGTGACATCAAGGAACTGCCAGCCGGCTCCACCCCTGTGGACTTTGCATATTCGATACATACAGAGGTTGGTCACAGGTGTATCGGTGCGAGGGTGAATGGAAGGATCGTGCCACTGAGGTATCAACTCCAGAGTGGTGATACTGTTGAGATAATCACCTCCCCAAACCATGGGCCCAGCAGAGACTGGCTCAGTTTTGTTGTGACCCAGAGGGCAAAAGCGAGGATAAAACAGTGGATAAGGGCGGAGGAAAGGAAACAGAGTTATGAACTTGGTTACAGGATGCTTGAGGAAGAACTGAGAAAGAGGCATCTGGGCACAACAGTTATGAAGAGCCCGAAGATGGAGGAGGTGGCACACTCTTTCAGCCTCAAGGGTGTGGAAGACCTCCTCGTCTCTATAGGCTATGGTAAGGTATCGGCACAGCAGGTGGTGAACAGGCTCTTTCCAGAACAGAAGGAAGAAGAACTAAAACCGAGACCTATACGGAAACAGGAAGAGGTAAAAGGGGTAAGAATCAAAGGGATTGATGACATCCTGTACCACACTGCAAAGTGCTGTTTCCCTGTACCAGGAGATGCCCTTGTGGGGTTTGTAACCAGGGGAAAGGGGGTTACGATACACAGGAAGGACTGTCCAAATCTGCAGAGGATAGCAGTTGATGACGAGAGGCTCATTGAGGTTGACTGGGTATCTGATGAGAATATAACTGCCCCTGCAAGGGTGTTTGTGGAGACAGTGGACAGGCCCGGCATACTGGCGAGCCTCAGTTCTGTGATATCCTCAATGAATGTGAATATATCCCAACTACAGGCAACAACCACTCACGACAGAAGGGCCCACCTGAGCATCATACTCGAGGTAAAGGATAGAAACCAGTTACATACCTTAGTGCAGAAACTCGCTTCCACTGATGGTGTGCTCAGTGTGAAGAGATAGCACCTGTAAAGGCTATCTTTTATGGAGCCAGTCCTCTGTGGAGTACTTCTCTTTACAGAGTGTTCTGGCAAGAGAGTATTCCCAATCAGTGAGTCCAGAATCCTCCATTTTTACTGAGAAGGTCTCCTCAAAGGCCCTCCTGAGGGATTCCTTCAAATCCTCGATCCTGATCGATGGATAGACATCAAGGAGGCCGATCATGCTCTCAATAGTTTTCTCTTCTTTAAATATCCTCCTATTGGTGGAATTGTCGTTGTATAGCAGGAGGGTCCCCTGTTGAAGAAAACCATCAGACCATCGTCTCTGTGCAGAGCCAATCAACTTCTTTCCAAAGAGTGTGAGTTCCGCATAAGAGACGGACTGGAAACAGAGAGCAGAGCCTGTGAGGACCCTTCCCCTTTCTCTTCTGGTCTTCATCTCCAGAGGGACCCCGAGCCTTGAAAGGGCATCCTGAAAGACCCTGCTTATAAGGTAGTATGTCTTTAAAAGTCCTGATGGTCCATTCAATCGGGACCCTTCAGAGAGTGATAAATCAATGCCTGAGGACGCAGAAAAACTGTAGGTGAGGTCATTGCCGTGGAGGATGGCCCTCCCCCCTGTTGGCCTTCTCACAATGGCTATCCCTTCCAGTCTACAAAGAGAGAGGTCTATATCACCTACCCTCTGAAACAGTCCGATACTGACCGAAGGGCTTGACCACTGATAGAGCCTGAGGGTTGGCTGGACAAGGCCCTGTCTGACTGCTATGGATATCGCCTCGTCAATCGCCATATTCATAAAGGCATCAGAGGCACCTGTGTCTATGAACCGCCAGTACATATTGATTCACTCCTTCAGGAATATCCAGAGTGTCTAACATGGCCGAGACCTTGGAGATGATATTACCTCAAAAAGAAAGAGAAAATAAAGATCTACACCTTCCGAATTTTCTTGTTAACTTTGCCCATATCTGTCCAAATATTATACAGGCGGTATGAAGGACGTCAGGAGAAATTCATAATTTTTTCACAATCCTCGGGTAACTTTAAAATATGGAAGAGGTCGGTGTGGTAAAAAGTGTTGATGGTGTTACTGCAAGGGTGGTGATCAAGAAGTCCAGCGCCTGTGATCACTGTGTGAAGGATCACTGTGAAATGGAAACTACAAACTTTGAAGTTGAGGCGATAAATGCTGCCGGAGCAGAGGTGGGGCAGACGGTAAAGGTGGTCATGAAGGCCGAGACCTATATCAAGGGAGCCCTTCTGCTTTATGCCCTCCCTGTACTTGCCCTGTTTATTGGTGCGATTTCTGGCTCTATCTATTTCCCTGATGTGCTGTCTATTGGTCCGGAGACCGGAGCAGTGATAGGTGGGTTTGGGTTGATGCTCCTTTCCTTTATTGTGATAAAGATCGCCTCTTCAAAAATGGAGAAAAAGACAGAGTACAGGTCAGTCATTGAAGAGGTCCTAAATTAACATTTGATTCGTTAATCAGTCTATCCGCTTTAGATTCCAACCAGAGTCCTTTCATCTCGAGGAGGTCTCCTGAGCCTTACATTATGTGTATAATAAAACTGATGTATGACTCCAGGAAGGATATGAGGTGGAGCGGACTGAAGGTGGGTATCATTATATCCTCAGCGCTGGGGATACTCTTTCTGACTGTGATGTTTGCAGGTGGCCTTGAGGAGTTGTTTGTAAAGAGATCGGATGTCTATGCGATCTTTGATGATGTGAGGGGATTGAGAGAGGGTGCCCCTGTGTGGTTTGCCGGCCTTGAGGTGGGCTCAGTCAAGTCCATAACCCTTACAGCCGACCAGGGGGTCATAGTAAGGATGAGTATAAAAGAGGAGTACATGAAGTTCCTGAAGGAGGACTCAGAGGCGACAATCCTCACCCTCGGTCTGCTTGGTGACAAGTATGTGGAACTGTCGGGTGGTTCTGCCTCTGGTAAACCCCTCATGGCCGGGGCAACGATAAGGGGGACTGTTCAGGCTGAGTTCAAGGACCTGGCAGAGACATCGCAGGCATCTCTTCAACGGTTGACAGAATTCATAAAGCACCTTGAGAGATTTATCAGGGATCTGGAAGAGGGAGAGGGGACGCTGGCCATGCTCATAAAGGACCCCGCGGTTTACAGAAACCTCAAGTCAGGATCTGAGGCGTTTTCAGAGGCCCTTCAATCAATCAACAGGGGAGAGGGCTCCCTTGGTAAGGCACTGAAGGATGACAGGCTGTATCAACAACTCCTTGAAGGCACCCAGAAATTGAAGGCATTTGCGGATAGACTGAACACCTCAGAGGGGACCCTCCATCTACTCATAGAGGAAAGGGGCCTATATGACAGGCTTGATAGAACAGCCCGGTCCTTAGAGGAGTTTACAGAGAAACTGAATACATCAGAGGGGACCCTCAGGCAACTGGTTGAGGACAGGACACTCTATGATAACCTGAACCTCAGTCTAAAGCAACTCTCTCTCACATTAGAAGAGATAAACTCCGGTAAGGGGCTCTTGGGTGCCCTCGTTAAGGATGCACAACTGAGGGCAGAACTCCAGGAGACGATCAGGCAGTTAAATTCCCTGATTGAAGATATAAAGGAGAATCCAAAGAAGTATTTTAAATTCAGTCTATTCTGAAGGAGGTTATATGGCTAAGGTACTCGCCTTTGTGCTGGCTGGAGGGAAGGGAGAGAGACTCTTTCCATTAACCGCATTCCGTTCCAAGCCTGCTGTACCCTTTGGTGGCAGGTACAGGATTGTGGATTTTGTACTCAGTAATCTGGTGAACTCAGGCATCTTCTCCATCTATCTCCTGGTCCAGTATAAGTCCCAGTCCCTGATAGAACATATAAGACAGCACTGGGTGCTGTCTCCGATATTAAAGGACCACTTTATCGCAGTGGTTCCGCCACAGATGAGAATGGGGCCTGAGTGGTTTCAAGGGACAGCAGATGCGGTATTCCAGAATATCAACCTGATCAGTGCACACAGGCCTGATCTTGTTGTGGTCTTCGGTGCTGACCATATATACAGAATGGACCTCCGACAGATGATAGACTTTCACCTGAGGAACTCGGCAGATGTCACGGTGGCGGCAAGACCGGTACCGATCGAGGAGGCCACACACTTCGGGGTGATCCAGACAGACCAGGCACAGCAGATAGTGGGATTTCAGGAGAAGCCCGAACATCCCACACCGATGCCCGCTGATCCCACAAAGGCATATGTCTCCATGGGGAACTACATCTTTAATTCAGATTTCCTGGTGAAGGTCCTGACGGAGGCACAGGAGAGGAAGTTCCATGACTTTGGTGCCCATATACTGCCTTCCCTGGTCGGTAAGGCGAGGATGTATGCCTATGACTTTGGCACAAATCAGGTGCCAGGGACAAAGCCCTATGAGGAGAAGGGGTACTGGAGAGATGTGGGTACAATAAAGGCATACTATGAGGCACACATGGATATGCTCGGTGAGGAGCCGAAGTTTGAACTCGACAACAGGGACTGGCCTATTTACCCCTCAGGGCAGAAGGCCCCTGCCTCCAAGTTTCTCAAGGTACAGATAGATGACAGCATAATTGCAGAGGGGGTAAGGGTACAGGATGCGACAATAAGGCGGTCAATCGTCAGAACAGGGGTGGTGATAGAAAGCGGCACAGTGGTAGAAGACTCCATACTGATGGAAGGCACGACAGTTCAGAGGGGGTGTCATCTTAAGGGAGTGATTGTGGACAAACACAATGTGATAAAAGCGGGTACACGGATCGGCTTTGAACCCGAAGAAGAGCGGTTTGGACTCCATATTGACCCCTCTGGTATAAGGGTGATACCAAGAAAGGGATGGAGAGGGTAGAGGCCCATAGAAGGGCCCCTTTAAGAGACCTCCACCTTTATCTCCTTCGGCTTTGCCTCCTCCTTCTTTGGTAACACTATCTCCAGAACACCGTCCTTGAAGGTGGCCTTCGCCTTTTCGGAGTCAATCTCTATAGGCAGGGGTATTGTCCTTGAAAAACTGCCATATCTTATCTCGGAGACATAGTAGTCTTCTTCCTTTATCTCCTCCTTCCTCTTCACCTCACCCTTTATGGTGAGATTGTTCTCAGTGATGGTGAGATCAATATCCTTTTTGTCCACACCCGGCAGTTCTGCCCTCAAAACCAACTCGTTTTTTCGGTCATAGAGTTCGATATTCGGCACAATCACACCTTCTTCCAACCCTCTCCACCATCTCCTTCTCCTCCGGAAGGGTTCAAAGAACTCCTCAAAGAGTCTCTCCATATCTCTACGCATCTCTTCCAGTTCTTTCATCGGTGACCACCTTGCCACTGACATCTCTAATCACCTCCTAACCCGGACTGCTCCGGGGTAGATAAAGAGGGGCGAGGCCCCTCTATACTGTTACGGTCTCTGCATCAAGGACCCTCTCAAAGACGATCCTGCCCCCTCTGTAATCCACCTGGACGGTGTCACCCTCTTTGAAGGTGCCTGCGAGGAGTTCCTTCGCAAGGGGGTTAAGGACCTCCTTCTGGAGCACCCTCCTGAGGGGTCTGGCACCATAGACCGGGTCGTAACCAAGTGTTGCGAGGTGCTCCTTGGCCTCTTCTGTCAACTGTATATCTATCCTCTTCTGCTTCAGATACCTCTTCATCCTGTTTATCTGGATCTCCACGATCTCCTTCATCAGATCTCTGCTCAGAGGATTGAAGATGATAATCTCGTCTATCCTGTTCAGGAACTCCGGCCTGAAGAAGGCCTTCAAGTCCTCCATCACCTTCTCTTTCAGTTCTTTTGAGTTTGAATTATCCCAGTGTTCGCCTGAGTACTTCTCTCTTTCTTCAAGTATCTGCTGGATATGGTGACTGCCGATGTTTGAGGTCATTATCACAACGGTGTTACGGAAGTCCACGGTCCTGCCCTTTCCATCTGTGAGCCTGCCATCGTCAAGGAGTTGGAGCAGTACATTGAATACCTCCGGATGGGCCTTTTCAACCTCATCAAAGAGTATGACGGAATATGGCCTTCTCCTGACAGCCTCTGTCAACTGTCCACCCTCTTCGTATCCTACATAACCGGGTGGGGCACCTATCAGCCTGGAGACAGTATGCCTCTCCTGATACTCAGACATATCTATCCTGATCAGGGCATTCTCATCGTCAAAGAGGAACTCTGCAAGTGCCTTTGCGAGTTCTGTCTTGCCGACACCAGTGGGACCGAGGAACAGGAATGAGCCAATTGGTCTGTTCGGATCCTGGATACCTGCCCTTGCCCTCCTTACGGCATCAGACACTGCCCTTATAGCCTCGTCCTGACCAACCACCCTTGACCTGAGTCTCTCCTCCATCTTCAGGAGTTTCTCTGTTTCACCCTCAAGGAGTTTTGTTACCGGGATACCAGTCCATTTAGAGACGATCTCTGCAATATCCTCCTCATCCACCTCTTCCTTCAGGAGCCTCCTCTTGTATTTGAACTCCTCCAGTTTCTTATTCTCTTCCTCAAGGGCCTTCTGAAGTTCGATCAGTCTGCCGTAACGGAGTTCAGCAGCCCTGTTGAGGTCACCTTCCCTTTCTGCCTTCTGTGCCTCGATCTTTGTCTGTTCTATCTGTTCCTTCAGTTGTCTGATCTTCTGTATAACCTCCTTTTCTGCGAGCCACTGGGCCTTAAGGGCAGAGAGCCTCTCCTGTAGTTCTCCGATCTCCCTGTTCAGTTTCTCCAGTTTCTCTTTCGCATCCGGTGAGTCCTCCTTCATCACCGCCTGTCTTTCTATCTCCAACTGTCTCAGCCGCCTGTCTATCTCGTCTATCTCCACTGGCATACTATCTATCTCCATCCTCAGTTTTGCTGCGGCCTCGTCTATCAGGTCTATCGCCTTGTCAGGCAGATACCTGTCAGTTATATACCTGTGGGACAGGACCGCTGCCGCTACAAGGGCAGAGTCCTTTATCTTCACACCATGGTGGACCTCATACCTCTCCTTCAATCCCCTGAGTATAGAGATGGTGTCCTCCACGGAGGGTTCTCCCACATACACGGGCTGGAACCTCCTCTCAAGGGCAGGGTCCTTTTCTATGTACTTCCGGTACTCATCCACCGTGGTCGCACCTATACACCGCAGTTCACCCCTTGCCAGAGGGGGCTTCAGCATATTTGAGGCATCAATCGCACCCTCTGCTGCGCCCGCACCAACAAGGGTGTGTAGTTCGTCGATAAAGAGGATTATCTTACCCTCTGCCTGTTGTATCTCCTTCAGTATCGCCTTCATCCTCTCCTCAAACTCTCCCCTGTACTTTGAGCCTGCAACAAGGGCACCAATGTCAAGGGCAATGATCCTCTTGTCCTTCAGTGGCTCAGGCACATCCCCTGCCACTATCCTCTGGGCCAGCCCCTCCACTATTGCTGTCTTACCCACGCCAGGGTCACCTATCAGGACAGGATTGTTCTTTGTCCTCCTGGCAAGCACCTGCATCACCCTTCTTATCTCTTCATCACGACCGATTACAGGATCGAGTTTACCCTTCCGTGCAAGTTCTGTAAGGTCACGTGCATACCTCTTGAGGGCCTGATACTTATCCTCAGGGTTGGGATCAGTGACCCTCTGTGCACCCCTGATCTCTCTCATATGCTGCAGGACTGCCTGCTCTGTCACATTGTATCTTCCGAGTACCTCCGATGCTGGACCGCCCTCCCTCAGGATACCTATGAGCAGGTGCTCTGTACTCACGTACTCATCCTGCAGGTGCTGTGCCTCCCTGAAGGCCTCTTCAAAGACCCTCTTCAGTCTGGGCGAGACATAGACCTGACCGAGGGGGGTTGCACCCATCACCTTGGGGAAACGGTCTATCTCACTGTCCAGGTCCGCCTTCAGCATATCGATGTCAAAGCCGAACCTCTGAAGTATTTGTACAACGATACCCTCCTCATCCTCCAGGAGCGCCCTCAGCAGGTGCTCCGGCTGGAGTTCCTGGTTGCCCTTCTGATCAGCAATCCTCTGGGCCTCCTGCAGGGCCTCCTGTGATTTTATGGTGAGTCTGTCCATTCTCATGGCCACACCTCCTTTACTCCTGTAGTATTTCTCTTATTCTCTCCTGAAACCGCCTCCTGAGGTCTCCCTCTAAGCACTCGAGCATCGCCTCTGCCTCCCTCTGCAGGGCTATCAACCTCTCCCGCATCCTGAGGATGATGTCCACACCGGCCTTGTTCACACCAAGCCCTCTGGTCAACTCTATTATGAGGTGTAGTCTCTCAATATCCTCATCAGAGTATAGCCTCTGATTGCCCACCCGTTTCGGTTTTATAAGACCCTCTCTCTCGTAGAGCCTCAGTGTCTGGGGATGGACACCCAGCATCTGGGCCACCACACCTATCATGTACATCGGTCTCTTTCTGTCCCTTACTACCATCTCCTGTTCACCAGATGCACTCTGGGATTCTCTCTGTATAGACCTTCAAGGGCCTTGATCATCTCTCTGTCCCTTTCTGTGACCGCCTCCGGTACCACCACCTTCACTATCACGTACTGGTCTCCCCTTTCCGTACCACCAGGTTTGACAAACCCCTTACCCTTCAGCCTGAATTTCTGACCACTCTGGGTACCGGGCGGTATCTTCATCATGGCGACACCATCTATAGTGGGCACCTCTATCTTCGCACCGAGTGTCGCCTCGGGTACTGTAATGGGTACCTCAACGTATATGTCACTGCCCTCTCTTCTGAACAGAGGATGGGGCAGTATCTCAATCTCTATGTAGAGATCACCCGGGGGACCGCCCCTTCCGGCCTCTCCCATCCCCTTCACCCTCACCCTGGAACCGCTGTCCACACCAGGGGGAATTCTCACCTTTACGGTATCCGTCTTCAATACCGTGCCTGACCCATGACAATCGGGGCAGGGATTGGTCGCCTGCTGACCTGTGCCACCGCAGACGGGACATGTCTGGCTGATGCTGAAGAATGCCTTTCTGGTGGAGACCCGTCCGGTACCACCACAACGGCTACAACTCTGTAATCTCTCCGCGCCCCTGCCACCGCATCGACTGCAGGGGACATGATGGGTGACGGTGATGGGCCGTGTGGTGCCACTAAAGGCCTCTTCAAGGGTGAGGGTGACCCTTGTTACAAGGTCCGCACCCTTATGGAGGGTCTCCTTAAAGGTCGTTCTTCCGCCAAAGAAGTCAGAGAAGACGTCACCAAAGCCGAAGTCAAAGAGGTCACGGAAGTCAAAGTCCCTGAATGCCTCCTCAAAGTTGTAACTTGAGGTGAATGCCTGATGACCCATCCTGTCATACTCTGCCCTCTTCTTGGGATCGCCAAGTACACTGTATGCCTCATTTATCTCCTTGAATCTCTGCTCTGCCTCTTTGTTTCCGGGGTTGAGGTCAGGATGGTATTTCCTTGCAAGCCTCCTGTAGGCCTTCTTTATCTCCTCCTGGGAGGCGTTCTTAGGAACCCCCAGTATCTCGTAGTAGTCCTTTACCCCTGTCGCCATCCCTTCCTCCAGCCTTGCTTTTGTTTATATTATATCACTTGATAAGATTTTTGTCAAGTCTTTTTACAAGAATTTTCTGGGGGCAAGACCGGCAAATCCGGCCCCTATTAACCCGTTTTGGACAGGTCTGTGATCACTTGAAGAATACATAATCGTGAAGCATTAACGAAGGGGTGGATTGAAGTAGCCCAGTCTTACCTCAGGGAATCTCTTCTTAAGGAGCCTCAGCCACTTAATTATCCCAATCGGTCTGGAAAGTCCTGTTGGGGCCATCACATCAATGTAGAATTCAGGGTCTATGTTCAGGTTTCTCAACTGGATCATGTCAGGATGGAGGTCTTCAAGGAGACCAAAAAAAGCCTCTGATTCAGAGGGGTCATCTGTGACCCCAGGGAAGACGAAATAGTTAAGAGAGACGAACTTGGAGTGCTTTTTGGTTATGGCTATGGAGGTCTTTACTTCCTCAAAGGAGTACCCCTTTGGTCTGTAATAGATATTGTATCGTTCAGGTATTGGACTGTTGAGGCTTATCCTTACCGAGTCGAGGCCCGCCTTAAGGAGCCTCTCCAGACCAACAGGTCTGCTCCCGTTTGTATTCATATTGATGGTCCCCCTGGTGGTTGCCTCTCTGATCCTCTTTATCGCCCTCTCTATCACCGGAGACTGAAGCAGAGGTTCTCCCTCACAGCCCTGCCCAAAACTGACTATCGCCCTGGGTGCCTTCTTCAGATGAGGCACTGCGACCTCGCATATCTCCTCCTCAGTGGGGACGAAGGTTATCCTTTCCTGGGGCGGTGTACAGGAATCAGAGGTCTGCAAGGAGATGCAACCTATACAGGCTGCATTACAGGTGGGAGATGTCGGCAGGGGGGCCTCCCATCTCTGGAGGAAATAGTTCCTGGCAGCAGGGCAGCCGTAACGGAGACAGCATCTTCCGAGGTGCTGTATGAGTCTGTTGTCTCTGTGATCTCTAAGTGCCCTTTCAGTCCTCTGGAGAATCTTCGCATGATCAAACAGATCAGGGTCCTGCCTCCGGTCGGGATCGGACCTGAAGGCTGCAACCCAGAACCTGCCCCTCCACCATCCCACGGCTGTATAGGCGAATAAGGGCAACATGGGGGCACCAGGGTTGCTCTTATAGGCAGAGAGCAATGTAGTGGTGTGGGCAGGACTCACAAAGGCTGCCACTGCAACCACCCCTGGCTCGTCATACACCAGAGGGGTCCCATTCTCAGGGTCCACCCCTATCGGCAGCCTTTCAGGCAGAAGAAACAGTTCAGTGCCCTCTGGCATGGGGATCAGTTCCTCGGGTTCCGGTGCTCTGATGATGTGTCCTGCCCTGCCGGCCATAAGCAGACCAGGATGTTCAAAGACCTCCCCCCTCTGATTAGCGTATACCATCAGGGGGATAGAGCCTGGATGAACTCCATCAGGCATGAGTCAGAAGTGAGAAAGTAAGGGTGCAGGACTCAGGCTGCCTTCTTCGCCTTCTTCTTTGCAGCGGCCTCGAAGACCTCCTTTGCGTTGAAGGTCCCGTCAATCGCCTGTGTGGGGCATTTGGCAGTACAGATACCACAGCCGATGCACCTGTCCGGGTCTATGGTGTGGGGCTTTTTCATCTCACCATAGGCAGCATTAACAGGACAGACCTTCATACAGATGTTGCACCCGATGCATCTGTCCTCTACAACGAATGCCTTTGGCCTGGTGGGCATGTGATCCACTATCGCCTTTGTTGGACACTTCCTAACACAGAGCCCGCATACACGGCACTTGTCCAGATTGATCCTGGAGAGGTTATCTTCCAGTGTGACGGCCTCAAAGGGACAGACCTTCACACAGGCACCACAGGCTATACAACCGATCTGACACTTCTTTCTCGTCTCTGGTCCCCTGTCCTTACTGTGACAGGCCACAACTACTGCCTTGCTGCCGGGTAACACCTCTATCACCTTCTTCGGACATGCCATCTCGCATTTCCTGCATCCAGTGCATTTGCTCACATCCACCACAGGCAGATTATTCTCATTCATATGTATGGCATCAAAGGGGCAGACCTTTGCGCAGGTTCCATAACCGAGGCATCCGTAGACACATGCCTTGTCACCACCACCCGCCAGGACAGCCGCCCTACAGTCATGAACCCCTTCATATTTGAACCTCTTCAGAGACTTGGACCAGTCTCCCTGACACATGATCCTTGAGAACTTGGGCTCAGCAGCCACAGGCTCCTTTCCTGTAATAAGGGCCACTATTCTGGCTGTCCTCTCACCACCAGGGGTGCAGAGATTGGGTGCCACCTCTGGCTTTGTTACCACCGCCTCTGCATACTGCTCACAACCGGCAAACCCACAGGCCCCACAGTGTGCCCCTGCAAGATACTCCCTCACCTGGTCTATCCTCGGGTCCCTCTTCACTGAGAACCTCTTTGCTGCAAAGGCAAGACCAAGACCGAAGACCGCCCCAACTCCAAAGACAAATACAAAGGTGAAGGTGATTGTCTGGACAAAGTCAACCGACTCCTTTGCCTCTATCCCACCTCCGACACCTGCCTGAGGGAGCGGGAAATGGTTTATTATACTGAGCAGGGAGTTTATTATCTCTACCAACTCATGCATCCTGGCCTCCTTTTTAAAGGGTTATGATCCCTGAGAAGCCGGTAAAGGCAAGGGCTATCAGGGCTGTAGTAATCCAGGCTATTGGCATCCCCCTGAAGGGTCTTGGCACATCGGCCAACTCGAGTTTCTCGCGTATACTGGCCATGAGCACAAGGGCAATAGCAAAGCCGATGCCTGAGCCGAGGCCAAAGGAGAGACTCTCCAGAAAGTTGTAGTTCTCTCCAGCATTTATCAGGGGAACCGCTATTATGATACAATTGGTTGAGATAAGTGCAAGGTACACACCCAGTTTATAGTAAAGCCCGGGGCTCACCTTTCTCATTATGGTGTCGGATGCCTGCACAAAGGCGGCCACTATCCCGATGAAGATGACAATCTTCAGGAAGGTGACCTCCAGAGGGACCATCACATAATGAAAGGCGAGCCAACTCAGCGCGGCTGCGATCACCATCACTGAGGTGAAGGTGATGCTCATCCCTACTGCGGTCTCCATCTTCTTTGATACCCCGAAGAAGATACAAAGCCCGAGAAATCTGGTGAAGACAAAGTTATTTATTATAGAGGCGGCTATAAAGAGTTCGAAAAGTTTGGTGAATTCACTACTCATCGAAGACCTCCATTCTTAATCATAAAAATTCAACACCACAGAATGCAACCCCTCAGTGACCTCCTGCTCCACCGGCACCCTTGCCTCCATAGAACCTTATGTCTATCCAGTTAAAAAACCCCATCAGGAGTCCTACAACAAGAAACCCACCTGTGGGCATCACCATTATGAGAAGGGGCTTGGCATGCACAATCGGATAACCAAGAAGGGTGCCCCTGCCGAGGAGTTCCCTGAAGAAACTGATTATTACTAAGGCTATCAGGAATCCGAGTCCTGAGCCGAGACCGTCGAAGAAGGAATAGTCCACCCTGTGCTTACTTGCGAACATCTCTGCCCTTGCAAGGATCGAGGCAAAGGCCACAATGATCTGTATGTAAAGGCCTATCTCCTTGTAGGCCTCTCTCGCATAGGCTGCCATCAACATGTCAACCACACTAACCCATCCTGAGATTATCAACATAAATATGGGTATCCTGATACGTGGATGGATAAAGTGCCTCAGCAGCCCCACAGTGGTATTAACCATGGTCTGGACAAAGAGGACCGCCACACCGAGCAGGAAACCGTTTCTTATGCTATTCGTCACCGCAATGGAAGGGCAGAGACTTATGACAAGCCTGAAGATTGTGTTCTCTTTAAAGATACCGTTCTTGATTAACTGGAGATAACTTATCTTCTCCTCAGGCAGTTCCATGTTTCACCTCTCCTTTAAGTACTTTCTGCAAAAAGAGGATGCCGTTCTTCACCCCATCCTCGGCGACCGCCCTTGTGGATATGGTGGCTCCTGTGATCGCCTGGATGTATTCCTTCTTCGTGCCTGTCTTGTCCACCTTAAGGTGTTCAATGTCCTTACCCTTAAACTGGTTCTTGAACCAGTCCATCTCTATCTCGTCACCGAGACCGGGTGTCTCTGCGTGGTGCAGTATGTTTATCCTCTGGACAATGAAGTTTGTATCCACCGCAAAGAGTATATCAATATAACTTGAGTAACCCTTACCAAAGGTCTGTACAATGTAGCCTATCACCTGTCCACCCTTTTTTGCCACAAAGTACTCTGCATGTTTGCCGTGAGGGAACCACTCATTCACCTGTAGGGCCTTTGTCAACTCCGGCTTGTACTCCTCCACTTCCGCCTCAGACAGGTACTGTTTCAGTGTCTGTACGAAGGTATCCTTTGGTTGTATGAATCTGCTACCCTTCAGTTGCTCAAGTTTTCCTATTATGCTTTCAGGCACACCCTTTTTTTTCAGTTTCTCTAATGTCTCATCATTCACCTCATAGATATAACATATCTCATCAGCCTCTGGCATCATCTCCTGCAGAGCCTGTGCCTTTGCGAGTTCATTGTTCCTGTAGATTATTGGCGAGGTCTTGGCGTAAACAGCGGCAAGCAGAAGCCCTCCCGCCAGATACAGGACAACAAGGTTCAGGGTGATCTTAAGGATGTCCTTTGGTGTCACTTCTTCGCCTCCTTTCTCTCGCCAAATACCCTGCTCTTCAGGTTTCTGTCAATCAGTGGTGTGAGACAGTTCATCAGCAGTATCGCAAACATAACACCCTCGGGGTACCCCGCCTTGAGCCTTATTAACATGGTGAGAAAGCCACAGCCTATGCCGAAGAGGATCTGCCCCTTCCTGACAGACGGACAGGTCACATAGTCAGTTGCCATGTACCATGCCCCAAGCATCAGACCCCCACTCAACAGATGTACAAGAGGATCGCCTGTAAAGAGACCCTCCTTCCCACCGAAGACCCATGCCAGTACCGCTACTGTAGCCAGATAGGAGACAGGGATATGCCAGGTGATGTATCTCTTTATAAGCAAAAAGCCTGCACCCAGGAGTATTGCTATTACAGAGACCTCTCCTAAGGAACCTGCCCTGTGGCCAATGAGTAGTTGTGTGTAGAGGGTGATCCTGTCTCCAAAGACCTCCAGCAGGCGGTTCATTCCTTCCTCCTTCAGTAAACCGAGAGGTGTTGCTGTGGTCTTTGCATCCATCCCTACAAAGGCAGCCGAAGGCTCAATCCATGTCGTCATCGCCCTGGGCCATGTGATCAGGGCAAAGGCCCTGCCTACAAGGGCAGGATTGAAGATGTTATAACCGAGGCCCCCGAACAGTTGCTTTGCGATCGCAACCGCCACAAATGAACTGACCAGGGGGATGTAAAATGGCGCTGTGGCAGGCATATTCATCCCGAGCAGCAGCCCTGTCAGGAAGGCGCTACCGTCAGAGATGGTGACTGGGCGGGATGTCATCTTCTGGACGAGCCATTCACTGAAGAGGGACCCCACAATGCAGAGCGCGGTCACAAAGATGGCCCTGGGGCCAAAGTAGTACACACCCATCACAAAGGCGGGCAGAAGACTCAGAGAGACGGTCCACATTATCCTTGCGACGGTCTCCTCACTCCTTATATGAGGAGATACCGAAACGACCAGTTCCTGTTCTTTTCTTGCTACTGCCATCTCACACTCCTTTTATCTCTTTACCAGCATCTTGGCAAGTCTTATCAACTGCACTATAGGCCTCTTGGCCGGACATACATATGTGCATGTACCGCACTCAAAACAGTCAAACAGGTTGTACTCCTTTGTATCCTCGTAGAAGCCCTTTTCAGAAAGGATACTGAGCATAGAGGGTATCAACCCCATCGGACAGGCATCAATGCAACGACCACACCTGATGCACGCCCTGTAGGAGTCAGCAGATACATATTCAGCAGGACTCAACACAAGGACACCTGAAGTCCCCTTTGTAACAGGCACATCAAGGCTGTACTGGGCAAAGCCCATCATTGGCCCACCCATCACGATCTTGACTGCCCTGTCGGCAAGACCACCCGCTGCCTCTATCAGTTCTCCTATAGGTGTCCCCACCCTTGTGAGGAAGTTGCCGGGTTCTTTTACTCCTCTGCCTGTCACCGTGACCACCCTCTCTATAAGGGGCCTGCCGAATCTGCATGCCTCATAAATCGCATAGGAGGTGCCCACATTCTGTACAACTACACCCACATCCATGGGGAGCCCGCCTGCAGGTACCTCCCTGCCAGTTATAGCCTTGATCAGCATCTTTTCAGCACCCTGGGGATACTTCACCTGAAGGGCAACCACCTCTATCGGTTCCCCTTCGGCTGCCTCCCTCATTCTGTCAATCGCATCGGGCTTGTTGTTTTCAATCCCGATATATCCTTTCTCCACTCCAAGTATCCTCATTATGATCTTAAGACCCTCAATAATCTCTCTGGGGCGTTCCACCATGAGTCTGTGGTCGGCTGTGAGATAGGGTTCACATTCTGCCCCATTAAGGATAACAACATCTATCGGTTTTTCCTTGGGAGGGGAGAGTTTTACATGGGTTGGGAAGGCTGCACCCCCCATGCCTACTATCCCTGCCCTCTGTATCCTCTCCTTCAGGACATCCGGAGGCCGGCTCAGGTACTCAGGGTCTTCCTCCAGTTCTATCCATTCATCCCTGCCATCGTTTTCTATCACAACTGCCGGTACAGGTCTGCCCATCGGATTTACAGTCTCAGATATCGAGAGGACCTTACCAGAGACAGAGGCATGCACTGCTGCCGAGACGAAACCGGTTGGCTCGGCTAATAACTGACCCCTTTTGACCTCCTGTCCTGCTGATACCACAGGCTTTGTGGGGGCACCGATATGCTGCACAAGTGGTATGGTCACCAGTTTTGGAGGTGTAAGGGGCTGGATCGGCTTTTTGTTGGAGAGTTCCTTGTGTTCTGGTGGATGAACGCCACCCCTGAAAGTCAAAAGTGCCATTCTTCCTCCTTCTGATACCGAAACATTCTGATACCGAAACAATAAGAGTGTAGTAACTTTAAACCTTCAGGTTTAAAAAGCCTATAAGTAATAACATTAAAGTTGAGCAAAAGTCAACCCCTAATTTGAGCCCCAAAATTGCCATTCGACCGTAGTCAGTAGACAGTCATTCCTAAACGACAAATCCGGCTGTCCTAGATAAATTTGACAACGTTTTTAAGTAAAGAATATAATAAAATTTCTGCAAGCCTGGTTCCAATGGCTGTCTGACAGCCTGAAATAAAATACAGGAGGTATGAGATGGCAGAGGGTATCGTTGAGGTGAACTCTTCAACCTGGGATCAGGAGGTGCTGAAGGCAGATGGACTGGTTATGGTGGACTTCTGGGCTGTATGGTGTGGGCCCTGCAGGATGATCGCCCCTACTGTTGAGGAGATAGCAAAGGAATATGCAGGTAAACTGAAGGTGTGCAAACTGAATACAGACGAAAATCCAGACGTAGCCAGTAGATATAAGATTATGGGTATTCCCACATTGATGTTCTTCAAGAATGGCCAGAAGGTTGACCAGATTGTAGGCGCTGTCCCAAAGTCTCAACTCAAGGCGAAGATAGACCAGTTACTCAGTTCATAGAGATTATGAAGAGGACCCTCTTAGTTCTTACACTGCTGATCACTCTTGTTTACTCCTGCGAGAGGGGTAACAGAGCGGCGGTAGAGGGAAAACCTGCTCCTGAGTTTACATTACAGGACATAAGTGGAGATAGGATAAGCCTTTCAGATTTTAGGGGGAAGGTGGTCCTTGTGGAGTTCTGGGCTACATGGTGTCCTCCCTGTAGACTCTCTGTACCTGAACTACAACATCTACAGAAAGAGTTTTCTGGAAAGGACCTGGTAATACTCGGTATAAGCATGGACAACGGGGATGATGTTAGAGAAAGGCTTAAGGAATTTATAAATGAGTATAATGTGAGTTACAGGGTCCTTATTGATGATGGAGAGGTGAGCAGGAGGTATGGGATTGTGAGTATACCCACAATATTTCTACTCGACAGGGAACTGAGAGTGGCAAAGAAAGTAATGGGATACTACGAGGGTCTTGAGGACTCACTCAAAAAAGAGATAGAGGCACTGCTCTGATGTTTGATGCATTAAGTGACAGATTAGAGGAAGTATTCAGGAAACTGAAGGGTAAGGGATACCTGAAAGAAGAGGACGTAGATGTTGCTCTGCGGGAGATAAGGCTTGCCCTGCTGGAGGCCGATGTACACTTCAGGGTTGTGAAGGGGTTCATCTCAAGGGTGAAAGAGAAGGCGATAGGCAGGGAAGTCCTGAAGAGTCTTACCCCAGGACAACAGGTGGTAAAGATAGTGCACGAGGAGTTGATTGAACTTCTTGGAGGCAGTGCAGAAAAGATTCATCTCTCGCCAAATCCTCCTACGGTGATCATGATGGTGGGGCTACATGGCTCGGGTAAGACCACCACTGCTGCAAAACTCGCCTACTATTTTAACCGTCAGGGTAGAAGGCCCGCGCTTGTGGCAGCAGACCTGCAAAGGCCTGCTGCTGTAGAGCAATTAATTACCTTGGGGGCTCAAATTAACATACCGGTATTCACCAAAAAGGATACAAAGGACCCGGTAGTGGTCTCCAAGGAGGCGATTTCGTGGTCAAGGGAAAATGCCAGGGACATCCTGATACTTGATACAGCAGGCCGTCTCCATATCGATGAGTCCCTAATGGAGCAGTTGAAGAATATCAAGCAGGCAGTCAGTCCTACAGAGACACTCCTGGTGGCTGACGCCATGACAGGGCAGGATGCGGTGAATATAGCAAAGAGTTTCAACGAGGAGATAGGTATTGACGGGGTAATCCTCACAAAGATGGACGGTGATGCAAGGGGTGGTGCTGCCCTTTCTATCCGTTCAGTTACAGGAAAGCCCATCAAGTTTATGGGTGTTGGAGAGAAGATCGATATGCTTGAACCCTTCCATCCTGACAGGGTGGCCTCCAGAATACTCGGGATGGGAGATGTACTCAGCCTGATTGAGAAGGCCCAGCAGACAGTCACAGAAACAGAAGCAGAAAAACTCCAGAAGAAGATCCTTGAGGAGAGTTTTGACCTGGAAGACCTTAGGGAGCAACTGAGGAAAATAAGATCAATGGGGCCACTGGAAAACCTCCTCTCTATGATACCGGGCATAGGCAAACAGTTGAAGAATATCAAGGTAGACGAAAGAGAGTTTAAGAGAATAGAGGCTATCATAAATTCTATGACACCAAAGGAGAGGAAGTACCCCCATATTATAAATGGTAGTAGAAAGAAGAGGATCGCAAGAGGAAGTGGCACCTCAGTAGCAGATGTAAACAGGCTCCTTAAGCAGTATAAAGAGATGAAGAGGATGCTGAAGATGTTCAAAGGGGGGAAGGGGATGCCGAGACTACCGAGGTTTATCCCCTTCTGAGGTATTTGAAAAAAAAACAGATGAGGAATTATAATTTTAATATACTATTAGTGGAGGTAGATAGTGGTTAGGATCAGACTTACTCGGATGGGTGCGAGAAACAGACCCTTCTACAGAGTGGTGGTAGCAGATTCAAGGGCAAGAAGAGATGGCCCCTTTATTGAGATGCTCGGTTATTATGATCCATTGAAGGACCCCCCAGAGGTAAAGATTGACCCGGAGCGGGTTAAATACTGGCTGGAGCGAGGAGCCCAACCAAGTGATTCTGTCAAGAGGTTACTGCAGAGGGCTGGCCTTTAGGCAGCCGAATCAAATCTTATGGAGGTGGTTAAATGAAAGAGTTGGTGGAAACGATGGTGAAAGCACTGGTGGACAGACCTGAAGAGGTTAATGTGAAAGAGGTGGATGGTGAGAGGACCACTGTCTTCGAGTTGAGGGTTGCACCCAGTGACCTCGGGAAGGTGATTGGCAAACAGGGTAAAACAGCAAGGGCCATGAGAACAATACTCTCCGCAGCGGGTACCAAGATAGGGAAACGCTGCGTTTTAGAGATACTTGAATAATTGAGCGCTGGGGACTCGGCTTGCCCCGGGTCCTTTCTCCCTTTTACATTCCCCAGTCCAGAAGATCTGTCCGCCTCCAATAAGTCTGCTATCTTCTTTCTAAGTCCTTTGATATTGTATTATTGAGTTTAATGAGAGTGGCTATTGTGATCGTTTCTATGCTTGGGGTTTTTGCCAGTATCGGGCTCGGACGATTTGCCCTTGGTATGTTACTCCCATCCATGTCAAAATCACTTGGTCTGAGTTATTCACAGATGGGGCTGTTGAGTACACTTAATTTTTTTGGTTATTTACTTACCGCCCTGGCAAGTGGAATGATCTTGAGGTATGGAGGAACTCAATTAACAGTCTTTTTATCTCTGCTGGTAGCCGGTCTATCCATGTACTTTATTGGTGAAACTGAGACCTTCCTGATAATCTGCCTCCTGTACACCTTAACAGGGCTCGGAAGCGGCTCTTCAAATGTCCCCTTGATGGGCCTCGTGACACAGTGGTTCGAATCCAGGAAGAGAGGGATGATAGCAGGTATTCTGGTTAGTGGAGGTGCCATGGGGATAGTCCTTAGCAGTATTGCCGTGCCTTACATGAATAAACTCAACCCTGTCTACGGGTGGAAGAGGGGGTGGCAATTTTTTGGACTCCTTGTAATCTTAGTCTCATTTCTTGCCTTTTTATTCATCAGAGACCGTGTTTCCTTAAGGAACGGGAACGTCAGAAGAATGACCAGAGAGGTATTCAATGGTGACGTCCTGCTTACCTTTGGTTTGTATTTCCTCTTCGGGTTCAGTTACGTGGTATACATAACCTTTCTCGTCTCTTTTCTTGTCAATGAATGTGGTATGTCAGAACCTGAAGCCGGTAAGTACTGGTTATGGGTCGGCCTTTTGAGTTTACTGGCCGGTCCTGTTTTTGGGACAATGTCGGACAGGGTGGGAAGAGCCAGGACACTAATGATGGTCTTTTTCTCCCAAAGCATCGCCTATTCATTGATTGCATTGAAACTCCTTTTTCCATGGGGAATCATCCTCTCCATTGCTCTCTTTGGTCTTGTATCCCTCAGTATTCCATCTATAGTTGCGGCCTTAATTGGTGATATAGTGGGTTCTAAGATGGCTTCATCGGTATTTGGATTGGCAACATTTGTCTTCGGGCTGGGCCAGATTGGTGGACCTTTTATAGCAGGCATTGTATCAGACCTGATAGGTTCCTTAAGGGCTGGATTCAGTATAGCAACCATATCGGCACTGCTGGCAGTATCATGGAGTTTTATGTTGTGGCGAAGGGGATATTAGAGATATGGTGGGACAATAGATACCCTTTATCTGGTAGCATTATAACACTTCACGGAGATTATCCCTGATCCAACCTGAATTTGCCCGGATCCTTGTAAGTAGAGTATAATTAAAGGGTCTTCACTCTACTATGTTGACCCCACATGGAAGACGGAGGTCCAATGCTCAATGTTATAAGCATAGAAGAGGAGATGAAGCATAGTTATCTTGACTATGCAATGAGCGTCATTATAGGCAGGGCACTTCCTGATGTGAGGGATGGTCTGAAACCCGTCCAGAGAAGAATACTCTATGCAATGTTTAGGGAAGGCCTTCTCCCCGGTCGTAGGTACTCCAAATGTGCAGGTGTTGTTGGGGAGGTCTTGAAGAAGTATCATCCACATGGTGATTCTGCCGTTTACGATGCCTTGGTTAGGCTTGCCCAGGATTTCAATATGAGATATCCCCTGATAGACGGCCAGGGCAACTTCGGGTCTGTAGATGGAGATCCCCCGGCCGCTTATCGTTATACCGAGGCACGTCTGGCCAGGATTGCAGAGGAGTTACTGAGAGATATAGACAAGGAGACTGTAGACTTTGTACCAAACTTTGATGAGACAACGACAGAGCCTGTTGTCCTCCCCACAAGGGTCCCCAACCTGATTATTAACGGGGCCTCAGGTATAGCCGTTGGTATGGCGACAAACATTCCTCCCCACAACCTCTCAGAGGTAGTAGATGCCCTTTTGCTACTGATAGATAAACCTGATGCAACTGTTCATGAACTGATGGAGAAGGTGAAGGGGCCGGACTTCCCAACAGGTGGCGTTATCCACGGTGTAGAGGGTATCAAAGAGGCCTACACACATGGCAGAGGGACCATCAGGATAAGGGCAAAGGCGAGAATTGAGAGAACTCCTAAGGGTGCTGAGCAGATTATTATTACAGAGATCCCCTTCCAGGTGAATAAGGCGAGGCTGATTGAGAAGATAGCATCACTGGTAAAGGAGAAGAAGATAGAGGGGATCAGCGAGATAAGGGATGAGTCCGACAGAGATGGTATAAGAGTGGTGTTGGAATTAAAAAGGGGGGAGATGCCCCAGGTGATACTCAACCAACTCTACAAGCACACCCATATGGAGACCACCTTTGGGATCATTATGCTCGCCCTTGTAGGGGGACAACCCAGGATTATGAGTCTGAGGAGGATGCTGAACCACTTCCTGCAACACCGAAGAGAGGTCGTCCTCAGAAGGACGAGATTTGACCTGAGAAAGGCAGAAGAAAAGGCCCATATCCTTGAAGGACTAAAAATAGCCCTTGATTACTTAGATGAGATAATAAATCTCATCAGGGCCTCTTCAACCCCTGAGGAGGCCAAACTCTCCCTCATAAGCCGTTACCCCCTTACAGAGATACAGGCTCAGGCAATCCTTGACATGAGGCTCCAGAGGCTTACCGGTCTTGAAAGAGAAAAGATAGTCAAGGATTACGAGGAGACCATAAAAGAGATCGAGCGTCTGAAAGAGATCCTTCAAAGCGAGACACTGGTAAACCAGATCATCAGAGATGAACTTATAAATATAAAGCAACAATATGGAGACTCGAGGAGAACCGAGATTGTGGAAGAGGTGAAGGAGATCACCATTGAAGACCTTATAACAGAGGAGGATATGGTCATAACGATTACACATTCAGGATATATAAAGAGGACCCCTCTCAGTGAATACAGAAGTCAAAGGAGGGGCGGGAAGGGCCTTTCAGGAATGGAGACAAAGGCAGAGGATTATGTGGAGAACCTCTTTATCGGCTCCACCCACGATTATATTCTACTCTTTACCAACAGGGGGAGACTTTACTGGCTGAAGGTCTATCAGATATCAGAAGCCGGCCGGTCCTCCAGGGGTAAGGCGATTGTGAATCTGCTCCCACTGCAAGAGGACGAAAAGGTGACCACAGCCTTCTCGGTGAAGGATTTTTCAGAGGGATATCTGGTGATGTTTACAAAGAATGGGATAGTAAAAAAGACACCCCTGAGCGATTTCGGAAATCCGAGGTCAAAGGGCATAATCGCCATAGGCTTAGATGAGGGTGATGAATTGATCGCGGTGAGGAGAACAACCGGTACAAACGACCTTCTGATTGGCACCAGTAAGGGGTTTGTGATAAGGTTCCGGGAGGAGGACGTAAGACCGATGGGAAGAACTGCAAAGGGAGTAAAAGGGATAACCCTGAGAGGTGATGACAGGGTGGTCTCTGCTGAGGTCCTTCGTGAAGAGGCATCACTGCTTACTGTAACCGAGAAAGGGTATGGAAAGAGGACGCCAGTAAAGGAGTATCCCCTGCATGGCAGAGGGGGCAAGGGTGTGATCTCAATAAAGGTGAGTGAGAAGACGGGCAATGCCATCGGGATACTACAGGTGGATGAGGAAGATGAGGTGGTGCTCCTCTCCATGACCGGCAAACTGATAAGGATAAGGGCGTCAAATATACCCCAGATGGGGAGAAATACAAGGGGGGTAAAACTGATGGATATAGGTGAGGATGACAGGTTGGTGAGCATAGGCAGAGTGGAGGAAAATGGGGCTGTTCAATGATGTGATAGGGCATGACAGACAGAAGGACCTGCTTTTAAAGGCACACAGGAGACGGAGACTCGCCAGCAGTTACCTCTTCAGCGGAGAGGAGGGGATAGGGAAGAAGAGGTTTGCGATCGAATTTATAAAATTCCTTTACTGTATAGACAGAGGAGGAGATAACGGGACAGACTCCTGTGGACTCTGCAGGGTCTGCAGGAACCTCCAGAATCTCAATCATCCTGACCTCCTACTTATAGAACCAGAAGGCACTATATCAATAGAAAAGGTGAGAGAGGCACAGGATTTTCTGAAAATGAGACCCCTAGAGGCACCTCTGAAGACACTTGTGGTGGACGATGCCGAAACAATGACCCTTCAGGCAGCCAATGCCTTCCTGAAGACACTTGAGGAACCACCTCCACACAGCCTTATAATACTCATAAGCAGTCGTCCCTTCATGCTTCCCTCTACAGTGAGGTCAAGGTGTCTGAATATCTCGTTTCAATTGCTGTCTCAAGAGCAGACCGAAGAGGTCTTGAAAAGGGTGTTCCCTGAACTGACAGAATCTGAGAGAATCTCGCTCAGCAGGCTGGTGATGGGCAGACCCGGTCTTGCTATGAAGATGAAGCCCCATCTGGAGGTGACAGAAGGGCTCTTAAAAGGGGATGGCATATCTTCAGGAAGACTGAATAGAGAAGAGATATCTGAAATGATCGAAATACTCCGCACAATACTCAGAGATTTGCTGGTATACAGATGTACTGGAGAAGAGAGGTTGCTATTAAATTTAAACAACAAGAGACTGGTCAGAAGAGGCTCAAATACCATCACTACAACAGATATAATAGATGTGTATAATAACCTCTCTTTTATTAAAGAGAATCTACATTATAATCCAAACACGGCCTTGGTGCAGAACGTGATAGAAGTAGAAATAAGGAGACTATTGAAATGAACACCAAAGAATCTACATGTACAAGAATCCTTGGGGTTAGATTCCGTCCCTGCGGTAAGGTCTTTTTCTTCAAGACAGAAGACCCGGATATAAAAGTGGGAGATAGGGTGGTAGTAGAGTCGATGTTTGGTCTGACCATCGGCACTGTGATCAAGGAAGTGGCTGATGAATCGGTGCAGGGCGAGATCAAGAGCATCATAAGGAAGGCATCAGAAGAAGACCTCAGGGCCGAAGCAGACAACAGAAACCTGGAGGAGGAGGCCTTTCGATTCTGTCTTGAGAGGATAAAGGCAAGGGGACTACCCATGAAACTGGTCTCTACAGAGGTGATGCTCGACAGGAGAAGAATCGTCTTCTATTTCACTGCCGATGGAAGAATAGACTTTCGTGAACTTGTCAAGGACCTTGCAGCAAAGTACAAGACAAGGATAGAGATGAGGCAGATAGGGGTGAGGGATGAGGCAAAGGTGCTTGGAGGCCTTGGTGTCTGTGGAAGGCCCCTCTGTTGTTGTAGTTTCCTGGACAGTTTTGTTCCGATCTCCGTCAGGATGGCAAAGGAACAGCAGATCGTTCTAAACACTGCAAAATTGACAGGGGTATGTGGAAGGTTGATGTGTTGTCTGAGTTATGAGTATGAAGGGACGATAGAGGGAGAAGACGAAATTGTAGTAGAATCAGAAGAGGGTGTCTTCTGTGAAGAATGTCCCTCTGATACAGTCTCTTCTCTGCTTGACCAGGTGGTTGAGGAAACGGAGGAAGGGTCCGATACTGAGGTTCTTACCAGCTCGGATACTACCGATGTCCGAGAGACCTCTACCCAGGTGGAGAGAGAGTTGCCAGAGGGGTCTCAACCTCATGAACCCTTAGGCCCCCAGCAGGAGCCACAAAGGGACAACAGGCAGCACGGACCAAAAACGGGTGGAGACACCCATGACGAGCACAGGAATAGAAAGGCCAGGTCAGAGAAGAGGAGACGAAGGAGAAAGAGAAAAAAGCACAAGAGGAGGAGGCACTGAGGATGGAGAAGTTCTATGTGACCACGCCGATTTACTATGTAAATGATCTGCCACACATTGGTCATGCCTATACAACAATCGCCGCAGATATACTTGCAAGGTTTAACAGGCTGATGGGCAGAAGGGTCTTCTTTCTCACCGGCACTGACGAACATGGCCAGAAGGTCCAGAAGGCTGCTGAAAGCAGGGGTCTTTCGCCAAAGGAGCATGCTGACAGGATGGTCCTCAACTTCAAAAGACTGTGGAAGACCTTAAACATCTCAAATGATGCCTTCATAAGGACCACCGATGAGGCACATAAGGCAGTGGTACAGGAAGTCCTGCAGAAACTCTACGAAAAAGGAGAAATAGTTAAGAGACCCTATAAGGGGTGGTACTGTACACCTGATGAGAGATTCTGGACCACCAAGGAATTAGAAGATGGCAAGTGTCCTGAATGTGGCAGACCTGTTGAGGAACTCGAGGAGGAGAACTACTTTTTTCTAATGTCCAGGTATCAGGAGCCACTTATTGATTATATCAGGAAGAATCCCGAGTATATACTACCTGAGACGAGGAGGAATGAAGTACTCGGGTTTCTCACCTCAAGACCCCTCGGTGACCTTTGCATCTCGAGACCAAGGAAGAGACTGCCATGGGGTATACCTCTACCCTTTGATGATGGGTTTGTTACATACGTATGGTTTGATGCCCTGATAAATTACTACTCAGCCACCCGATACCTGGCCCCTGACAGGGATGTACAGTGGTGGCCTGCTGACCACCATATCGTTGGTAAGGACATCCTCACCACTCATGCGGTTTACTGGTCTACTATGCTGATGGCCTTAGATATGCCGCTACCGAGAAACATCTTTGCCCACGGGTGGTGGACGGTCGAAGGCAGGAAGATGTCGAAATCCTTCGGGAATGTGGTTGACCCTGAGAAGGTGGTTGAAGAGTATGGGGTTGACCCCTTCAGGTATTTTCTCTTTAGAGAGGTGCCCTTTGGCAGTGATGGGGATTTCTCCGAAAAGGCACTCGTGGGGAGGATAAACAGTGACCTTGCCAATGACCTCGGCAATCTTGTGAGCAGGACCCTCACAATGCTCCAGAGATACACAGACTCTGTTGTGCCTGAGCCATCGGGGGTAGAGGAAGAGGCGAAAAGGCTATCCGAGGGCATACTGCCGATGCTCCAGGAACACCTAAATAAACTCTCCTTCCAGAGGGCGATTGATGAGATATGGAGACTGATTGACTATCTGAACAAATATATAGACACAAACCAGCCATGGGCATTAGCAAAGAGACCGGAAGACAGGGATAGACTTTCTACGGTCCTTTATACTGCGGTGGAAGGGCTCAGGTTTATAGCCATCTACCTCTGGCCTTTTATACCACAGACGGCCGAAAGGCTCTACAGGATGCTCGGATATGAGAGATTTGAGGCAACTCTCAGGGAAATGGCGCAATGGGGAGGTATGAGGCCAGGCACTAAGGTTTCAGGTCCAGAACAACTCTTTCCAAGGATTGTTCCTAAGAGGGGTGAGGCCAAAGTTGAAAAGAGTGGAGAACGAAAAGAGGAGACAGGGGGTGAAGGGATTATAGAATTTGAGGATTTTTCAAAGGTGAAGATGAAGGTGGGCAGGGTGGTAGAGGCCGAAAGAGTGAAGGGCTCAAAGAAACTCCTCAGGTTGGTGGTTGATGTGGGGCAGAGGGTCCAGGTGGTGGCAGGAATAGGGACCACATATACACCTGAATCACTCATCGGCAAGGAGGTGGTTGTGGTGGTGAACCTCAGGCCTGTCACCCTCATGGGTGTTGAGTCTCAGGGGATGATACTGGCCACAGGACAGGACAGGGACATAGTGCTTATCACGCCTGAGAGGGATGTGCCTCCAGGCAGTACTGTCAGGTAGGCCTTTCACCGAGAGGTCATTATCTTGACCACTAAGGGGGGCAGTTCTATCTCTTCCTCTCTGTACTTAATTTTCAGGTTGATCCTTATTGCAGAGGGCAGGGTATCCCTCTCTTCAGATGACCAGGAACTCACCCATTCCCCCTCAGGCTCCTCTGATGTATCCAGATACTGGATACTCAATTCGGTGACATCCTTCAAGAGAGTATATTCATTTGCAGGCTCTCTGTCCTCTACATCTTCCAAGAAGAAGTAATTCTCTTTCACCATCAGTTTATCAGATTCGAGATACAATCTCACCCACTTCATACCTGACTGTTCAAGAAGCGAGTCATCCTGTGTTATGGTACTTGTTGTAACAAACTCCACGCCCTCACTGGTTCCATTGAAGTACAATTCGGAACCTGAAGGAGACCGCCTCCTGAAGGGATATATCCCCTTCAGGAGCCATCTCAACTTCTCTGAGGTCGTCCGGTAAATCATCGCCCTTTCCGTCCTTTCACTGGCCTTCTCCTCTGAACGATAACCGAGCAACATGGCACCTCCAATTATGAGAAGCAACAATGCACCGATGCTGAGGGATATAATTAACTCAACTAAAGTGAAACCTGTTTCACCTCTTCTCATTAAAAACCACACGGGTCGACTGCAGGGTAAGCAGTCCCCCTGGAGGCCATCTTACTCGGATCTTTGTCTCGTACTCCTTAAAGGGTGTGGGCTCCTCCTGAGGGATCTCAATAATTGTCCTTGTGGCCACTATCTCCTGATACTGGAAGGTCCTCTCCCCCTCCTCGAGGTCCTTCATCCCGTAGACCTCATCAAGCATGGACTCGGCAATTATAAGGGCCTCTGAATAGTATTCGCTCTTTTTAACTCCCCTCATCCCCATTGAAAAGAGTTGAAAGAGAGATACCACCGTCAGCCCCAGGATGGCAAGGGCCACGGTGACCTCAAGAAGACTGAACCCCCCTTCAGCGGGTCCCGAGGCGGATCTCACCTGTGGTTGGCTCAAGCAGTATCTCATAGGCTCGACCTTCCATGTCCATTAAAAGGACCCTTCCTCCAGTGGAGTTGCCAAAGGGGAAAAAGGTGACCTCCTCTGCCTCTAAGGTAAAGCCTTCAGGGAGAGAGTATGAAGCAATGGTGGTTCCTGTAACATCTGTCAGGTTGAACCCAGAGTGGTCTTCCAGGGGTTCAAACCTGACGGGTCTCTTCTCCATCACAGAGACCTCTCTGGCATGCCTCAGGAGAAGAAATGTCTCTCTTGCCGCCCTTCTGAGCACTGTCTTTTTATTGGCAACCCCTATTGAGATAACAACAACTGAGGACGCCACCGAGATGATCAGCAGTACTATAAGGAGTTCTATGAGGGTAAAGCCCCTACTGCTCCCAACTCGTGATGTCTCTATCCTCACCTTCACCACCTGGGGCACCATCCCTGCCATAGGAGAAGAGATCATACTCCCCGTGGGTGCCGGGAGATTGGTATTGATATTCCCTCCCCCAGGGGTCCTTGGGTATCACCTTCTTCTTTAAGTAGGGGCCATCCCAGCCCTCTATGCCAGGGTCCTCAATCAGTGCCCTGAGCCCTTCTGATGTGGTTGGATACCTCCCAACATCGAGCCTGAACTGATCAAGGGCCTCCTCAATAAGGGCTATCTGGGTCTTTGCTGCAGCCTGTTTCCCCTTACCGAGTTTCGGAAAGAGTTTTGGGCCCACCAGTGCTGCAAGCATACCCAGAATCACCATGACCACGAGGAGTTCAATCAATGTGAATCCTCTACGATCGACTGTCCTTTCCAGCATCTGTCCTCCTTTCTGTGTGTCTGGCGGAGGGGGTGGGATTCGAACCCACGGTGGGGAGTTACCCCACAGCGATTTTCAAGACCGCCGCCTTAAACCACTCGGCCACCCCTCCACTTATTTTATTATAACCTTTTGCTCCTCCTCTTTTAACTCTATCTCAAACTTCAGATGGGTCTTGCCTCCCCTTCCATCGTCTACCTCCACCTCAACCGGATATATACCAGGAGCAATATCTTTCACATTCCAGGAGATATTTCCGGAGTCGTCAACAGACATACCCTCTGGGGCCTTTTTCAGTATAAACCTTATAGGGTCTCCATCGGGGTCCTCTGCAGTTATATGGCCTTTAATGGTATCTTCCTGCAGTGAAAGGTTTATGTCCGGTTCCACAATGGGTGGAGAGTTTATTATTGTAATTGTTCTGGTTATGGAAGGGCCTGTCTCCTCACCATCGGAAGGGACCACCTTCAGTGTAACCCTGTCTCCCCCCTTTAAAGAGGCTGTTAAAGTTGGGAAGGGGTTGTCAATCTTTTTACCATTAATCATCCATTCATACTGGAATATCACCGGATCCCCATCAGGGTCCTCTCCCTCCACCTCAGCCTCCACGGTTGTCTCGGTACCTGTCATTTCTGTGATTGCGAGAGTCAGAGTCTTTACCGAGGGAGGGGAGTTCTCTATTAATGCCTCTGTGGTCTCCACCTTCCTGTCACCACTAATGATGACCGCCTTTACAACATCACCCTTTGACAGTTCTGCAGTCTCTAAGAAGGGGACCTTGGTACTTCTGTAGGGGCTTCCGTTCACATACCATTGATATGTGACAGGTCCCCCAATTGATGGATAAACCGTGAGTTTTGTCCCTTTACTTGCCCTCTCCGGGAGGAGTCTGAAGGAGATTTCCTCTATCCTGCTGGTGGCATCCGCCACCATCTCTTCATCCTCACTTACTGAAGGCTCTTTAGATTGAATCCCAGGACCTCTCTGGTCCTCTGGAGACTCCTGTCTCCCTTTGCATCCCCAGGGCATTGTAATTAAAACCAGAAGAAGGGCCGTAACAACTCTTAAAGTTACCATCACAGGATCTCTCCTTTCCCTAAATGGCACCACAAGACCGTGTTTTGGTCTGAAATCGTACACAGTAATTTTATATAATTGCAACTATGTCTGCCAAGGGTATAGGAAGGGCTGTAAGGGCCTTCTCCTCCGCCACCCTTTTGAGTAGGATACTGGGGTTCCTGAGGGATATGGTAATAGCCAACTTTCTGGGAGCAACAGGATTCTCTGACGCCTTCTTTGTTGCCTTCAGGATACCCAATCTCCTGAGGGAACTATTTGCTGAAGGCTCCATATCCTCTGCATTCGTACCAGTCCTGTCAGAAGTGAGGGTCCTTCATGGAGACGAAGGCTCCAGAAGGATTGCATCAAGGATATTCACCTTTCTTCTTCTGTCAGTCACAGGGGTGGTCTTGCTCGGTGAAATCTTCACCCCCCTTATAGTGAAGACGATAGCACCCGGCTTTGAAGAGGAGAGGTTTTCCATTACTGTAAACCTCGCAAGGGTGATGTTGCCATTTTTGCTGTTTGTCTCTCTGGCAGCCTTTGTGATGGGTGCACTGAATGTACGGAGGGTCTTCTTTGTCCCCGCCCTCTCCTCTGCTTGGTTTAATGTCACGGTTATATCCACATTGATCATCCTTTTCTATTTTGGCATTAGTCCACTTATCGCTGCTGCAGTGGGTGTAACCCTCGGAGGTCTCATGCAGTTTCTCACGCAGGTTCCATCCTATCTCAGAGAGGGTTATTCCTTCAGATTGGAACTAAACCTTCGTGATCCCTGGCTCCGGAAGATGTTGAAACTGCTGGGTCCGGTGGTCCTTGGTCTTGCAGTCTCCCAACTCAATATCTTTATCGGTACCATTGTTGCATCCTTTCTGCCTCATGGAAGTGTCACCTATCTATACTATGCGATGAGACTCATTCAGTTGCCAGTAGGTGTCTTTGGTGTGGCAATGGCAATGGCAGTGCTGCCAGGTCTTTCAGAACAGGCCTCCAGAGGGGACAGACAGTCTCTGATAGAGGACTTTTCCTATGCCCTGAGGGTCCTTTTCACCATCACGGTGCCTGCCAGCGTCGGGTTGTTAGTCCTGAGGGTCCCCATAATCGGGGTGCTCTTTCAAAGGGGAGAGTTTGACAGGGCGGCCACAGAGGGCACCGCCTTTGCCCTCCTGTTCTATAGTCTCGGGATATGTGCAATAGTTGGTGTGAGGCTCACTGCCTCTGTGTTCTACGCGATGCAGGATACAAAGACACCTGTGAAGACAGCCTCTCTGTCGCTTATCTTAAACCTGCTGTTAAGTGTTCTGCTTATGAGGTACCTCGGCCATGGAGGTATCGCCCTTGCTATGGCGGTCTCCTCATGGATAAACTTCTCTATGCTCATTCTGCTGTTGAGGAGGAGGCTTGAAAGGATAGATGGCAGAAGGATTGTCATGACGGTGATGAAGGTTCTGGTCGCCTCATCGCTGATGTCAATCTTCTGTTTTGCAGGTGCAGGGATTGAGGCCTTCAACACTGGACGGTTTCTATTGAGGGCGATTCTTCTTATTGGTCTCATAGGGGGTGCTGTGATTGTCTATTTATCAACTGCCCTTGTTCTCCGTGTGCAGGAGGCGAAGGAGATCCTGAACTGGTTCAGGAGATAGGGGTACATATATCTTCAGAAAGCACTATCCTGTCCCTACCCCTTTCTTTAGCCGTATAAAGGGCCTCGTCTGCCCTCTCTATCAGGGCATCCTTTGTTGTAGCATCATGAGGGTAAGTGGCCACACCGATGCTGACCGTGATGTGAAACTCCATACCCTGGGCTGAGAACTTCTCTGCCTTTATCCTTTTCCTGAGCCTACTGGCAGTTCTGTAGGCCTCCTTGGAGGATGCTCCGATCAGGATAATACCGAACTCTTCTCCTCCGTACCTGGCCGGTATATCGACCTCTCTTACAGTTGATCTGATGAGAGAGGCCACTCTCTTCAAGACGAGATCACCCACTGGATGTCCATAGGTATCATTTATCTTTTTGAAGTGATCTATGTCCAACAGTAATAGGGCAAGCCTTTCACCAAACCTTGATGCCCTCTTTACATTTTCTTCCAGCCTCTCCTGGAAGTGGCGGTGATTGAATAGTCCAGTGAGGCCATCGGTCAGCGCTCTCTTTTTCATCTGTTCATGGAGCATCGACCTCGATATGCTCTCGGAGGCGTGATTTGCAAAGACCTCAACGAGACTCACCTGATAGGGGCTGAAGGCAGAGGGTCTCTCAGAATATACGATCGCAAACCCCTCAATCCTGGAGCCCTGTATGAAGGGAAAACAGATCAAACTTCTTACACCCTGCAGGGGAAGTCCTGTGAAGGGCCTTTTAAAGTCCCGTAGATCTTCAAAATACAGGGGACCTCTGTTTGATTTGGCTATCTCAAGCAATGCGTCCTTGTGGATCTCCCATTTTTCGGATTCCTTTACCCCAAAGACCCTGTAATGCCTTCCCTCTCTCAATAAGAGTAGGGCATTCCCACCAGACAGCCTCTCAATACTCTGGATCACCCTCTGGATGACATCACCCAGTTCAAGTGTCTGGACGAGTTTCGTGCTCTCCTCGTGTAATGCACGCAATCCCCTCTGGCTGAGACTCATCTCTGCAAGCACCCTCTCTCTCCTTATCACAAGGCCTATCTGTGAGGCGACCCTTTCTGCAACCCCCAGGTCCTGCTGATCAAAGGCCCTAAAACGGCAACTCTCCGCCACGAGTAGCCCCAGGCAAAAACTGTCATCTATTACGGGACAGAGGAGTATACTTGATGCCCTGTCCAGGGGAGTAAATCCGAGCCCCGCTCTGGAGATCTTACTGTCAAGGTTCAGTATTCTCGGTCTCTTCTCCTCATACACATCTTTCAGTATGCCCTCAGGGGAGTCGACCTTCTGGATCAAGACAGACCCTGAATCGGCCTCCCCATCTCCGGTCAGGGGTTCCACTTCCCAGGGTACAAAGAGCCTGACCATATCTGCAACAAGTGCCTCTTCCAGGATTCTCAGCAGGTTCTTTATCTCCCTCAGTATCTGATTCTTATATTCCATGTAGCCGCCTATAATAACTTCTTCAGATATTCGGTCATGAGAGAGTTCTTCGGCCTGTCTTTTAAGCCCTTCATACAGAGACCTGAACCGACTTACGGCCCTCTCTCTATTGTAGAGATAGATGTAGGGTATAGCAGTACTGATATATATAATGAATAAAAATAGCGGCCCTCTTATACCTTTCCATGGAAAGAACTCCCCCAGGTGCAGAGGCAACTGTAATAAGAGGAGCAGAACTATCCCTTTTATTGAGTATTTTGGCAAAAGGGATATCAATAGCGGGATCTCTGCTACATGGATGAGACCCTCACCTGTTGATAAATAAAGGGCCTCCATAGCCACCTGGCAGAGGAGTACCCCGAAGGCCGGGTCCTTGTAGAACCTTCGGAAATAGGAATAGGAGGTACCAACCAGATTGGCTATCAATAGTGTTAAGAAGAGATATGTCTTCCAGCCTGTTAAACCGATATAGAGGAGTGCAACCAGACAGCCAAGCAGCAGATAGAAGGAGAGATGTATCAGGTGCTGACCAAGCCCCTCCTTTTTTCTTCCTCTTCTTTGAAGAATTTCCTGTAGAGTACCTCCCACTCCTGTGAACCTTCCACAATCTTTTTTGAATAAGAAAGCAGTTTATTCCTCACAATTTCATCGATCTCATCGGCAAATTTGAGTTCCTCAATAATAGACCTCCGAATCTGTTTTCTGATCTTTCCCTCGTCCTCAAGGCATTCAATTATCCCTCTCTCTTTCAGTCCTTTAAGGACCATATGGCTCATATGGGTTATCTTTTCATCTGTGAGTCTCATAGGATTAGATTCCTCTCTCTTACCAGTTTCTGCTTCGTCATCTCAAAGAGTTTTCTATAATCGAGCCGTTTTGCCTCGATCTCTGCCTCATATTGCTTCAGTATCTCTCTTACCTCTTCGTTCAATCTGTCTTCAACCGTTAATTCTTCAAGTAGTAATTGATGGGTTACCTCAATCAGTTCCTCCTCCTTCACCCTGCTTTTTATATAGCCCTTCTGCAAGAGGTCATTGATTATCCTCTTTGCCATGGGCATAACCCATGACTTCGGGATCCTCATCCTATTTCTCCATAAATGGGAGGAGTGCTATGTTTCTTGCCCTCTTTATTGCGGTAGTAAGTTGGTGCTGATGTTTGTGGCATGTGCCTGTAATCCTCCTGGGAAGTATCTTTCCCCTCTCTGTCATATATGACCTCAGCATCTGGTAGTCTTTATAATCGATGTATCGGACCTTCTCAGCACAAAACTTACAGTATTTTCTCTGGAATCTCCTTATCATCTCTTCCTCCTTTTAAAATGGTTCAAGGTCTGTTATCTCTTCAGGTGGTTCTATATCCTGAACTGCCTCTGAAGAGGCATCTTCTCTTCTTGGTAGAAATCTGACGGTGCTGGCTATCACCTCAAACTTGCTCCTCTGCTGTCCCTCGTATTCCCATCTTCTCTCCCTGAGTCTCCCTTCCACGAGCACTCCTCGCCCCTTTGATAGGTACTGTGTAACCGTTTCTGCCTGTCTCCCGAACACTATAGTATCAATAAACAGTGTCTCATCACGAAATTCTTCACCCTGTTTGACTCTTGAATTCACTGCAATCCTCATTGTGGCAACAGGTGTGCCCTGGGGTGAATATCTCAACTCAGGGTCCTTCGTAAGGTTGCCCACCAAGATAATCCTGTTAAACATTCAGGGACTCCTCTTTCTCTTCCTGGACTCCTCTCAACTCCTCCATTAGTGCCTCTATCTCGGCCTTCTTCTTCAACTTCACAGTCATAAACTTGAAGACAGGTTCATATAGCCTGTAGAAGTCTTCCAGTTTTTTGATAAGAGTTGGGGGGGCCTTTATGGTGAAAAATACATAGTACCCTTCTGTTCTCTTGTTCAGTTCATAGGCGAGTTTCCTCCGGCCCCAGGAGTCTTCTTTCAGAATTTCCCCTCCTTCTGTGGCAATCTTGTCACGTATCTTCTGGAGGGCCTCATTCAGGGCCTCCTCACTCAGTGTGGGTTCAATAATCACCACGCTCTCGTAATAGTTATAACTCATATATACCTCCTCTCGGATATTTAGCCCTCTTTCTCATCCTGGAATGCTCCAGTTCCAGGTTGAAGAGAGCAAGGAGTATATAATTAAAACAGATAAACAACGAAATAGTCAATATTCCTCAGATTCCCCGTAGATTGCCGTTAGATCAAAAGACATCTTTAATCACTGCTGTCCAAAATAACCTGCAATAGTATACACAGGCGGTGTGCCGAATAGCAGAGGTCGGATATCAGAGGTCAGAAGTCGGAATTTTCCTTAGTCTTCTGACCCCTGACTTCAGACTTCTGACCTCTGTTTTTTGGCATACCGCCTCTGCCTCAATCCTGTTTTGGACAGATATGATCTTTAATCGTATTTCTATCGGCAGATCTGGGGATCTAATGCGTTTCTGGTGTCAGTGGCAGGATTTTTGCTATATTATTGAGTGACTCTCTTTTACATTGCCTCAAAATATGTCTCAAAGGAGGCGGACATGAAGAAGATACTTGTTGTGGATGACGCAAAGATATTCCAGGACATCTACAAGAACCTCCTTATACCCGAGGGTTATTCTGTAAAGGTTGCATCTAATGGGATGGAGGCATTGAAGATGATCAAAGAAGACAGACCTGATCTTGTCCTTCTGGACCTCAATATGCCAGTTATGGATGGATTTAAAGTCCTCCAGGCTGTGAAGTCAGATCCGGAAACCTCCTCTATAAAGGTAGTGGTGCTCACCTCCCGAGGCATACCTGATGAGATTGAGAAGGCCCATAATCTGGGGGCTGACAGTTATCTCGTTAAGGCCACAGCAAAACCCAAGGAGGTAATCCAGAAGATAAAGGATATGCTGAAGTAAGTATGAAGGTGATCCGTAGTCTCAACAGCACCGAGTTGCCCCTGAATAAGGCCGTTGCAACTGTTGGCAATTTTGACGGTGTCCATATAGGACATAGAAAGATCTTCCAGAAAGTGGTGGAGAGGGCTTCTGAGACAGGTGGAACATCCCTTGTAATCACCTTTCACCCTCATCCTCTAAGGGTCCTTGCCCCTGACAGGGGGGTAAAGATGCTTACCCCGCTTGACGATAAACTCACTCTCATAGAGGCGTCAGGTATCGATGTTGTGGTAGTGATTAATTTCAACAGGGACTTTGCCAGTTTAGAGCCTGAGGAGTTCGTTCGGAGGATACTGCTCGAAGGTCTCGGAGTGGTACATCTATTTGTGGGCCATAACTACAGGTTTGGCAGAGACAAAAGAGGTGACACGATCTTGCTCAGAAGACTGAGTAAGAAATATGGATTTAAGGTGAATGTGGTAAGAAATCTCAAGGTGGCAGGGGTGCCTGTCAGCAGCAGTCGGATAAGACACCTGTTGGGGTGGGGCAGGGTGTATGAGGCCGCATCACTTCTCGGAAGGGCTTATTCGATAAAGGGCAGGGTGATAAAGGGCAGTGGCAGAGGGGCTGATCTGCTTGGGGTGCCCACCGCGAACCTTCAGACAGAGTATGAGGTTATACCAAAGGAGGGTGTCTATGCAGTAAAGGTGAGGGTGGGGCGACAGATATATGACGGAGTGGCAAATATAGGTAAAAATCCTACCTTTGGCCTCCAGGAACCCAGTTACGAGGTCCATATCCTGGACTTCAGCAAAGACCTGCTGGGAGAAGAGATAAGGGTGTATTTCATCGAGAGGTTGCGAGGGGAAAGGAGATTTAAAGGTCCTGAACAACTCCGGACCCAGATACTGCTGGATATTGAAAGGGCCAGAGGTATATTAAAAACCAAGAGGATCAACATCTATCCTTAAAACTGCCTTCCCCGCGACAGCCTTTATTGAGTCCTCTAACTGTAGTGCCTTCTCTCTTCCGAGGATGGTAATCCTTACGAGATATCTGTAGGTCTTCAGATATGAACCGGTTAAGACAGGGCCAACCACCTTTGCACCCTTCAACAGTCCCTTTAAAGAGTGCATAAATTCCTCCTTTACAGGCTCTTTAAAATGGAGGTCAAAGGTCACCGCCTTTTCATATGGAGGCAATGAGAGTTTCTTCCGGAGGTTGAGTTCATTCAGGAGGAAACCCATATAGTCCCATCGCCTTACATATCGGAAGACCTCATGCCAGGGCATGGAACTGAGCAATATCATCCTCCCTCCTTCAGCAAGCAACTCCTTCAAGTAACAGATTCCCTGCATGAGTCTCTCTGTTGCCCTGTACTCTGGGAGATTGATAAAGAGGTCTGGATTGAGAAGGACAATCATATCAAACTTCCTTTCTCCATGGGTCTTCCTCCTCAGGGTGCTCAAGACAAGACCCACTGCCTCACCCCTTGTCACCTCCTCCAGGCCCCTCGGGTTGACACCCAATTTCTGTCTCAGTTTATCCCTGAGCAATTCCAGGCCTGCCCCATACTCTGTTAACCTTATCCCCCCACACCTGCTACATACAAGGGGGATCTCCTCTCTTGAACCGCAGAGGTGGCAGACGAGGGCCTCACCCCTGTGGAGAACAAGGGGCTTACTGCAGTAAGTACATGAGAAGAGGTGTTCACATTCCTGGCACCTCAGCATGCTATATCCCACCCTGTGATGAACCACCATCACCTGTTTGCCCATCTGTAGCGCCCTGCTTATCTCTTGCAGAGTCCCTGCTGTCAGAGGCCCCTTCGATGGCAATACCCTTTTTACCTCAACGGAATACCTCCTCTGTCTCTGCCTGAATTCATAAAAGGTGATCTTTCCCTTTAAGACCCCATAGTAGGCATCGGTAGAAGGGCATGGGGTCAGTAGCACCACAGGGCATCTCTCGAGATAGGCCCTCATGATAGAGACATCTCTGCTGTGATATCCAGGCGCCCCTTCTGCTTTATATGAAGGGCTGTGTTCATCTGAAACAACAATAAGGGATAGCCTCGGCAATGGTGCGAAGACTGCACTCCGCGTGCCCACCAGCACCTTACACATTCCAGAAGCCAGGTGCCTCAGTGTCCTGCTCCTCTGTGCACGGGTCATCTCACCGTGTAAGATACAGACCCCCTCTCCTATGCAACTCCTTAAAAGGGCATAGATTCTGTCGGCCTCTTCAACCTCTGAGGAAAGGATCAGGATTCCATGCCCGGCCTGTACCTCCTTTACTATCTTGAGTATGATCCCCCTCTGGATGATATGGTCATCTGTCTTCAGTAAAAATGCCCTGTATCTGCCCTCCCTTGTGAGGGTCATGATCTCGTTCAGGATAGAAGGAGACCCCTGTGGCTCTTCCCATAGAGGTATATCTATGAGGTGTCTTTCCTTTGGTTCTCTCTTTGTCTGGAGTGTAAACTCGGGGAAGTGCATTGCTCTCAGGATCAGCCCCTCTTTAGACCTGTAATACCCTGAGGCCCATCTCATCAGTTGAAGGAGGCTGCCAGGCAGAGGCGGCAGGTCATCTCTTAAACTGGAGACCTCCTTTAAACCCTCCCCCTGTCCTTCATAAATCCTCACCACAAGGGCCGGTCTGATCCGGTTTTTCAGCGGAGCCTCTACAGTATAACCGGTCCTTATCGCGCCCTTCAGGTGTTCAGGCACTCTATAGGTGAGATGTGGTAGATTGAGGGGAAAGAGGAGGTCACAGAGGGTCATTTCTGTCTTTTTTCAATGAAGAGTCTACTTATCTCGTCTACAAACTCCTTTACATCCCTGAATTCACGATAAACAGAGGCAAATCTCACATATGCAACCTTGTCAAGTTCTCTGAGATACTGCATAACCTGCTCGCCAATCCATACGCTTGTTATCTCAGGTTCATTAATCTCCATCGCCTTCTTCTCAATACTATCCACTATGCCCTGCAACCTCTCCATAGATATTGGTCTCTTTTCACATGCCTTTTTGAGACCGGTGAGTATCTTCATTCTGTCAAAGGCCTCTCTTCTGCCATCCTTTTTTATTACAACAGGTAGTGACTCCTCTATCCTTTCATAGGATGTAAACCTCCTGTTACACTCCAAACAGAGCCTTCTCCTCCTTATCACCATCCCATCTCTGCTCTGCCGCGAGTCTGTTACCCTGTCCTTGAGGCTTCCACAATAGGGACATCTCATGGATAATATTATACTCCAAATAGGTCAGCCCGTAGTCTGAACTCATAGAAACTGTTCTTAGGCATATGGATTCCTTCTGAGAACCTCTTTCAAGTAAAGAACTCTACAGAATTGTCCGATTCTCTAATATAGAGATTCTTAAATCGGGGAAGGCGAACAGAGATGTCCGGAGTATATGGAGACCTCAGTTTAATGGGGGTATCTGACATACTTCAGTGGTGTGAGATGAGTCAGAAGACAGGTACTCTCAGTGTTAAAAAGGAAGATGTAAAGAAACGGTTTTATATCCAGAATGGGAAGATAATATATGTCTCATCAAACAAAGATGAAGAGTGCTTAGAAAGACAACTGGTTCAATGCAATATTGTTAGTTCATCAGAAATTGATAACCTTCTTAGAGTATGTCATAGAATGGGGCTCCCTCTCACAGGATATATCATTTCAAAAAAGATCGCTACCTTTGAGGCAATTGAATCAATTCTCCGCCAGATTGTTGAAAAGGCTTTGCTGGATGTATTGAAGTGGACTGAAGGAGTCTTTCAATTTGTAGACGAGGTTCCTGATGAGATAATTGACAGTCCTGTAAAACTCGATGTTTCTTTTATGCTCTTACAGTCACTAAAAGTCCTGGACGAGTCCAGAAAGAACGATTCGGACGATGAGACAGAGAGGGTTCAAAAACTGCTGGACAAAATATCTGATGGTAAGATAAACCTACCTCCGGTACCAGACATTGTCATCAAATTAAGGGAGGCATTGGACAGAGACGATGTATCTCTCTCTGAAGTGGTAAAGACAATAATGTCAGACCAGATACTGACATTAAAAATCCTTAAAATCGCAAACAGTGCCCTGTATGCCAAACATGAGAAGATAACATCTCTACAGCAGGCCGTAGTCTATTTTGGACTAAACTCACTGATCAGTATCGCAACAATTCATGCACTTAGTAACATAGTCCCGAAGAATGCATCCAGGGTAAAGATGGTCCTTAACCACTGCCTTTTAACTGGACTCATCGCCCGCCTGCTTGCTCCTTACTGTGCTGAAGACCCTGAAGAGGCTTTTGTCTGTGGTCTACTCCATGATGTAGGGAAAACAGTTTTATTAGAAAATCTCACACCTCTCAGATTAAACGAAAGCCACTTTGAAAAGATTATAGATGAATATCATCCTGTGGCCGGTCTCAGGCTTGCAGAGAGATGGAACTTCTCCGAAGTGATAAAGAGCGTGATAAGGTTCCATCATGCACCTGACACAGATAAGACACATTTTAAGATTCTTAACCTTATCAGCCTGGCAGACAGAATAGCCCATAACCTGCACAGGCAGGAGGTGATTGAAGAAGAACTCTCCAAGATAGAGACATCTTCACTTTGTAGTAAGAGGTTTAACAGAGAGAACCTATTGAAGGAACTAAAGAGACTGGAGCAGGAGACCTCCCTGTTTGCCTGAAAAGAGATCCGGTTTTCTATTTCATATACTCATGGCAATCCTTACACAGATCCGGAGATTGTCTTTTGCCTCTTTATGTCCAGCACTGCCTGCCTGAAAAATCTTCACATTAAATCATGTTTTGAGGCAGGGCATCCTGAAAATCAGAGAATTTTGTGTGGATCCTCCATGCCATAAACACATTCATTCTATTTCGGTAAATTAGGGATTATCATGAAAATTTCTCTAACACATCGTGTTATAATGTAAGAGACAACTTAGAAGGGGGATCAGATGAGAGAGTTCTCATACCGCCCCTTTGAGATACTCAGGGAACTGAGGGGAAAACTGAAGCACAAGAGTGCCCCTGCACGGAAGAGCCCGGCAGACACATCGGAAGATGAGGAAGAACTCTTCAGGAAGGCGATGGAGGGTGTCAGAGAGATAAAGGAGTTCAGAGAGATTCCATATAAATCACCCGTGAGAAGACCGCAGCGGATACCGACCACCGATAACCAGTATCTTCAGATCCTGGCTGATATAGTCAGTGGTAGAAGATCCATTGAGATATCAAAGACCCAGGAGTACAGAGAATGGGTCAATCCTGATTATCAGGACCTGTTCCTTGAGCCAGAGAACATCTCCCGACTCCTGCATCAGGGTAGATTCTCTGTCCAGGACTCCATTGACCTGCACGGGCTTACCACACCCGAGGCAAAAGATGCTGTAGAAGCCTTTCTCAGACACTGCCGGAAAGAGGGCCTGAGGTGTGTAAAGATCATCCATGGAAGAGGGCTCAGGTCTCCGCGGGGACCAGTGCTGAAGGAGGCCGTGCTGTACTGGCTGAGGAGGGACTTCAGGAAGTGGATTATCGCCTATGCCACAGCAAAGGCAGTTGATGGTGGCCTGGGGGCCACTTACATACTGCTCAAATAATCACTCCACCTCAGCAGGGGTCACCACTGCCATCACTACAAGCCTCACACCATGAGAGGCCCTGAATCCGTGTGGGACCATTGGCTCACAGAGGATGGCGGTCTTTTCATCAGCCACTATCTCCTCTTCTCCCACCTGAAAGGTCCCCTTGCCTTCTACACAGTACATCATAAGCCTGAGAGGGGCCCTGTGGGGCTTCAACTCCTGACCTGGTTCAAGACACATGAGGGCTACCCTCATCTCTGGTGTGTCAGCAAGCATCTGTCTGCTGATCGTGTCCTCTTTAAAGTTGATGAACTTCTTGAGATCAATAACCTCTGGCATAACATCCTCCCTCACTAAATCTGTTGTATTATCATAACAGTTCTGTGCAACTGGAGGTATGATCTCCATCATAATTCCTCCTCTTTCTTTCTTAAATTACCAAATATCAACTCATAAAACTCATCACTGCTGGCGAGCCTTTCAGATGGCCTATCCACCACAACAGTTCTTATGTTTACAGAATAGATCCTTTCCCTGAGAGGGCCTTCCAGTATTGGGTCAAGTTTGACCATGTCTTTTTCAGTGGTGAGCAGTACCCCAGCCTCTACCCTTTCGGCCTCCTTTAACAGGTTCTGAATCTCTTCCATCCTGTAGACATGATGGTCTCTGAACATCTTCTGGCCAGCAATCCGTACACCTCTGGAGGAAAGCATGTTCTTGAGATAAAGGGGGTTCCCTATCCCTGTGAAGAGGAAACAGTTGAGGCCCTTCAACTCTTCCAAAGAAATGCACTCATGCTGAAGATTGCTGATCGATTCGATGACATAGTAACTGTAGAATATGGGGGCAACCCTGTTGTACTTCCTCAGTTTCACCACCAGTTCAGGCAGTTCCACCGTTGTCTTGTTTATCACTATGATATCCGCCCTGGCAAGCGAAGACAGGGGTTCCCTCATAGGACCAAAGGGTAGCAGTCTTCCGTTTCCGAAGGGTCTCGTAGCATCTATAACCAGTATATCCATATCTCTATGGAGCGCCCAGTGCTGAAACCCATCGTCCAGTATGAAGAGGTCCTTACTCCCCCCAAGCAGTCCTCCCCTGTAACGGTTACTATCTTTTACCACCCATACTCCCTTTAACTTCTTTGCCATAAGGTAGGGTTCATCACCCGTGAGTGACCACTCCGCCACAGGTCCTTCACCCCTGCTGACTATAAGTGGTTCCCTGCTCTTGGCACCATAGCCCCTTGTGAGGATACAGGTCCGGAGTCCAAGGTCCTTTGCCTTCCTTGCTATCTCCATCACAATTGGTGTCTTGCCTGTGCCTCCGAGTGTTATATTCCCGACACTCACGGTAAACCCCTCCAGCCTCTTCCTCTTCTTTCCCATATACCTCCTGTGAAACCTGTAGCCGAGATGATACAGGAGGTCAAGCATCCTTCACACTCACTAAGGCGTGTCCTCTGGATCCCTTGATGGGAGGCAACTTATCCCTCTAAAGCACAGTGATATGGTAATGCTCCTGGTGGATATTTGGGTCTTCCTTCACAATTATCTCTAAGTGTTTTTTCTTCTCTATCTCTTCTACAGATGGCCTCTCCTCATCTGTGAGCAGTTCTGCCACAGAGGTGTGGGCAGTAATAATAACCTTTGTCCCTTTTGGGGCGCTGAGCCTTTTGAGTCGTCTGAATATCTCAAAGCAGACCGTCCGGGCAGAGAGCACAAAACCCTTCCCCTCACAGTACGGACAGGAGTTACAGAGGGTGTGTCCAAGGCTCTCCCTCACCCTCTTCCTTGTCATCTGGATAAGGCCGAGTTCTGAGATATTAAAGATCGTTGTCTTCGCCTTGTCCTTCTTCATCGCCTCCTTTAATGCATTAAAGACCTTCTCCCTGTCTTCCTGATTCTCCATATCAATGAAGTCTATGATTATTATTCCTCCAAGGTTTCTTAATCTTATCTGATAGGCTATCTCCTTTACCGCCTCGAGGTTTGTCTTTACAATGGTATCCTGGAGGTTTTCCCTTCCCACAAATTTCCCGGTATTAACATCTATTACGGTCATCGCCTCTGTCTGGTCAATAACTATGTAGCCTCCTGATTTTAGCCAGACCTTTCTCCCAAGTGCCCTTGATATATCAAGTTCCACACCATAGTAATCAAAGAGGCCCTCCTGGCCCTCATAGAGTTCAATCTTATCAAGGAGTTTCGGGAAATAGGTCCTCACAAACTCCTTTAACCGTTGAAATTCCTCCTCAGAGTCTATGATTACCCTGTCCACATCAGGACTCATCAGGTCTCTAACACTCCTTATCACAAGATCAAGGTCACTGTAAAGGAGGGAAGGGGCAGAGACCTTCTCATATTTCTGCTGTATGTTCTTCCAGAGCAGCAACAGAAACTCCAGGTCATTTTTTAACTCCAGTTCCTCTGCACCTTCAGAGGCGGTGCGAACAATCAACCCGTACCCCTTTGGCCTCATCATTTCAACGAGGCCCTTCAGCCTCGATCTTTCCTGCTCATCAGTTATCCTCCTTGAGACACCCACATGTTCAAGGCCTGGCATCAGTACGAGGTATCTGCCTGGCAATGTCACATAGGAGGTTACCCGTGCCCCCTTTGAGCCGAGGGGGTCCTTCGCCACCTGCACCATTATCTCTTCCCCCTCCTGCAGGAGGTCTTCAATAGGGGTGTCAGTCCTGGCCCTGGTGTAGGAGATCTCCACATCTTCCTCATCATTTTCAAAGAACGGGGCAAAGGCCTCAATGTCCCTCTTTACATCTGCTACATAGAGAAAGGCAGCCCTCTGCAGACCAATATCAACAAAGGCAGACTGCATCCCAGGCAGGACCTTAACAACCCTTCCCTTATAGATATTACCTACTAAGGAAGCGTCTTTCTTTCTTTCAATATAGAGTTCTACAAGTTGTCCACCCTCAACTAATCCTACCCTTACCTCATCAAAGGTTACATTTATCAGAATCTCATTTGACATCTAACTTCTCACCCGGTGGACAGGACCGGGATTAGATCAACCCTATCAGTTCAACCGGATCCACCCATCTGCCCCTGTAATGTCCCTTCTGTGCCGTCCTTGTTATTGAGAGGTCCTCCACAGGAAGGTCAAATAATGACTCCATCACCTCTCTCAATCTCACCTTCCTGTCTTTCAGATCTCTCAATCTGAGGAACACCTTTTTCTGGTTAATTATATCAAATTTAAGGATAAATTCACTATATGGGCCCCTCGAGGAGAGGTTAAAAAACTTCAGACCCTTAAGAGATGTCTCCTGCAGATTCACCTCATATTCATAGGTGCTTATGAACCCCTGCAGTGATGGCACCCGCTTATGTACAAAGACCATCCTTTTCAGTTTTAACCCCTCTGGCAACTGGTTGTTAATCCTCTCCAGCATTGGTCCCCTTTCAAAGGGTGGGTATATCTCGATATCCATGTACTCACTGAGGGACTCTATACCCACCATCAGTGCTGGCCCCATGGAGACCTTCGGTGAGGGGCTGAACCCCTCTGTATATGCTATCCGGACTCCCGCCCTCCTTATCGCCCTCAGCATGGTATTCATCACCTCAAGGGTGGACAGATATCTCATCTCTTTTCTCTTCTCGTACTCTATCCTCACCTTCACAGGGCTGAACCTGTGTGGCTTCATCATCTCAAAGGAGGAGACATCCAGTGAGAACTGTTCCTTCTTTGTTGAGACAAGGTGGGTGGACTGGATGAGAAACTGGCCTGCACTGCATCCAAGTCCACAGGCATGACACCTGTCAATGTTACAATCGGTGGTTACCTCTCCGGAGAATGCCCGTTCGTACTCTCTCCTGAGGTAGGTCTTCTTAATCCCGATATCAATGAAGTCCCAGGGCAGGGCCTCTTCGGTTCCAAAGGTCCTGGTGGCGATCTCCTCAAGGTCTATACCTGTTTTGTCCATCGCCTTCTGCCAGACAGAGTAGTCAAAGTATTCAGACCAGCCATCCAGATAGGCACCCAACGCCTCTGCCTCTTTAATCAGTGCTGACAACTCCCCTGTACCCCTGCTAAGGGCAGCCTCAAGCATGCTCATCCTGATGTCATGGGCCTTAAAGGTTACCCCCTTCGGGACCCTCTGTCGGAGTGCCCTGAGCCTCTGTCTGAGGGCCTCCTGGTCCAGTTGTCCACACCACTGAAAGGGGGTAAAGGGCTTTGGTACAAAGGATGAAACACTGAGGGTGATGTTCACAAATCTCTTTGTGTATCTCCTCGCCTCCTTTATGGCTGCCTTCACCATCTCCGGTATCTGGAGTACATCTTCCTCGGTCTCTGTGGGCAGCCCCACCATAAAGTAGAGTTTGAGGTTCAACCAGCCCTCGCTGAAGAGCGCCTCCAGTGCCCTGTCATACTCCTCCTGGGTGAAATCCTTATTTATTACTCTCCTCAGCCTCTCTGTGGCAGCCTCAGGGGCTATGGTGAACCCGGATTTCTTCACCTGCTTGATCTCTTTCAATATCTCCCTGTTTACAGCGCCAACCCTTATAGAAGGCAGAGATACAGAGACCTTTGAGGGACCGAACCTCCTGTTGAACTCCCTCAGTAAAGGTAACAGACATCGGTAGTCACCCACATCAAGGGAAAGGAGGGAGACCTCATCGTATCCCGTCCTCGCAAGAGACTCCTCAACAATCTCCAGCACCCTCTCAGGAGACCTCTCCCTCAGGGGCCTGTAGAACATCCCTGCCTGACAGAACCTGCACCCCCTTGTGCAACCCCTTGCAATCTCTACACTCACCCTGTCGTGCACTATCTGGGTGTATGGAACAGGAGGGTCTGTGGGAAAGAAGGCATTCTCAAGGTCTGTCAGATATCTCCTCCTTGTCTTTTCCTTTGAGTATCCCGGCACATAGAAGCCTTCAACTGCTGCCATAGACCTGAGAAAGGACTCCTTATCACGATTCTCCTTCAGGACCCTTACCATCTCCACCACTGCCTCCTCACCATCACCCACCAGAAAGAGGTCTATGAAGTCTTCAAGTATCACAGGATTAACGGTGCAGGGCCCCCCAGCAACCACGATTGGTGACCTCCTGTCCTCTCTCATAAGGGGTATACCACCCATCCTCAGCATCCTCAACACAGTGGTATAGGACAACTCATACTGAAGGGAGAAGCCAACCAGATGGAACTCCCTGAGGGGTATACCCGATTCAAGGGAGCACAGCAGATTGCTTGAACTGAGTAGATATTCGGCCATGTCCCTGTCTGGGGCAAAGACCCTCTCGCATGAAACACCCTCGATCGAATTAATCAGTTTATAAAGGATCTTCAACCCCAGGTGGGACATCCCTATCTCATAGGTGTCTGGAAATGCAAGGGCCACCCTGAGGGATGCCTCCTTTCTGCAGGAATTCACCTCTCTGTTGATATACCTGGTCGGTTTCTGAAACTTAAGGAGATTCATCCAGGTCTCTCAGGTGGAGTTCAAAGACCCTAAGGGCCTCCATATGTTCTTCATCAAGGCTGTAGTTGATCCCCTGCCAGTACTGAATCAACTCCTCTTCAGTGAGCACCCCCTTGAGGTAGCATGCCTCTGCCACCTCCCTTATATGAGACATTGACCACTGTAGTGCCCTGTCCAGTTCTCTCTTGAATTCATCTATCTCGGGGCCTGCCTGCCTGTTTGCTATCCACAGGGCAAATACAAAGGGCAGCCCTGTGTGTCTGTACCACAGATCTCCCAGGTCGTAAATATATGCAGCCTGAGAGTTCCTGTATCCAAGTATCGCCTCATCACCTATTACCAGATAGGCCGAGGCCCTTTTGAGGCCCTCCTGTAGCGGCAGGTTGCTCTGCTGAAACAGGGGCCTTAACCTGTAAAAGGAACTTATGAGGACCTTCAACAGCGCCACTGATGTCTCAGACTGGTAGGTGAGCAGGACCCTTTCACCATCCAGTGCCTCCAAGGGACGATGACTGAATAGATAGATGCTACCAATAGGGCCTCTTGAACTCACAGAATGACCCGGCACAAGGAGGTATCTATCCCTGTGCCTGAGATACTCTACCGATGAGGAGGGACTGATGTCTATCTGATACTGCCTCAGTAGTCTGTTCACCTCCGAAGGAACACCCTCCACAAAACTATACCTCTTCTGAGAGCGGTTTTCTAACCAGTAAAAGTAGGGGAAGAGGTTCAGATAGGGGATCTTACCTATTCTCAATCTCTTCCCCCATGACAGCCTCGATGTATCGGATCGCCTCCTGGAGGCCAGAATCCCTCAGGACCCTCAGGCCCTTTCTGTCAACCATCCTCCTGAGGAGGTCCGCCTTTTTCTCGGGACTGAGTCTGCTCTTCAGTATCTCGGACCTCCTTTTACCAATATATGAGATGAATTCTCCCAAGGCCGGTGGGAGGGCCTCCTCCAGTTCTTCCCTCAGCGTCCTTGCCATTGCAGGACTCTCACCTGAGGTGGAGATGGCAATCGTGAGAGGCCCCTTCTGAAGTATTGAGGGGACTATAAAACTGCACAATTCCGGTGCATCCACCACATTCACAGGGATGCCCCTTCTGTGAGCCTCCTCGGATGCAAGCCTGTTTACCTGCTGTTGAGAGGTGGCCACCACAACAAGAAAGGCACCTTCAAGGTCACCATCCCTGTAGGGCCTCTGCAGGTGTTCAATCTCTCCCCTGTTCTTCAGTGCCTGTAACCCTTCTGTTAGTGCAGGACTTATAACCCTCACATCTGCCGATGCCTTCAAGAGCAGATGCACCTTCCTTTCGGCCACTTCTCCACCACCAATAACAATACACCTCTTACCCTTCAGGTCAAGGAATACAGGGAA
>WGER01000053.1 GCA_015492645.1 Nitrospirota bacterium
GCTGATGAGTGGTGAAGAGGACTCCAGATGGTTCAAAGGCAGACACTCCTGAAGCCTGAGTTATAATGACTATGGTAATCAACAGCCCTATGACAAATCTGCACATAGGTTAAATATATTAAAGATGGAGAATATGTTTGTCAACCACTCGCATTAGATCAAATTTATAAACGGAAGTTTTGACCCAACTATACCTCGCTCCGTCCATTTCTTGAAACTCACTTCAGGTCAAAACAGCAAAAAATGCCCTCGGGGGACACTCTGCTTATGCCTTTTGACCAAAGTCAGATGGCAATTACGGAGTTAGATCAAAAATCATAAATATGGTTTTGAGGCAATACCGGTGCCCTGATTTCACGGACAAGATTTTGGTCTAAACGCCACTTTTGAGAGCACCTCGTGTTTGAATCCTCACCCTCTAAATTTAACTTGGAATTCCCCGTGGTCTTGCCAGAGGGTAGTTCATTGGAGCGAATCTTATTCAGGAAATCAGGACTTTGAATGGTCTGCTACGAATGCACTATAATTGTTATCAGTGTTATGGAGGAAATTCAGAAGGAAACCCTTTTCTGAGCATGAGATTTACCCCTATCAGGTTACAGAGACACTGGGGGAGAGGCTTCTGGTCCTTGCGCCCCATCCTGATGATGAGTCAATTGGTTGCGGGGGTACCATCCTGAAACATACCAGAAGGGGCGGTTATGTCAGGGTGATCTTCGTAACCGACGGCGGCAGGGGTGATTTTGAGGGCAGGTTTGGTGATGACTATACCTCTCAGAGAAGGGCCTCTGCCCTGCAGGCAATGAATATTCTCGGAGTTAAAGATCACCGTTTCTGGGACTACCGAGACAGGGAACTATCCAGACATGAAAGGACCCTCTCAAAGAGGATACTCACAGAGGCGAATGAATTTTCTCCAGATACCCTCCTTGTGCCCTCTGCATGGGAGGTACATCCTGATCATAAGGCGATATTCAGAGCAGTCTGGAGGATCAGGAGATCTCTGATGTGTCAGATTGTGCTATATGAGGTCCTTGTACCGCTCTATCCCAATATTCTGATAGATATAACAGATGAGATAGATGAGAAGAAGAGGGCAATAGATGCCTACTATACAGAGACAGCCTATACCAACTATACTGAAAAGGTCTCCGGGCTGAACATCTTCAGGAGTACCACACTGAAAAAGGATGTGAGGTATGCAGAGGCCTTCTTGAGGGTTAAGCCCCTGGATGAGATATCCAGGATGGTGCTACCATTGCTCCTTGTATTTGCTTAGTTTCGACCTACAGGGGCAATTTTTTACTTGACAAAAACTTAAATTCTTGGTATTTTTATATAGCATTATCAGAAGGCTGTTGCCTTCTTTCATTTCTAAAAAATTAAAGGGGGTGAAACTCAATGACCAAAACGGAGTTGATCGACAAGATCGCATCTGACGCGGGGCTGACAAAGGCTGATGCACAGAGGGCTCTTGATGCGACGCTTGACAACATCAAGAAGGCCCTGAAGAAGGGGCAGAAGGTTACGCTTGTGGGGTTTGGCACCTTCTCAGTAACCAAGAGAAAGGCAAGAAAGGGGCGTAACCCGAGGACAGGGGAAGAGATCAAGATACCAGCCACAAAGGCTCCAAAGTTCACTCCTGGTAAGGCACTTAAGGATGCTGTTAAGTAATTTATAATCTTTCGGCCCTGCTATCATTTTGGGCCAGAGATGGGGGATAAGTATTTTATCCCCCTTCTTTTCAGAAAGGAGACTCTAAAAACGGAGGGGTATCATGTTAGTAGAGTTTAGTATAGTCCCAATAGGCGTTGGCAGTAGCATAGGGGACTACCTCGCAGAGGTACTAAAGATTGTAGACGAGAGTGGACTTCCCTATAAGGTGAATCCTATGGGGACCTGCATAGAGGGTGAATGGAATGAAGTGATGAGGCTTATCAAGAAATGTCACACCCAGGTGATGAAGAAGGCAGACAGGGCCCTTATCACCATCACAATCGATGACCGGAAGGGAAAACCAAACAGACTGACCGAAAAGGTTCGTTCTATAGAGAAGAGACTCGGTAAAAAACTAAAGAAATAGGGAGGTGTGAATGGCTGAAAAGATTACACTCAGTGTGATCAAGGCGGATGTGGGAGGATACGTTGGACATTCCAGTATCCACCAGAATCTGGTTGATGTTGCAAAGGAAAAACTCTCCAAGGCAAAGGATCAGGGTATGCTTATTGACTTCCATGTGACCAGGGTCGGAGATGACCTGGAACTGATAATGACCCACCAGAGGGGTGTTGATAACGAAGAGATTCATCAACTTGCATGGGACACCTTTGTGGCAGCCACTGAGGAGGCGAAGAGGTTAAAACTCTACGGCGCGGGTCAGGACCTGCTGAGTGATGCCTTTTCAGGCAACATCAAGGGTATGGGACCTGGTGTGGCCGAGATGGAATTTTTGGAAAGAAAATCTGAACCTGTTATCATCTTCATGGCTGATAAGACATCACCAGGTGCATGGAATCTCCCCCTTTTCAAGATGTTTGCTGATCCCTTCAACACAGCAGGACTTGTTATTGATCCCACCATGCATGAGGGGTTCCAATTCGATGTGGTGGATGTCTTTGAACACAAATCTATTATACTTTCCTGTCCTGAAGAGATGTACGATCTGTTGATGCTGATAGGTGCTATGAGGAGATTTATGATAAGAAGGGTGTATCGTAAAGATGGAGAGATCTGTGCCTCAGCCTCCACTCAGAAACTCAGTCTCATTGCAGGCAGATATGTGGGTAAAGACGACCCTGTACTGATCGTGAGGTGCCAGTCAGGCATGCCTGCAGTGGGAGAGGCACTGGAACCCTTCGCCTTCCCTCACATAGTGGAAGGATGGATGAGAGGGTCTCACCATGGTCCCCTCATGCCAGTTGCCTTTTATGAGGCTAATCCCTCCAGGTTTGATGGTCCTCCGAGGGTGATTGCCGCAGGCTTCCAGATTACCGATGGTAAACTGGTTGGCCCAAGAGACCTTTTTGACGATCCTGCCTTTGACAGGGCAAGACAGTTGGCTAATGAGATAGGTGACTATTTAAGGACCCACGGTCCATTTGAGCCTCACAGACTCGGGCTTGAAGACCTGGAGTACACAACCATGCCACAGTTAATGAAGAAACTGGAAGACAGGTTCAAACCAGAATAGTCTCAACCCACCATCCCACCCATGAGCCTCAGGGTGGGATGGTTACCTCCTCAGAAGGCACCAGATTCAGCAGAACTGACACCTTAGCCGATGAGAGAAGATTATATTCAACCCTTTGGTCTGGGATAAAGGAGGCCCTGATCTATATATGGGAATTTTTCCACAGGGGGACTTATAAAAATGTTACTTTTTTACTCAAACTTGTGATCCTTTCATTATTGTTTCATTCCAGGAGATTGATTTTTACCCAATCAGACCTGAAGACTGACCACGGTCGATTTCTTGGCATAAAAATTGCTTATCTTGACATTTGTGGTGTTTTGGAGTAATCTAAATCTATAACTTTAAGTGAGGAGGTGTCCCATGAACGAGAAGAGGGGACCAACAGAGACGGTCTACCAGTCATTTCGTAAGCGCGGTCTTTCAAGGAGGGACTTCCTCAGGTTTTGTACCATCATGTCTGCAACACTGGCACTGCCGAGCAGTTTTGTGCCCAGAATTGCAGAGGCATTGGAGAAAAAGGAAAAGCCGGTACTTCTGTGGCTCGAGTATCAGGACTGTGCAGGAAACACAGAGGCACTCCTTCGAGCCTCGAGCCCTACGGTGAAGGAGATAGTACTCGATGTGCTTGCCTTAGAGTATCACGAAACGGTGATGGCTGCAGCAGGACATCAGGCAGAAAAGGCCCTCCAGGATGCTGTAGAGAAATACCGTGGTAGATACCTTGTGGTGGTTGAAGGCTCTATTCCACTTAAGGACGATGGGGTATACTGCTGCATTGGTGGTAGGTCCGCCAAGGACATCCTCAAAGAGGTTGCAGAGGGGGCAGCAGCCATCCTGGCGGTTGGCACCTGTGCTGCCTATGGTGGTATACCTGCTGCCTCACCCAATCCCACAGGTGCGGTAGGAGTGAGCACCCTGATAAAGGACAAACCTGTTGTTAATCTACCTGGCTGTCCTGTGAATGTGGAAAATATCACCGCAACGCTTGTACATTTTCTCACATTCGGGACCCTGCCCGCCCTTGACTCACATGGCAGACCCCTCTTTGCCTATGGCAAGAGGATTCATGACAACTGTGAACGGAGGGCCCACTTTGATGCAGGACAGTTCGTCCGTCAGTGGGGCGATGAGGGACATCGCCTTGGATGGTGTCTGTATGAGATGGGTTGTAAGGGGCCTGAGACCTTCAAGAACTGCCCCAGGATAAAGTACAACGAGGGCACCAGTTGGCCAGTGGGGGCCGGACACGGCTGTATCGGTTGTGCTGAGCCGAACTTCTGGGACAAGATGAGCCCCTTTTATAAACGCCTACCCAGGGTGCCTGGCTTTGGTGTTGAAAGTACGGCTGATAAGATTGGAGCAGGTCTTGCTGTTGCAACAGGTGCTGCAATCCTGGCCCACGGCGTGGGCAGGCTCGTTACTGGTGGTAAGACCAAAAGAGAGGAATAAAGGAGGTGTATGATGGCCAAAAAGATTGCAATTGATCCAATTACAAGGATCGAAGGGCATCTCAGGATTGAGGCCCAGGTAGACGGTGGCAGGGTGGTGGATGCCTGGGCAGCAAGTACCATGTTCAGGGGTATTGAGATCATCCTGAAGGGCCGTGATCCGAGGGATGCCTGGGCCTTTGCACAACGGATATGAGGGGTCTGAACAACGGTTCATGCAACCGCCTCGGTGAGAGCGGTCGAGAATGCACTTAATATAACAATACCTGACAACGCAAGGATCATAAGAAATATCATCACTGCCATCCAGTATGTACAGGATCATGTGATCCACTTCTATCATCTGCATGCCCTTGACTGGGTTGATGTGGTGAGTGCCCTGAAGGCAGATCCCAGAAAGACCGCACAACTGGCCCAGAGTATCTCGGACTGGCATAACTCCTCTACTGATTATTTCAAGACTGTACAGGCCAAACTGAAGGCCTTTGTGGAGTCCGGGCAGATAGGTCCATTCACACACGGCTACTGGGGACATCCTGCATACAAACTCCCTCCAGAGGCAAATCTGATGGCAGTCGCCCATTATCTTGAGGCCCTCGACTGGCAGAGGGATGTGATCAAGATCCAGGCACTCCTCGGTGCCAAAAACCCCCATGCCCAGACATACCTTGTTGGTGGTATGGCGGTGCCTGTGGATCCGAACAGCCAGAATGCCCTGAATGCGGGCTCTATTGCTTTTATGCAGAAACTGGCCAAAAAGGCCCTTGAGTTCGTCCAGAAGGTGTATATACCCGATCTGCTGGCAGTGGCCTCCTTTTACAAAGAATGGGCGAATTATGGTGCCGGTGTGGGCAATTACCTCGCCTACGGTGTCTTTGAACAGGACAACATCTCAAACACAGAGAACCTGTGGTTGCCCAGAGGTATAATTCTGAACAGAGACCTGAGCAAGGTCCATCCAGTAGACCAGGCGAAGATAACAGAGTATGTAACCCATTCCTGGTATACCTACTCAGATGGTGATGACAAGGCAAAGCACCCCTGGCAGGGCGAGACCAACTACAGATACACAGGCCCCAAACCACCCTACAAGTTCCTGAATACGGATGGTAAGTACTCCTGGCTGAAGGCGCCGAGATACGATGACAGACCAATGGAGGTGGGCCCCCTTGCAAGGATGCTCGTTGCCTATGCCTCCGGACATAAGAGGGTCCGTGAGGTGATCGATGGTGTCCTCAAACACCTGGGTGTTGGCCCAGAGGCCCTCTTTTCTACTCTCGGAAGAACAGCGGCCCGCGGTGTGGAGACCTTAGTGGTGGCAGAGATGCTGCCAGTCTGGATTGGAGAACTCGCTGCAAATATGAAGAAGGGTGACCTCCAGATATGTAACAACGAGAAGTGGGACCCCTCTACATGGCCAAAGGAGGCACAGGGGTACGGCTGGCACGAGGCGCCCAGAGGTGCCCTCGGTCACTGGGTCAGGATCAGGGACGGCAAGATCGAAAACTACCAGATCGTTGTCCCGAGCACCTGGAACGGATCTCCCAGAGATGCAAAGGGCCAGCGTGGTCCCTATGAGGCAGCACTCGTGGGTACTCCTGTGGCAGACCCTGACAGGCCGATTGAGGTCCTGAGGACCGTTCATTCCTTTGACCCATGTATGGCCTGTGCGGTTCATGTGGTTGATGCTACTGGAAAGAAGAGGGCAAAGATAAGGATAGCATAGGAGGTAGAGATGGCCAGAGAGAGGATAAGGACATATGCCTGGGAGTTTCCAGTAAGGCTAACCCACTGGCTGAATGTTGTCTCAATCGTGACTCTCTCAATCACCGGTTTCTATATAGGTGCTCCCTTCATGCATGCCTTCAGGGAGAGCCAGTACATAATGGGCTGGATGAGGTTCCTGCATTTTGGGGCTGCCTATCTATTTACCATGAGCGTGGCCTTCAGGATCTACTGGATGTTTGTGGGGAATCGTTATGCAAGGATCGGAGTCTTCATCCCTCACACCTCCAGGCAGTGGAGAGACCTCTGGGATGCATTGAAGTTCTATCTCTTCATAAGTAAGAAGCCTCCCTATGCGGTAGGTCACACCGCCTTTGCCGGATTGGTCTACTTCTTTGTATTTCTGCTCTTTCTGTTTCAGATATTCTCTGGATTTGCACTGTACAGTCTGAGTCACACAGGCGGGTTATGGAGCATCCTGGGCTGGATGAAGGCAGTGATGCATCTGCAAACGATAAGGCTCTGGCACCATCTGGTCATGTACATACTCATGGTCTTTGTGGCGGGTCACATCTATCTGGCCTGGTACTTAGATGTGAAGGAGAGGAATGGTCTGATGGGGTCCATCTTTGGTGGCTACAAGTTCGTTACTGGCAAGGAATGGGAATAAATAAGCATCGGGCTGAGACCTTATATGGTCTTCAGCCCTTCCCCTTCTCGTTATCCTAATTTGTCATTTGGATTAAGGATCCGTTATGTTATATGTTATGAACACTGTTGTGGTGGGCATTGGCAATCTCCTGATGGGTGATGATGCTGTAGGGGTAAAGGTGGTAGAGATGTTGAGGCAGGGGTATGAGTTTCCCCCTGACGTGCTGATAATTGACGGTGGGACAAAATCCATAGAACTCCTTCCATGGATAGAGGATGCCCGGAGGGTGATCTTCGTTGATGCGGTTGACCTCGGTGACCCACCGGGTACAATAAGAGAGGTCACAGGTGAAGCAGTGGCAGAGTGCTTTGAGAATAAACTCTCAGTACACCAGATCGGGCTTCCTGACCTCATAGGTGCGATGGCCCTCCGTGGTACGGTGCCTCAGGAGATGGTCCTTATCGGGATACAGCCCTCCTCTACAGACCTTCAGTGGGGTCTCACAGAGGAGGTCTCCAGGGCGGTCCGGAGGGCGGCAGAGATGGTGGTGGCGAGACTGAGACAGTGGGGATTGGAGGTAAGAGATGTGTCTTGCGATACCATCTAAGATTGTGGAGATAGAAGGGGTTATGGCCACTGTTGATGTGATGGGGGCGAGGAGAAAGGTGAGTCTGATGCTCCTGCCAGAGGAGGCAGAGGTGGGAGACTTTGTGATTGTTCATGCAGGGTTTGCCATACAGAAGATAGACAGGGAGGCTGCCAGGGAATCCCTTGCCCTCATAAGGGAGGTGGCCCAGAGGCTAACAGAGGATGCTGACTCTGACTAAGAACCCTCAAGGGCGTTCTTTATCTCCTCTACCTCTCTTTTCAGTTCATGGAGTCTTTGCAGGTTCTGCTCGACCTGCTGTCTGCTGGCTTCCATCTCTTCTGTACTCTCTGTCCTTACCCTGAGGGCACTGCTGACGGCATCCTTTATCCCCTTTGAGGTCTCCTCTATCCTCTGAAGCATCTGCCACCTGAATTCGAGACGGCTCTTCTGAAGCCTCTCTACGAAGTCCCATCTGATCCTGCCTGCCTGTCTCTCTATCATCTCCAGCATGTAGTTCTTCATGCTCCTCTTCACAATCGCATTGCTTATAAACTTTGGCAACAGGGAGGTGAGGGCCTCTCCGAGCATCTCTACCATTAAAGGCTCATCCTTGAACTTGAAGTAGAACCCCGACTCCCGGCTCCAGAGGGCCTCTGCAGAGAAACTCCTGAACTCCAGGTTGAAGAGTTCCGAGGAGTATTTGAGCAATTCGTCCACCAAGAGGTTGATCTTTCTGATAAACCTGTCTGCCACCTTCTCAAAGGCGATGGATATCTTCGTATCCTCATTCCTCCGGAAGATGCTGTAGTACTCTCGCACCTCAGAGGAGATGAACTCCTCCAAGGCCTTCCTCAGTTTCCCTGCTGACAGGTGCCGGTTCTTCTGGTAAAACCTGTCAAACTCTGGTAGTAGCCTTTCAGTCAACTCCGCCTTTGCCGCAGAGAGGTCAGGATCGAGTATCTCTGAGATTATCCTCTTTGTCTCTCCTTCCAGCAGTATCTCAAAATCCCTCTTTTCGACCTCTATCTGTCGTTCCTTCTCCTCATATGCCCTCAGTTTCTCCTCGATCTGCTGCAGTGGCTCCATAAGGGCCCTTAACTGGATCTCCATCCTGAGTATCCCCTCTGAGACCACCCTCAGGAGGTTGTCAGTAACCGATTTCAAGAGTATCAGGCCCTTCTCCTCCAGGAGAAACCTCTTCAGCCTCTCCTCAAACTGGGGGATGTTGCTCTTCAGGAGGGCCTCGGGATTTTTGGAGGTCTTTCCCATGAGGGCAAGTTTGGCTGAGACGGGATAGACCTCTGGTGCCTCAAAGCCCACATCTCTGCTGAGTGTGTCCCTCACGAACTGCAGTGACTCCATCAAATCCTCTTCATTGAGGTAGTCTGCCTTGTTCTGGAGAAAGAATATCCTGTAGGAATACTCTCTTACATCCTTCAGAAAGGCGACCTCCGCCTCACTGAGTGGCTGGTCCACCGAAAGTAGAAACAGGGCCGCATCAGAGCGGGGCAGGTACTCATAGGCAACATCCGTGTTATGTCTGTAGACAGAACCCACGCCTGGTGTGTCAATCAGCCTTACACCATCCTTCAGATACTGAGATGGATACCTCAGGACCACCTCTGCCACATCCTTCTGGTTCTTCGGGTTCCCCTTTTCGGTTACAAACTCAGCAAGTCTGTCAAGACCGATCTCCTCCACCCTTCCATCATTGTAGTAGACGGTGGCAGAGGGCTCTTCACCGTATTCTATAACAGTCACGATGGAGGTGAGAGGGACCACTGCGGTGGGCAGGACATCCGCCCCCAGAAAGGCATTAATAAAGGTGGTCTTACCCCTCTTGAACTGTCCTACCACAACCAGGTGGAAACGGCTCTTCGTGAGTTTCTCTCTCAACTCCTCACAGGGGCACTCAGGGATCCCCTCCAGTTCCATCGCCCTGTCTATGCACTGCAGGAGGGCGTCCCTCAGCCTCCTGTACCTGTCTTCTGAGTTCATCTCAGCCCTCCCTCTCAAGCCACCTGTTGCCGGTTATCATTATACCAATTGCACCAGGGGGGTGCTGTAAGCAGTATTGAAAGCACCGCTACTGCGAGGATGACATCGCCGTGCCTCGTCCATCTCCATGGGGACCGCCCCGATCGCCGCCTGCACGGTGGCCTTTGGTATTCCAATGGCAGGATCGCAACTGTTAAGGGATTCCCTCGTCTGCTGAGATGGCAGAAATATCTGATGTCCTCTTAAATCAATTACCTGGTGAGTGGGGACCTTACCGCGGGGTTTGTCTCTTTCCTGGATATACCCTGCCATACAGCACCTCCTGTAGCAACAGTGTGTTACAGGAGTCATCAGCCGTATGGCAGAGCCATCGGCGGTTAAAGGCGGACTCCATCGCCCTGGCTTTAAAAATTATATTGAAGAGGAATCCCGAAAGTCAACTTCCCGCATTAGACCCAGAATTGCCCTTAGAAATGATTTTTTACGGCTAAATTGCGGATTGACTTTTATCAAAACCTTAAAGGCGTGGCCAGTCTAAAGAGTTCTCACCGATTGGGTATCCATCAGAAGACCTCTCTGGCCGGTCTCACAACTATCCTCAGAACCCTCCGTGTAGATGGTGTTACCTTAAACCTCTCATCGATCCTGTGACCCACCACCCATACGATCTGATCATCCGACAGGAGCAGAGGCACCGTATCCCTTTCTTCCCTCGGGACCTTCTCATCCACAAAGAAGTCCTGCAGTTTCTTTCTGCCTTTGAGACCCAGGGGATAGAAATAGTCACCCTTCCTTCTTGCCCTTATAGTAAGGGGGAGGCTGAGTGTGTCAAGATCAAAGACCGCCTCATTTTTGCCATCACCAAGGTCCTTAATCTCTGTGGCATCAGATATACTGGAGATCAGTACAATGCCGGCCTCTTTCAGGAGTGTTTCACCAGGCACCTGGAGTTGATACTCACCGAGGTGTTTTGGCCTCTCTCTGGTTATTATCAGGGTTGAATATCCCTTTATCACCCTCACACCTCTGGGCAGACTGAGCCTCGAGCCGGTCGAACTCTGCTGTATTTTGAGCCTCTCCACTCTCTCTTGTCTTATTAGGTCTATGATAGACTCTATATGCTCATAACTGAGCCCGAACCCCATTGTCTCATTAATAATCCTTCTGAGGACCCTCCTCAGTATCACTATCTCCATATTCTCAAGGGGAGAAAGGAAGAGTTCCACCCTCTCATCAGTCTTTCTGCTTATCAACCTCATCATCGCCTTGTTCACAAAGGACTCGATGAAGGCATCTTCCTCCCTCATAATATCAGCAGTCCTTGCAAGGGTCTCTACCAGATTGGGGTTATACCTACTGAGCAGGGGGATAATCTCTCTTCTCACCCTGTTTCTGAGATAGTCCATTTTTAGGTTTGAGGGGTCGGTTATAAATTCTATACCCTTCTGTGCCAGGTACTCCTCAATCTCTGCCCTTTTCACCTGTATGAGAGGTCTGATTATATTATCCCTCACGGGTGGTATCCCTGACAGACCTCTCATGCCCGCACCCCTCAGGAGTCTGAGCAGGACTGTCTCGGCCTGGTCATCTGCTGTGTGGCCTGTAGCCAGTCTGTCTGCCTCCCATAGCCCTGCCCTATCCTGTAGCACCTTATATCTGAGATGTCTTGCTGCCTCCTGAATACTGAGTTTGTTAGTCCTCGCAAAATCCTTGGTCGGCACAGAGGCAGTAAAAAACTCCACTCCCCACTGTTTGCACAGATCTCTACAGAAATCCATCTCTCTTTTGACATCCTCTGGTCTGAGTGAGTGGTCCACATACATGGCTGAGAGGGTGAGTTTGAGAGGCCCTCGCAATTCAGTGAGCAGATGGAGCAGGCATACCGAGTCTGGCCCACCAGACAGTCCCACAAGGACTCTCTCCCCTCCGTAAAGCATCCTGTATCTGCTTATGGTCTCTTTGACCTTACTGAGTAGAGACCTTTCAGTATCTGAAGAAGGCATCCTCTACCCTGCCTAATCTGTCAAACCTCACAGTGGCAACGAAGTGCTCACCTGGCAGGAATGCATAGGAGAGTTCGCGCCACTTCACAACCCTTCTGTCTCCTTCCTCAATTAACTCTGCATAGGGAGCCTTTGCAAAATAAAGAAAGTTTCTCACAACTCTGAGGACCTTACTCTCTGAGATCTCAGGCTCTTCCTCTGTGTATCTATAGACCCCCTTTATACATATACTCCTGCTGAAGAGGTCAACAAACCCTACCTTGTATGTGTTAGAGGACCTCACAACAAACCACCACCTGAGAAAATCATTCGGGAGGGGACAGAGTCTGTAATGATACTCATCCAGTTGTGTCCTCAAGAACTCCTCTGCCATCGATTTGAGATACCACCTTGCCCCACTGTAGAGGATCAGAAAAATGAGTACAACACCTACAATCAGCCTCCTCCTGGATGTCTTTCTCAGGCTGAGAATTATTCCAAGGATGATACTTCCTGTTACATAGGGGTCTATGATAAACATCAGGTCAAGACTGTAACCCTCCCAGTCTAAAGGGGCAAAGAGCCTCATTGGATACTGGGTGGTGAGGTCCATCAGTAGGTGAGTGGTATAGCCCAGCGAGGCAGCCACAAAGTAATAAAATCCTCCCCTGCTGTAAATCCTCCTGAACAGAAGGGCAACTGCTGCGGGCAACAACAGGGCAGCAAGGAATCCATGGGTTATCCCCCTGTGGTATCTGAGAAACACATCTGCTCCCCATAACCTCGTTATGTAGTCAATATCAGGAAGCAGAGATGAGGTGAGAAGCACACCGACAACACCCTTCTTAGATCTGAAACCCCTCGAAATCAGTATCCCTGTGAGACCGTGGGTGACAGGGTCCATCTCAATAACTCTTATATCTGTTTGTGATGGGAAATCTCCTGTCTCTACCAAAGGCCCTCTCGGTGATCTTTATACCGGGCGGGGCCTGTCGCCTCTTGTATTCACTCCTGTCAATCATTCTTATCACCTTCTGGGTACACTCAGGTTCGCAGCCGACTGCGAGTATCTCGTTATAACTTCTGTCCTCCTCTATGTATGCCCTCAGAATGGGGTCAAGGACCTCATAGGGTGGCAGGGTGTCTGTGTCCCTCTGGTCCTGCCTGAGTTCTGCTGAGGGCTCCTTCCAGAGGACCCTCTCAGGGATCGGTGGCGGCTCAGACCTGCTGTTACGCCAGTGGGCCAGTTTGTATACCATTGTCTTGGGCACATCCTTGATCACTGCAAACCCCCCGGCCATGTCTCCATAGAGGGTGGCATAACCCACTGACATTTCTGATTTATTACCTGTGGTAAGCACGAGCCAGCCGAACTTATTTGAGAGCGCCATCAGGATATTACCCCTTATCCTCGCCTGGATGTTCTCCTCAGTAACGTCCTCCTTCAACCCCCTGAAGACCTCCCTCAGGGTTTCAAGATAACTCTGGAAGA
>WGER01000054.1 GCA_015492645.1 Nitrospirota bacterium
CCCTTCTGGGACATCCGAAGGTCTGTCCCCACAAAAGACCCATACCTCCTGGCAGATGCTGCATGAAGGCATTGAAACACCCTAAGAGCATAGTCTCAAGCCTTGCCGAGATGGAAGGAGGAGAAAAGGTGACGGTTGCCTATCTTGTTACTAAGGACAACAGGAAACTCCAGAAACTCATGTCAATGGGAATTCTGCCAGGAGTAAAGATAGACATTATTCAGACATTCCCATCCTATGTCTTCAGGATCGGACACTCTGTGGTAGCGGTGGACAGAGAGATGGCAGAGGATGTGTTCGTGAGAAGGATAAAGTGAGAGCAACTTAATATTTGATGTGGCCTGAAAGAGCCCTTCATATTTTCTTCACAATAATTGGTTATCTTAGAATAAATGAAAATCTTTACCATACCCATATTGATTCTGTTTCTCCTTCCGACGACTGTCAGTGGAAATGAATGGTCTCTTACAATCATTTACACAGGAGATATAGAGGGAGAACTTGAACCATGTGGTTGTTCACCAAAAACTGACTTCGGTGGCATAGCAAGGATATCTGGTTATATAAATGAAAACAGGGAAACTCTAATTCCTTATATAATTGTAGATGCAGGTAATTTTTCTGGAGAAGATACACCGCAGGGTAGATTGAAGACCGAGGCAATTTTGAAGGCATTCAGCATAATGAACTATGATGCGGTGGCCTTACTTGAAAGAGAAAAGGCCTTCTCACACCAGTTTCTTTCTCCTGTGATTGAGAGATATAAAATTCCTGCACTCTCAGAACTGCCTTCTTATAAGAAGTCCATTCTTTTAAGACGTGGCGGGGTTGATATTAATATTAGTGTAGATCAAGAAGATTATAAAAGGGGTAGATTAAATATTTTACTCACTGATCGTCCTGTTGCCGAGGTTAGACCCCTTGAAGGATGGGATATTGTCATAGTCTCTTCAGGTGAAATACTTGAAGAACCGGTCAGGGCAAAGGGGAAGGTTATTGTGTCAGGTTATCCAAAGGGAAAGAGACTGGGGATACTATCGGTAAGATGGGATAATAAGAAAGAGCAGATGGAATACTATCATGAATGGAAGATTCTTGGAGAGGATGTGAAGGAGGACCCGGAGGTCCGTAAAATCATAGATGAGTATAATTCCAGAGTTGGTAGACTTTCAAGCAGTAATGTAATGCCAGTAGAAGAGGGCTCTTATGTGGGACTTTCCAGATGTGCAGAATGTCATCAACCATTTCTTGAGAGTTGGAAAAAGACTGATCATGCTAATGCCTTTATTTCCCTTTTGAGGAAAGGAAAGGAAAAGGACCCAGAATGTCTGAGTTGTCATACCGTGGGGTTTGGTAAAAAAGACGGTTTTATCAATATGGAAATCACACCCCATCTTGCCAATGTCCAGTGTGAGGCATGTCATGGGCCTGGTAATGAGCACATACAGGACTATTCAGAACCAATGATTCCTATAACAAAGGATACCTGTATGAAATGTCATACATCTCAAAACAGCCCTGATTTCAATTACAGGGAATATCTGAAAAGGATCAAACACTAAAACTGAGGAGGTTTAAATGATTCTTAAAAGAATATCTCTGTTGCTGGCGCTGCTTGTGTTGATGGCATGGCCCGTACAGGCAGAACAGCCACCCTCAATACAGGGTGTTTATACCAGACTGCCATGGCCTGAATTCAAGTTTGATGGTGAAACAGTTGAAGTGATTGAATTCCTGAGTTTTTACTGTTATAGTTGTTATGCCTTTGAGAGATCAATTCCAATCATCAAAGGGAATTTTCCCAAGAAAATCCGCTGGAAGACCATCCCCATATATTGGGGTAAAGGCTCTTCAAAACCTGGAGAGGCATACCTTTTGGCAGAAGAACTTGGCAAAGGGGAAGAGATGAAGAAGGCCATTTTCAAGGCCCATTTTGTTGAAAAAAGGGATATCGGCAATATGGATGTCCTTGAGAGTATAGCCAGGGAGATCGGGCTTGGTAAGGAATTTGGACAGAGACTGAGGGCTGGTGATAAGGCGGATGAAGCACAGGAAGCGCTGAAGATGGCTGGCATGTACAGGGTGGAGGAGACACCTACTATAGTGATTGCAGGCAATATAATGACAAATCCCCATCCCTTCAACCATAACATGGATGCCTTCAGGCAAAATATCATAATGATTTTAACAGGTATTTTACAACCAGATAAATAAGACCTGTATTTGTCTTGAGGGTAAATGCATGAAGTTTGGATATAATTCTGCATTATTTCTTCACACTTCTCATGTATAATAGGACTTAAAACAAGAGGAGGTATATGATGAAAAGGATTTTTCCTGGATTAATAACTGTGCTGACTCTGTATTCAGAATCCTTTGCCCAGGGCTATGGAGGATGGGGTATGGGGCCTGGTATGATGGGCTGGGGTATGGGCTATGGCATGGGATGGTTGTGGACTATTCTAATGATAGCCTTCTGGATAGCCATAATAGTAGGGATTGTCCTTCTGATCAGGTGGCTTATTCTATCCACAAGGACGCAACCACATACAGGCAGACATGAAGAATCTGCCCTTGAGATACTGAAAAAGAGGTATGCCCGTGGCGAGATAGACAGGGAGGAGTTTGAGCAGAGAAAGAAGGATCTCCTGGCATAATGTCTTAATGACTCCTATCCATAAAACCCCACAAATATTCACCTCCTGAGATCTCCTGCCTGTTGTTAAGGTTCAAAAAAGATTACTGTCAAGTTTTTAGAACCTGTAACCATTCTGGCTGCCTCCTGTTGTATTGGGCCGTACAGGGTCCTTTTCTGTATCCCTGCAGGTTTTCTGGAAAAACTCTATGTTTTTGAAAATATCGCCTTTGCCTTTTAGGTGCTGCCTTTCTGGGGCTTGGCTATCCATTCGTAAATCTATATATCAGAAAAACCTTCTGTAGTTGTGCTGAGGAACAGAAATCGTAAGATTGCAAGGGTAATATTCTGGATAGGGCTTGTTGCGATCATCTTTTCCCTGACATTCAGGGCGGTGATTTTCTGAGAAACTCATTTTTAATTTGGAATTCCCTGTGGTCTTGCCACGGGGTGGTTCATTGGAGGCTTACAGAACGGGTTTTTCTATTTTCTGATATAATAAGAGCATGAGATGTGTGATCATTGGTAATGGTGTTGCAGGTATAACCGCAGCAGAAGAGATAAGGAAAGGAGATCCTTCATCTGAGATAGTTGTGATTACCAAAGAGCCCTACCACTTTTACAGCAGGATAATGCTGATCAACTTTCTTGCTGGTGAGATTAATGAGGATGCCCTCTACCTTAAACCCGAAAAGTGGTACGAGGAGAATTCAATAAGGGTGCTGCTTGGAAAAAGGGTAGATTCTCTGGATCTCGAAGAAAAAGGGGTTACACTTGCAGACGGCAGGAGGGTCGGTTTTGACAGACTCCTTATCGCTACTGGTGGCAGGTCCTTTGTACCTCCGATTAAAGGAGTGGAAAAGGAGGGTGTCTTCACACTCAGGAGTCTTGATGATGCGAAGGCGATTATTAAATACGTGGATCAGGGCAATATAAATCTGATACTTATAGGTGGGGGTGTGCTGGGTCTTGAGGCAGGCAATGCACTGAGGAAAAGGGGTTGTAATGTAACAGTAGTTGAGTTCTTCCCGAGACTTCTGCCGAGACAGATGGACCCTGAAGGGGCAGAACTCCTTAAAAACCAGATGGAGGGTATGGGGTTCCGGTTCTTTCTCGGTGTAAGGTCAAAGGAGGTTATAGGTAGAAAGGCTGTGGAAGGTCTTTTACTCGAGGACGGCAGAAAGGTCGTTGGTGACATTGTGATAGTATCTGCTGGTATAAGACCAGATCTGGAACTGGCAAAGGGGGCAGGACTTCAGACTGATAAGGGTATTGTTGTTAATGATAAGATGGAGACCTCTCATAAGGATGTCTATGCCGCAGGTGATGTTGCTGAGTTTAACGGAAGAATATACGGAATCTGGCCTGCGGCAGAGGAACAGGGAAGCGTGGCGGGCATAAATATGGCAGGTGGAGATGCTGTTTATACGGGTACAATTCCTTCAAATGTTTTGAAGGTGGCAGGGATTGATCTGATGGCAATCGGAGAGATTGACCCTGAGGACAGATATGATGTTGTGAGGATAGAGGATAGGGAGAGTTTTCTGTACAAAAAACTGGTCTTCCATGAAGACAGATTGATAGGCGCGATATTATATGGTGACCTCAAAGAGAGGAACACCCTGCTGAAGGCCATGATGGAGGGTTGGAGCAAGGGGAGAATCTCATCCGAACTCAAATGGATAAAGTAGATCAGCGAAAGATCGAGAGCAATCTGGGTCAGATCAAAAACCTCTTAGTTTTTTGTGGCCGTCACTGCTGTCATAAAACCTGCAATAATGAATACAGGTGTGTCGAAGAAACATAAGAGGGACATTGTGTCCAGCACTGTCTCCTTCAATCCTTTTTCACCCAATAGGTGAACAAGGGTTGGAACTGTATAAATTCTGTCGCATCGAAAATCAAAGATTTTCGGAGATCCCCCCATTTTGAGATCGTATTTCTAAGGGCAAATCTGGGTCTAATGTGGTTTGTTGTCATCAGAAAGGCACTTTTAATATAATTGAATTCTGATGGAAAGGGTCTTGCTGAAGGGTGGTCACATAGTAGATCCCTTCAATGGCTGGGATGGCCCCGGTGACATCCTGATTGAAGATGGGACAATCAGAGAGGTAAAAATACACGCAAGGGGTGACTCTCTTGAAGGTATCAGGTTAGAGGGTTGTGAAGTCTACGACCTGAGAGGTCTCCATGTGCTGCCAGGGCTTGTGGATATGCATGTCCACCTGAGGGAACCCGGGTTTGAGTACAAGGAGACTATCAGGACCGGGACCCGGGCTGCTGTGAAGGGGGGGATTACCTCTGTATGCTGCATGCCCAACACCTCTCCTGTTAACGACAATGACACAGTGACCAGATACATACTCCAGAAGGCGATCCTCGAGGGTTCCTGCGATGTATACCCCATAGGAGCTATAACGAAGGGGCAGGAAGGTGAAGAACTGGCCGAGATGGGCCTTATGTACGAGGCCGGTTGCGTGGCCTTCTCTGATGATGGAAGACCTGTGATGAACAGTTTGTTGATGAGGAGGGCATTGGAGTACTCCAAGAGATTCGGTAAACCTGTGATATCTCATGCAGAGGACATCAACCTCTCAGCAGGGGGTCTGATGAACGAGGGGACCCTCAGTCTGAGACTGGGGTTGAGGGGTATACCTGCTGAGTCAGAGGTGATAATGATAAAGAGAGACATCGAACTGGCAGCCCTCACAGGGGGAAGGCTCCACATAGCCCATGTCTCTACAGAGGGGGGTGTTAAGGCGATCAGAGAGGCGAAGAGGGCCGGCATTCAGGTGACAGCAGAGACCTGCCCCCATTACTTTCTGCTGACAGAGGAGTCTGTGGAGGGTTACAACACGAATGCGAAGGTAAACCCTCCCTTACGAACAGAGAGAGACCTTATGGCGATCAGGGAGGCCCTCGCAGACGGCACTATTGATGTGATAGCCTCTGATCATGCCCCCCATCACAGGGACGAAAAGAACTGTGAGTTTGAACTGGCGGCACCTGGTATCTCAGGACTGGAGACATTACTGCCCCTGTCACTTCAACTCTTCCATCAGGGTGTATTGAGTCTCTCTGAAATAGTTAAAAAACTCGCCACAAATCCGTCTGAGATACTCTCTCTCAGAAAGGGCACCCTCGGCATAGGGGCCCAGGCAGACATTACTATTGTGGACATTAATCTGGAACAGACCATAAAGGCTGAAGCATTCCTGTCAAAGGGTAAAAATACCCCCTTTGATGGCTGGACAGTGAATGGTGCTGTAGTTGAGACATTTTTCAGGGGCAGACCCCTGTTTGGAGGCCTTAGAGACAGGCTCACCAGGACCTGATTCAGAAGGGAGGTCAGAGTGAAAGAGAGATACAATCCCCAGCAGGTCGAACAGAAGTGGCAGAGATACTGGCAGGAGAGGGACCTCTTTAAGACAGAGGAGGATCCCTCAAGACCAAAATTCTACTGCCTGGAGATGTTCCCATATCCATCGGGCAGGATACACATGGGTCATGTAAGAAACTATGCGATCGGTGATGTGATTGCCCATTTCATGAGGATGAACGGTTACTCTGTGCTCCATCCGATGGGCTGGGACGCCTTTGGACTGCCGGCAGAAAATGCTGCTATTGAACATGGGGTGCATCCAAAGAAGTGGACCTATGACAACATCGCCTACATGAAGTCTCAACTGAAAAGGATGGGCTTCTCCTATGACTGGAACCGGGAGATAGCCACCTGTCATCCCGAGTACTATAGATGGAATCAGTGGTTCTTTATCAAACTCTATGAGAGGGGACTTGTCTACAGAAAGGAGTCATTTGTAAACTGGTGCCCCAGTTGTTCAACTGTGCTTGCCAACGAGCAGGTGATTGATGGTGCCTGCTGGAGGTGCGATTCTGAAGTGACACAGAGGCAACTGCCCCAGTGGTTCTTCAGGATAACCGCCTATGCTGAGGAACTCCTTGAGGCACTGGACGAACTGAGAGGGGGATGGCCTGAGCATGTCCTTGCGATGCAGGAGAACTGGATCGGAAGGAGCGAGGGGGTTGAGTTGGACTTCCCTGTGGAGGGCTCTGAGGAAAGTATCAGGATATTCACCACCAGGGCGGATACTATCTTTGGCGCCACCTTTGTCTGTCTCGCCCCAAACCATCCACTGGCTGAGGAACTCGCAGAGGACCGGGATGGACTTCAGAAGGTGACGGCCCATTATGGGGAGACGGAGGAGAAGATAGGGATATTCACTGGTCGTTACGCCATCAATCCCCTTAATAACGAGCGGATACCCATATGGGTGGCCAATTTCGTCCTTATGGAATACGGCACAGGTGCGATAATGAGTGTGCCTGCCCATGACCAGAGAGACTTTGAATTTGCAAAAAGGTACAATCTGCCTATAAAGGTGGTGATAGTGCCTGAGAGTGGGACACTACCTGAACCCCTTCAGGAGGCCTTTGAGGACTATGGGGTCCTTGTGAATTCAGGTGCCTATACAGGGCTGTCCTCCAGGGAGGCGATAGAAAGGATTGGAAGATGGGCAGAGGAGAGAGGTATCGGTAAAAGGACGGTTAACTACAGACTGCGGGACTGGGGTATCTCAAGACAGCGATACTGGGGGACCCCCATACCTATCATCTACTGTGATAGGTGCGGGACAGTGCCCGTGCCAGAGAAGGACCTGCCGGTGCTTCTGCCTGAGAATGTCCGTCTCACAGGCACAGGGTTTTCACCACTTGCAACTGTTGAGGAGTTTGTGAAAACCACCTGTCCCTCCTGCAATGGCCCTGCCAGGAGGGAAACAGACACCATGGATACATTTGTAGACTCTTCCTGGTACTTTCTCAGGTACTGCACACCCAGGGATGGAGAGGTCCTTAAACCAGAGGCACTCCGGTACTGGATGCCTGTGGATCAGTACATAGGCGGTGTGGAACATGCGGTGCTACATCTCCTGTATTCCAGGTTCTTTACGAGGGCCCTCAGGGACATTGGTGTGGTAGAGGTCTCAGAACCTTTCAAGAGGCTCCTCACCCAGGGGATGGTCTGTAAGGAGACGATCAGATGTCCTGAACACGGGTGGCTCTTCCCAGAGGAGGTTGAAGGTGATCGGTGTAAGAGGTGTGGAAGAGAGGTGAGCAGGGGGAGGACAGAAAAGATGTCAAAGTCAAAGAAGAATGTGGTCGACCCTGAATATCTCATAAACAGATATGGTGCAGACACAAGCCGCCTCTTCATCCTATTTGCTGCACCGCCTGAGACCGATCTGCTCTGGTCTGACCAGGGGATAGAGGGATGTCACAGGTTCCTTCACAGGCTCTGGAACTTTGTCGAGACCCACAGGGACTCCCTGTCCATCAAGGTCAGGGAGTTGGAGGTTCGGGAAGGGGCCGCTCCCCTTTACAGGAAGGTCCACCAGACGATAAAGAAGGTGACAGAGGACATCAGGGAGCGGTATCAGTTTAACACCGCAGTGGCAGCAATGATGGAGTTGTTCAATGAGATCTCCAACTTCAGTCCAGTTTCAGATGAAGACCGGGCAGTGCTAAGAGAGGCGATAAAGAATCTCATAGTGCTTCTTGCCCCCTTCTGTCCCCACATAGCAGAGGAACTCTGGCAGAGGATAGGGGAGGCACCAAGTGTCCTTGAGCAGCCGTGGCCCCGGTGGGAAGAGGAGTGGGTGAGGGAACCAGAGGTGGAACTGGTTATCCAGGTCAATGGCAAACTGAGGGGTAAGGAGACGGTGCCTGCAGGGTTACCAGAAGAGGAACTGAAGGAGAGGGCCCTTTCGAACGAAAATGTCCAGAGGTTTATCTCCGGCAAAGAGATAAAGAAGGTGATAGTGGTCAGGGGCAGGCTCGTCAACATAGTGGTCAATTAACACCATATACCCTCGAGGAGTTCAACAGTAATTCTGTTAGACAGGAGCATCCCTCGAGGGGTGAGTTTCAGTCTACTCCCCTCACACTTCAGATGGCCATTCTGTATTAGCATTTCTACTTTTTCTGTGCATTTAAGTCTATCCCTTTCTATGCCGATGTCTGTCCTGAGGCCAAGCATCAGCCTTTCTATCAAGAGGTCCCTGTCTGAAAGTTGCCTCTCAGTGGCGATTGGTCTTAGCCCTCTCCGGATGGCTTTGGCCCAGTCTCCTATGTCCCTGTGGTTCTCCCATCTCCTTTTATCAGAGAAGGAATGGGCTGAGGGACCGACCCCGATATACGGACCCATGAGCCAGTAGTTCATGTTGTGTCTGCATCTATGTCCAGGCCTTGCGAAGTTTGAGATCTCGTAGTGTTCGTATCCTGCGCCGGTGAGGGTCTCATGGATGAGGAGAAACATCTCTTCCACGGTCTGTTCATCAGGCATGGTGAGTTCTCCACCACTCTGCATTGTATGAAACTCTGTGCCTTTGTGGATGGTGAGTTCGTAGGCAGAGATATGCTCTGGGGAGAATTCGAGTATCTCCAGCAGGGTCCTGTGAAGGGACTCTGGAGTCTGTCCCGGGATCCCATAGATGATGTCAACAGAGAGATTCTCAAAGACCTGCCTTGCTGCTGATAGTGCCTTCAGGGATACCTCCCGAGTATGGTTCCTCCGCAGTGCCCTGAGTTCTTCATCCTGCAGGCTCTGCACCCCGAGGCTGAGTCTGTTAACGCCGGAGTCTCTGTAATCCTGGAGTCTTCCTGTGTTAATCGATTCAGGGTTCGCCTCAAGGCTGACCTCAGGAGATGCAGATAGGTGGAACGTCCTTTGAACCCTCTCGAGTATCTTCAGAACATGAAAGGGTTGAAGGAGTGAGGGCGTGCCACCACCAAAATATACAGTATCAATTGGCCGGTTCCTGTCATGGAGGCCGATCTCCATCAGGAGTAAGGATGTGTACTCATCCAACACCCCTTCACTCACAGGGATGCTGTAGAAATCACAATATAGACACTTACTCACACAGAAGGGTATATGGATGTAAAGTCCTGCCATCCCTTCAGGACCTCAACCTCTGTATCACCCCTGATCGGATGATGCGCTCACCTGCAGTGCAGTGCTGAAGGGGTTATAACTGATAGACCTCTCCTCAGAGAAGAGGACCCTGAAAGGCGATGGATACCCCTCAGGTGTAAACTTCAGACTCACCATACCCTCAAGTATTACACCCCTGTCAGGCAATTCAAGGCCCCTGAGAGAGCCGACCTTGAGTGTTTTCTTAAACTTTCTTCCACCCTCAGGTGACTCATAAGTGATTACCCCCCTGTCAATCTCGAAATTCACCAGGAGGTCCTCTCTATAGAGGATGGCTGAATCCCTGACAAATCTGAGCATAGCAGCCACCTTAAATACATCAGATTTCCCTGCCTGTTTAAAGGGGTCTGTCAACCTCGGCATCACAAGTAGGGTAATAAGTGAGATGATAGATATGACAATCAGAAGTTCAAGAAACGTAAATCCCTCTGATTTTATGGACTTCAAGTGATCCTACTGGATATTCCAGTTGGTTATATCTGCATCAAACCCCTCTCCTCCCTCTTTCCCGTCTGCACCATAGGATATAATGTCATAGTCACCGTGAAGCCCTGGTGAGATGTAGACATAAGGATTACCCCAGGGGTCGAGGGGTATCTGCTTCGATTCCAGGTATCCACCCTCTCGCCAGTTCTTGGGTATCCTTCCAGTGGTTGGTTTTTCCACCAATGCCTGAAGTCCCTGCTCAGTGGAGGGGTAAAATCCGTTGTCAAGTTTGAACAGTTTAAGGGCTGTCTCAAAGTTCCTGATCTGTGCCTTTGCCTCTGCAACCCTCGCCTCATCGGTCCTGCCGATTATCTTTGGAGCAATAAGGGCTGCAAGCAAACTCAGGATAAAGACCACAACGAGCATCTCTATCAATGTAAACCCTCTCTGTCTCATCACACTCTATTATATCAGATCCATCCCAAGACATTCCTTGCACGTCGTAAGTGCAAGGATCCGCATCACTGCATCAGTAGAAGAGTTCAAATCTCCTCATCTTTATATTATTCAGCAGCCCTATACAGATAAAGTTGGCCAGAAGGGCGGTTCCTCCATAACTGAAGAAGGGTAGGGGGATACCCACCACGGGCATCAGGCCCATTGTCATTCCCAGATTTATGCCTGAATACGCAAGAAACATCACACTTATGCCTGTAGCAATCAGGTATCCGAACTCATCCTTTGAGTGAAGGGCTATCTCCAGCCCTCTCAGCAAAAGTGCTCCATACAGTATGAGGAGGAACAGAGAGCCTACAAACCCCCATTCTTCAGCGAACACTGAGAAGATAAAGTCTGTGTGTCTTTCAGGTAGAAACCTGAGAGGTCCCTGTGTCCCCTGCAGGTATCCCTTCCCGAAGACCCTGCCAGAACCAATCGTGATCTTGGATTGTTTTATCTGATATCCTATACCTGTGGGATCTACCTCTGGATTAATAAAGGCAACCAGTCTATTCCTTTGATACTCCTTTAGGCCGTTCCATACCCTTTCACCCCCCACCGGGATTGCAATCAAGACCACCGCCAGAGCAGCCACCAAGACCCTCTTTGTGAGACCCTTGATGAGGAGCATGGATACAACAAGTCCCAGGATCATCAGGGCACTACCGAGGTCAGGCTGTAGATACAAGATGGTTGCAGGTATGAAACCAAAAAAACAGAGGGCTGTCAACGTCCTGCCAGTACCCAGGGGTGATGGTCTGCCGCTCAGATAGGAGGCAAGACTGACTATCATAGCAACCCTGAATATCTCAGTGGGTTGAAAACTGAGATTGCCCATCTTCAACCACCTCTGGGCACCCATGCCTGGATGTCCCACAACCAGGGTGAGAAGCAGCAACCCGATACTGACAGAATAGATGAGTATGGAAAATCTCTTCAATACCCTGTAATCAAAAAGGCTGACACTGAACATGGTAACCATGCCGAGTATTAACCAGATGGTCTGACGGAGATAGAAGGATGGCTGTCTGGGCTCTATTACTGACCTTGTGGCACTGTAGATGGTGAGGATCCCGATTATGGTTAATATCACGGGTATACCAAGGACCAGCCAGTCACACCTCTTAAGGATATCTCTCACTCTGTCTATGACCTTTCCTTGATCAGCGTGCATAACCTGGGCCCTCTGAATTCTGAGATACTGTATAGACTCCCGGCCCGCCCTCCAGATATGTCTCAATTATCTCTTTTGCTATTGGGGCCGCCACCTCACCACCTCCCCCTCCATGTTCAACGAACACTGAAAGCGCAATCTCCGGCTGCGAGTATGGTGCATAGGCAACAAACCAGGCATGATCTCTTGGGATGTGCTTTCTATCCCTATCAGTGTAGGCGACTACCTGTGCCGTCCCGGTCTTTCCTGCTATATCAATCCTGTCGGAGTGGGCCCTTCTGCCTGTGCCCTGAGGACCATTTACCACACCCCAGAGGGACTCCCTCAGCACCCTGAGTGTCGCGGGTTTGAGAATCACCTTCGAGATTACCTCAGGATCAGCATCCTTGAGGAGTTGGGGTCTGTAAACGGTGCCACCATTGGCAATTGCCGAGATGAGCAGGGCTGCCTGAGCAGGGGTAACGGTCACATACCCCTGACCAATAGCAGCATTGAAGGTCTCACCAAGATACCATGGTTTGCCCTTTGTCCGTAACTTCCAGGCTGTGGTGGGCACAAGCCCGCTTCTTTCAGGGGATAGACCAGTGCCCGAAGGTCTGCCAAGTCCGAGTGCATAGGCATATTTGGCAATCCTGTCTATTCCCGTCAGTCTGCCAAGTTCATAGAAGTAGACGTCACAGGACTCCACAATAGCCCTCTTCATATCCACCAGGCCGTGCCCTTCTTCCTTCCAGCATCCAAATCTCCATATGCCGACCTCGGTATAACCCTTACACACAATTGAGGTGTTCCTGTTGGCGAGGCCCTCCTCCATAGCGGCTATAGCAGTAATCAGTTTAAAGACTGAACCTGGTGGGTACTGACTCTGGAAGACCCTGTTTAAGAGTGGATGGCCAGGATGTCTCGACAGTTTCTCCCATTGCTCTCTATCAATGCCTTTGATAAAGAGATTGGGATCAAAGGATGGCAGGCTCACCAAGGCAAGGACCTCTCCTGTGGAGGGTCTGAGGGCGAGGGCTGCCCCAGAGTTCCCCTGGAAGGCCCTTTCTGCTACAAGTTGTGTCTTGATATCGATGCTCAGGTACAGGTCTTCCCCTTTCTGTGGCTGGATAGTCCTGAGCGTCCTGAGTTGTCTGCCCAGGGCATCTACCTCTACTATCTTCATCCCCGGCGTTCCCCGCAACTGTCTGTCAAACATCGCCTCAGCACCCCATCTTCCCACCATTGTATCTTCGGTAACATCCTCCTGCAGCAACTGCTCCGGTGTGGGCCACCCAAGGTAGCCTATCACATGGGCCCCTGTCTGACCAAAGTTATAATATCTTGATACCTCTGTCTCTATTATCAGTCCTGGAAAGTCAGACCTTCTGGCCTCTATTTCAGCCACCTCATCAAAGTCGAGACCGCCCTTCAGTCTTATAGGTTCTAAAGAGTGGTTTCCGGCCTGTTTGAGTTTCCTCAAGATCTCTCCTTCTGGAAGGTCTATGAGACGGGAGAGACCCTCAATATCAAGTTTTTCAGCAGATACATCTGGCAGTAACGACACAATATAATAGGGTACGTTCTTTACCAGTTTGACCCCGTTTCTGTCATAGAGGATCCCGCGGGGGGCTGGAATCCTGAAGACCCTGACCCTGTTTCTTATAGACTTCCTGTAGAACTCTTCACCTTTGATGATCTGCAGTTGCCAGAGCCTCAGTAAAAAGATAGAAAGTACCGTGATACAGACAATAGTAAGGGTCCTCAGGGTCCTTATCCTTGTCATTGTTCCTCTCCATGACCTTCTTCAACCGTTATATAGGCCCCTGCAGGAGAGTTTACAAATGCCCCAAGTAGTGAAAGCAGAATGAAGGTCCTTAGAGAAAAGGGCCTGCTGGCGAAAATGGTAAGGCTCAGATACATCAGGGTCTGGTCCAGTAGAGTGAGCATGATTATAAAGAGGATGCCGAGTAGGGGCCTCCAGAGCAGGATACCGTCCCTCAGATAGGAAGAGAGTATGCCAACCCATGTCTTGCTCAGTATGGCAGGGCCAAGGATTCTACCAGCCAGTGAGTCTTCCAGAATACCCGTAAAGATGCCAGCCAGCATTCCTGCAGACCCTCCCCTCCTTATGCCAAGCCAATATACCGGTATAATTGACAGGTCAAGAAACCTTACCCCTATCGCTGACTGTGCTGCCACTGTACAGAAGATAATCCCAGCCCATATCAATACATCCCTAAGTCGTTTCATCTTTTAATAATCACCACTTCCTTGAGGGAGTCGATTTTCACTAAGGGGGTCGATTTTATCTCGTAGAAGAGGTCGCCTCCCTCTCTTACTTCACTCACATATCCAACTGGTATCCCCTCAGGGAATATCCTGTCCATACCTGATGTTACCAGCAGACTACCCTCCTTTATTCTCTCATCCTTGGATATATACTTGAGTATGCAGTGTCTGTTACCAGTGCCTGAGAGTATCCCGTTTATTTCGGTCCCCTTCATCCTAACGGCCACTGAGAAGTTTGGGTCTGTAAGGAGAAGGACCCTTGAGTAGTTCTCTCTAACCTCGACCACCTTTCCCACCAATCCCTTTATTGTCCTCACCGCCATGTTTCTACGAACCCCATCTCTGCTGCCCTTATCAATAATTATAACTCCAGAATATCGGTCTGGCAATGCTGAGATCACTCTCGCAAAGATTATCTCTCTGGCGGTGTCCTGTTGGAACTGGAGGAGTTTTTTTAACCGCCTGTTCTCTTCCTCAAGATACTCCAGATCCTGAAGTCTTACCTGCAGGGTCAGGACCCTCTTCTTCAACTCCGCAACCTCCTTCTTCAGGTGCTCTTTGTCCTGGAGGGTCAATCTTATGGAGTCTGAAAGGCCCTTGAGTTCATCTTTGAGATAAATAATGGGGACCTCCACGGCTGAAAAGACCTTCACAGGGCCGTGTTCTTTCTGATATATCATCAGAAGCAGGCATAGAGCGGAACTGAGAAAAAGCATTAAGGTCCTTTTTGAAAACATGAACCGTTAATTTACAGAGACCCTCTGCAGAAGATCGATTTCATCAAGCATCTTGCCTACTCCCCTCACCACTGCCGTCAGGGGGTCATCTGCGACGATAACGGGTAGTTTCGTCTCTTCTCTGATAAGGATATCAAGACCCCTGAGGAGGGCGCCCCCACCTGCAAGCACTATTCCTTTGTCCACTATATCTGCAGCAAGTTCTGGAGGGGTGTTCTCTAAGGTGACCTTGATGGTATCAAGGATTACCTCTATAGGCTCCCTCAAAGCCTCTCTTATCTCGGACTCTGTGATCTCTATCGTCTTTGGTATCCCTGAGACCATGTCTCTTCCCTTGATCTCCATAGTCCTTTCCTCTTCAGCAGGATAGGCGGAACCGATCTCAATCTTTATCTGTTCTGCGGTCCTTTCACCGATCATCATATTGTATTTCCTCTTGATATAGGAAAGGATCGCCTCATCCATCTTGTCTCCACCAATCTTTACCACCTTGCTGTAGACAATCCCATCTAAGGATATTACGGCCACATCGGTGGTGCCGCCCCCGATGTCTACAATCATATTGCCGGTTGGCTCCCCTACAGGCATCCCCACTCCGATTGCAGCAGCCATCGGTTCAAGTACCAGATATACCTCCCTTGCCCCTGATGCTATGGCAGCATCCTTAACAGCCCTCTGTTCTACCTGGGTTATACCTGAGGGGACACCTATAACGATCCTTGGTGAGATGAAACTCTTTCTATTATGGACCTTTTTTATAAAATACCTCATCATCTCTCCTGTGGCATCAAAGTCTGCTATTACGCCATCCTTCATTGGTCTTATCGCGACAATGTTTGCCGGGGTCTTACCAAGCATCTTTTTCGCCTCTGCCCCCACCGCCAGGATCCTCTTATTATCCCTTCTCATTACCACAACAGAGGGTTCATTACAGATTATCCCCCTGCCTTTTACATACACCAGCGTGTTGGCCGTACCAAGGTCTATGGCAAGGTCGTTCGAAAACATACCGAGTATTTTCTGTATAAACATCATCTCCTCCTCATATCTTTTCTTGAACCAATATTATCAGATACAATTATCTATTTGCAACATTACTAAGGAATCACAAAATTGCTGATGGAATGGTTGTGTATTACAACAGGAACTGCCTCAAAACAGGATTTATGCAACAGAATCCTTCACCCAATGGGTGAACCCTCTTACATTTGCCACGGCACTTGTGGTGTTGCTGAAATCCTGATTTTTCGGCAGTTCCTGTTGCTTACTGTAGTTTTGACCGAAAGCCTAAGGGCAAATCTGGGAGAGTCCCCGGGAGGTGTAATCAGTTGGATGTTGTGAAAGGCAGAGAGGTCTTAAGAAGGATACTCAGAGAGATCAATGGAAGGGGTTATGGGAATTACAAGGCCCTGAAAGGGCAATACTCTCTGGGCAGGTTTGTCCTTACGGTGGACCATGTCCAACCCGACCCCTTTGCCCCTGGTTCCTCTATGAGGGTGAGTGTGGGACTGAGAGACTCGGGCATCCCTCCCCACTGTTACAGCAGTAGGATAAGGAGGATTGCCCTTTGTGACTTCCTTGCGAGGAGGTTCCACAGGGGGGCTGTCTGTCACAGCAGGCAGAGGGGTACAGGAAGGAGTGGCCAGATTGCTATACCAAGGCCGGGCCAGGAGGTGCTCCAAAGGAGTTCTGTTGTGATAAAAGGGGAATACATTGAGGTGAGGTTTACGATGGGGCTACCGGCAAGGGGCAGGAGCATAGATGCCTATCAGGCTGAGGAGATGTTCCTGAAGGATCTGCCGGAGATAGTGGAAGGTTCCCTCTTTTATGAGAATCTATCTGCCCATCACCTCTCGGCCCACATTGCAGTCACAGAGGATGCCGAGCATCTGAGGGGGGTCCTTGACAGTCACGGCCTTGTCGCCTTTGTGGCAGATGGGGCCGTCCTACCAAGGGCATCAGGGGTAGAGGACACACCTCTGAAGGGTGACAGGGTCGTCCCCTTCCAGAGCCCCCCTTCGATGAGGGTAAGGCTAACCCTTCCAAACAGAGGTGAGATCACCGGTATGGGTATACCGAGGGGGGTTACCCTCATCATAGGTGGAGGATACCATGGCAAATCAACTCTCCTCAGGGCGATTGAGAGGGGTATTTACAACCACATACCAGGCGATGGGAGAGAGTTTGTTGTTACCAGGAAGGATGCTGTCAAGATAAGGGCTGAGGACGGAAGAAGGATAGAGAAGGTTGATATCTCACCCTTTATCACCAACATACCATTTGGTGAAGACACCTCTTCCTTCAGTACGGACAATGCCTCTGGCAGTACCTCCCAGGCGGCCAATATCATGGAGGCATTGGAGATAGGGACGGGTCTCCTTCTGATAGACGAAGACACATCTGCAACAAACTTCATGATAAGAGACCAGAGGATGCAGAGGCTATTACCAAAGAGGTTTGAGCCCATAACTCCTTTTATAGACAGGGTGAGGGCACTTTACAGAGACCTCGGGGTGTCAACCATACTTGTGCTGGGTGGCTCTGGAGAGTACTTCGATGTGGCGGACAGGGTGGTCTGTATGATCCAGTACAGACCTGAAGATATGACACGAGAGGCAAAGGATATCTCAAGGGCCTGTGGTGGAGACCGACCGCTGGTAGAGACCTCCTTTGGCGGTTTCCGGATGAGGGTCCCGTTGAGAGAGTCTCTTGACCCTTCAAGGGGTAAAAAAACGGTAAAGGTGGCGGGGAAGGGGTTAAACAGGATTGTATTCGGTAGATATGAGATAGACCTCAGTTGTGTAGAGCAGATCGTTGACCCCTGCCAGTGTAATGCGATAGCCCATGCGATGGTCCTGAGCATCTCCTTTATGGACGGCAGGACCCCCCTGAGGGGTGTGATAGAGAGGACCATGCAGAGGATCGAGCAGGAGGGCCTCGATATCCTCTCCCTGACACCGACAGGCGGGTTTGCAGAGTTCAGGGGGCTTGAACTCGCTTCAGCAATCAACAGACTGAGGAGTTTCAGGGTGAAACAGACAGATGGGTAAGATCATTTACACACTTGGCACAGACAGAAGAGACGAGGAGGACTTCATTGAGATCCTCCTGCACTACAACATCCAGAGGGTGGTGGATGTGAGGAGATTCCCGACGAGCAAGTTCCCTCATTTCAGAAGGGATGCGCTGGAGGAGTTGCTCTCAAAGCATGGAATAGACTATGTCTCTATGGGTACTGAACTGGGTGGTTACAGGAAGGGAGGGTATGAGGCTTACACCAGAACAGCTGAGTTTGAGAAGGGTATTGAGGGCCTGGAAGGGATGGCATCCAAACAGACCACAGTGATACTATGTGCCGAGAGGTTTCCCTGGAGGTGTCACAGGAGATGGATAGCAAGGAGACTGGCACAGAGGGGATGGAAGGTGGTCCATATACTGGACAAGGGTAGAGAGTGGGTTCCCCATTAGATGTGTCTCAGAAACTCCCTCAGGGTCTCATTTACATCCCTCCCGGTGGAGTCAATAATGATGGAGTCTCGGGGTGGTCTTAGAGGTGCGAGTTGCCTTTCAGAGTCCCTCCTGTCCCTTTCTCTTACATCCATAAGCGCCTCCTCAAAGGTGATATCCCTGCCGATATCCCTCAACTGTTTATACCTCCTCCTTGCCCTCTCCTCTTCCGAGGCTGTCAGAAAGAACTTCCTCCAGGCATCTGGAAAGACAACCGTGCCCATGTCTCTGCCTTCGGCCACGATATCAGAGGTCTCTGCAGCAGACCTCTGCGAGCCTAACAGGAACCTTCTCACCGGAGCCCTTGTAGAAAAGACAGAGGCATAGTGACCGACCTCTGGTGTTCTGATGAATGGTGATACATCTCTGTCATTTATGTAGACCCTACCATCCCTGAAAGAAACAGAGAGTCCTTTCAGGATGCTCTCTATTTCAGAATCCGTAGCCTCTTCTGTAAGCCCCCTTTCTCTCAGATAAAGGGCAACAGCCCTGTAAAGGGCCCCTGTATCAAGGTAAGAAAAGCCTAACACCTCAGCAAGTGCCCTTGCGATGGTGCTCTTGCCTGCTCCAGAGGGTCCATCAATAGTGATTACCCTCTTTGTCTTCTGAGCCCTCATCAGGGATCAGGACTTCTCCTCTAAGGCCTTTTTAACCACATTGAGGATATCCTCAGGTGTGAATGGCTTTTCAATATAGTCATAGGCCCCCAGTTTTATCGCCTGCACTGCTGTACTGATGGTGCCGTAGCCTGTGATTATTATTACCTGCACCTCAGGCCATCTCTTTTTAATCTCCTTCAGGACTTCCAGACCATCCATATCAGGCATCTTCAGGTCTGTGAGAACCACATCGTACTGTTTGCTCTGCATCATCTCAAGGGCCTCGTCTCCCCTTGCAGTAACATCCACCTCGAAACCCTCAGGCTCGAGGACCCTCTGGCAACTGACCCTCACTATCGCCTCGTCGTCAATCACAAGGACCCTCTTACCCATCCTTTCCTCCTTTCCTCAGACTCTTTATCCCCTCGGAGATCTCTTCCCTAATAAGATACCATATCTCAGGATGATTAAGGGGTACGTCATCGAGTTCATCTCTTATTGGCCTGGTGCTGAATCTGTACTGCCTATCATCGATCCTGTACACAAAATCAATATCCAGATGGGGTGCACCTGCTATGAGTGCTCCGAGGGTGGATACAATGTCACCCAGTGGCTTTCTATCAATATGGTTAAGAACAAAAGTGGCTACCACTCTGGTGCCCCTGCCGGGGGTTGATTCCACCTCTATCTGTCCGTCCGCCTCTCTTGCAGACTGGGCAAGAAGGGATACCCCAAGACCTGTCTTCTTTCCCTTGGTTGTGAAGAAAGGGTCCAGCAGTCTTTCCATCTCCTCCTTAGTCATTCCCCTGCCGTTGTCAGTTATTGTAACCCTCAGTGAATTGTTCCTGTGGTCTTCGTCAATCTGGATAAAGATCCATGTAGCACCTGCATCTATGCTATTTAAGGCAATATCAAGTATGTGCAGTGATATGTCTTCCATCAGATAACCACCCTCCTCTGACCCTCGCCCCGTAATGCCAGTTTTATCTCTTCAAGGGTGGGTTCTTCAAGGTACAGTTCCGTTGTCACCCTCCCTATCTCCTCAGGACTGTGTGCGTCTGAGTTTCTGAGCCACGGATAATTCAGATAACGGTAGTACTGTTTCTTCGCCTCCTCCAGAGATGTACGGAAGGAGATCTCGATTCCATCCAGTTCGATATCCTCAGGAATGAAGCCCAGTTGGGTGAGAAGGCTGAAGACCTCCCTGTCTATATGACATGCTATGGCAAGACCACCAAGTTCATGGATCTCCTCTACAACCTCCTTGGCACTCATCTTCACCGCATTAATAAGGAGTCTGTCACAGAATCTGACCACATAGTCATCCTTATCCACAACGACCTGGTCGGTATAGAGTCTGCTTTCCTTGCCGATCACTGGCAGATCCCTGTAAATCATCTCTTGTAATCTCAGGGCCGATGCAAGATCAGGCATGAGGGCAAGGATATGGGCCTCTTCAGAGGTGGTCACTTCTAGGGATGGTATAACAACCACATCCGATGAGAGTGCAACGACAGCAGGGACATTCTCAGCCGTGTTGTGATCAGAGATTGCTATAATCTGTAGACCCTTCTGCCTCGCCTCCTTTAATATCCTCCTTGGTGTCATCTCCAAGGAGGCGCAGGGCGAAAGACAACTATGAATATGAAGATCAGCCCTGAATCTCTTCGGCATGAAACAACATGTAAAGCCTTCCAGCCACCTCAAATCCACTTAGTGGTGTAACAAACAGAGGGACACCTTCCTGCAGGGCCTTTTCAACCGCCTCTTCTGACGGCCTTCTACCATTGACGATCACCACTCCGGCCAGTTCCTTCAACACAGCCACTGCCACGATATTCTCATGGGTCTGGAGGGTGATCCATAGAGTGCCCCTCTCTGCATTCGCCATGACATCGCTCAGCAGGTCACTTATGTATCCACCTGTTACATCTGCACTGAGCATCTCCTCTGTGGCATTAACAGGCTGTAGAGAAAGCCTTTCACTGATCTGCTTCAGTCTCATTCCTCCTCCTTTTGATTATCATATCTACCCTCGTCCCTTCCCCGACCACAGAGTCGATCTTAAAGACATCAGAGTTTTTCTTCATGTTTGGAAGTCCCATGCCCGCGCCCCATCCCATCTCTCTCACCCAATCAGGGGCAGTGGAGTATCCCTCCTGCATCGCGAGTTCGATATCCTCAATACCGGGGCCCATGTCTTCAGCAATTATTATCACTTCTTCTGGTGTTATTGTATAACGAATGATACCAGCAGTGGCATATATAATGATATTCATCTCCGCCTCAAAGGTGGCGATAGAGACCCGCCGGATGGTATCTTCTTCAACCCCCATCTCAAGGAGTTCCCTTTTTATAGAGGTTGATGCCTCGCCAGCATTTGCAAAGTCTCCGCCAAGGATGTGGAAACTGCCCTCCTTTATCTGCCTGTGGCTACTCATCGGGACAGCACCTCATCCCCCTCTCATAGAGTATCCCACAGGCAGAGAATGTACAGTGTGGGGTGATAAGGAGTGTTACGCCCTTGTCCTTTGCGAGTTCAAGGGTCTGAAAGTCAGGTTCCTTCCCCTTGGTAAAGACAACTACCCTTATATCAGCAATATGGGCTGTTCTGATGGCCTGTTGTCTGGTAAGTCCTGTTATAAGGAGGGAGTTGTCTTTTGAGTAGTACAGGACCTCGCTCATCAGGTCAGTGGCTATGGCCCATGAGAGGTCTGTATCCTCCGGGATGGCCTGATGTACAATAACTGCATCGAGGAGTTCTCTTATCTGTCTCAGTCTCATAGGGGCCTTTTTATCCCGTATTTCCGCATTAGGGCATGAAAGTTGGTCCTCTGCATCCCCACCTCCTTAGCAGCCTTTGTAATATTCCAGCCCGCCCTTCTGAGTGCCTCTATCACAAAGAGCCTCTCTATCTCTTCTACAGAGGCCTTCCGGAGTTTCCTCTTTACCTCCTTGAGTTGGTCGATTGTCTGGGGCACCCTCTGGCGGAAGGAGGGTGCCAGAAAGGTGAGGTCCTCGGGGCCGATCTCCTTCTCTGAACACATCAGGATCGCCCTCTGGATCGTGTTCTCCAGTTCCCTCACATTACCAGGCCAATCGTACTCAAACATCATCTTCATTGCCTCGGCGGTCACCCCCCGGATATCCTTCTGGAGTTCTTCTGAGTACTTCTTGATAAAATGGGCTACAAGTAGCGGTATGTCCTCCTTTCTCTGCCTTAAGGATGGTACCCTGATAGGTAGTATATTCAGCCTCCAGAAGAGGTCCTCTCTGAAAATGCCTTCCCTGACCATCTCTTCAAGGTCGCGATTTGTTGCTGCTATGAACCGGACATCAACCTTCCGGGGGCTCTGACCTCCTATAGCCCTCACCTCTTTTTCCTGCAGGACCCTGAGGAGTTTAGACTGGACCTGAAGGGGTAATTCACTGATCTCATCCAGGAAGAGACTGCCCCCATCTGCCTCTTCTATGAGTCCCTTTTTATCGCTGACAGCACCTGTAAAGGCCCCCTTTTTGTAGCCAAACAGTTCAGCCTCTATAAGTTCCTTTGGCAGGGAGGTACAGTCAACAACAACAAAGGGACCATCCCTTCTGGGGCTGTTGTAGTGAATTGCCCTTGCCACAAGTTCCTTTCCTGTCCCGCTCTCGCCGGTGATCAGCACAGTGCCGGATGTCTGAGAGACTGTCTGGATCAACATGAAGAGATGTTCCATCGGTTTTGACTTACCCACAATGTTTCTTATATAATGGCGGCCCAGGCCCTGTTTCAGTCTCAGATTCTCCTGTCTTAGACGTCTCCTTTCCAGGGCCCTGTCAACAACCGCGGTGAGTTCCTCAGGTCTGAAGGGCTTTTCTATATAGTCATAGGCCCCGAGTTTCATAGCCTTAACTGCTGTCTCCACAGTGGCATATCCTGTTATTATAATCACTTCAATATCGGGACAGGATTCCTTCACTGCCTGCAGCAGTTGTATACCATCCATCCCCGGCATCTTCAGATCAGCAAGCACCAGGTCGTACTCCTGCACCTTGAGCATCTGGAGGGCATCCTCTCCGCTTTCTGCCTCTGAGAGTGAATAACCCTTTTCAGCCAGTATCCTCTGGCAGCTCTGTCTGACCACTTCTTCGTCGTCCACGATCAGGATGTGGGGGGTGCTCATGTGGTGGTTGTTTCCTCCTTGGGTACAGGCAGCCGTATAAAGAAACTTGTCCCCCTGCCTGGAGTGCTCTTCACAGTCATATACCCTCCGTGTTTTCTCACAATGCCGTGGCTTACAGAAAGACCCAACCCCGTCCCCTTGCCTACAGGCTTTGTTGTAAAGAATGGTTCGAAGATCTTGTTGAGGTGTTCTTCGGGTATTCCCGGACCTGTGTCAGTAAACTCTATCTCTATATATTCCTTTTCGTCTTCCCTTACCAGCCTTGTACATATCTTCACCTCTCCCCTGTCGTTCATCGCGTCTGCTGCATTAATGAGAAGATTCATGTAGACCTGCTGAAGTTGCGAGGGGTCACCTTCTATCTCGGGCAGATCTGGGGCCAGTTCTGTCTTGATCTTTACATTATGAAACTTGGCCTGGTTTTTAATCATGTCAAGGACCTGGCTGATTGTGGCATTTATATCAACCTTCTGTTTCTGGGCAGGTAATGCCCTTGAGAAACCGAGCAGGCCCTTGATGATCTTAGAACACCTCTCTGCCTGTTCGATAATTACCTCCAGGTCTTCCCTGTTCATCCTGTCATCAGGTGGGAGCCGCTTTAACATGAGATGGGCAAAGGTGACAATCCCTGTCAGGGGGCTGTTCAGTTCATGGGCAACACCAGCAGCCATACGACCGAGCGAGGCGAGTTTCTCGGTGTGGATCATCTGTTCCTGACCCTTTCTGATCTCCTCGGTCTTCTTCCTCACCTCCTCTTCCAGTTCCTTTGCCCAGTTCTCAAGCCTCTGACGCGCTGTCTTCAGTTCCTCAACCATCTCATTGAATCTCCTGGCGAGCATACCCATCTCGTCTTTCGTATCTATGTTTACCCTGTGGTCCATATCTCCCTTAGAGACCCTCTCCATGGCATCTGTAAGGAGCATTATCGGCCTTATGATGATCTTCCAGAGTATGATACACAGGACAACAGAGGAGAGAAAAGTGAGTATCACACCGAATGTAAGAGTCGCGATCTTCTGTTCCTTTATCATCCTGTCCAGAGGCGAGAGGGGGTAGTCTGTCTCCAGTATACCTATCAGTTTCTTGTGAGGCGGATGATAATGGCATCTGATACTGCAGGAGTTCTCATAATAAATGGCCTTGGAGAGTCTCAAAAATCTCTGTGTGTCTTCCTGGATAGTCCACTCGAGGTCTGCAGGTGAGTTTCCCGAATGGCAGATTCTGCAGGAGGCAGTCCCCTTTTTCAGTTGCATTCTTAGATCTTCCCTATTTGAGGCAAATTTCACCTCTCCCTCCGGGTGGCTGTAGATCCGGACCGCCCTGAAAGTGCCCGATGCACCTATCTCCTCCAGCATTTTCTGTATTACATCGGTCTGTCCCAGAAGCATATTTGTCTTTACGCTCCTCTCCAGTATCAGGTTATACCCCTTGGCATGCATTACAGAGGAATTGATTAGTTGTTCCTCACCCCTCATCACTATCGCTATCCAGAATACCGCACTTGCAACCAGAATCAGACTTCCTATCGCAAAGATGAGTTTCAGACTGAGGGAATTTCGGAGTTTCTTCGCGAGGAGATCCTTGATAAATCTCAGAGTATCTATGGTATCCTCTCTTTTCATAGACAAATCCAGAATTCTGTAGAGACCCTTGGCCTATTTAAATCTACAATATTAGATTGACTAAAATCCAGTACTTTAAATAGATGTGACCGGGACTCTCATTTTTTTTACTTGACATTCCATTTGTGAGACGGATAAAATGGGCATAATTCTTTCAGGGGGGTCGGAGAGCAGGTACAATGGAAGACGGTTATAGAGAAGATGTTATCAGGATTATAAAAAGGCAGATTACAATCCTGAATGCGATTATAGTCCTGATGATCTATATAATCCTCTTCTTTGTGGTCAGATTTCTCTATGTTGTTCTGGAGTACATACCACTTGGTTCTATACTAACGATCCTCTCCATATCCGCTCTTTTAATGGTGATCGGGCTGTATCTTGCGAATAATGCCTCCAAGGTGGCCGTCAGGAAGATAGAGGACTACAGCAGAAAACTGAATACCCTCCTTGAGACCGCGAGGGATATCGGAGAGACGAGATACATAGATATCCTGCTGAATAAGGTGATAGAAGGTTCTCTGAAGATTACAGGGGCGAAGGCAGGGGCAGTGGCCCTTGTAGAAAACGGCAATATATTTTTCAAGATACTGAAAGGCATGGAGGATGAAAGGGTTGGTAAGCCCCTGCCCCTTTCAAGGGGTATAACAGGCTGGGTGGTAAAGAATGGTTCACCTGTCAGGGTTGACAATCCAGCGCAGGACAGCCGATTTGATCCGGAGGTTGATATAATCCTTGGTTCAAGAGACACCTCGCTGCTGTGTGTGCCAATGAAGGTGGACCACAGGGTAATAGGTGTTATTCAACATACTGGTGATACATTTACACAGGAAGACGAAGATATACTGCAGCACTTTGCCAATCAGGCTGCTATATCAATAGACAGGACACGCTTTATGGAGGACAGAAGGGTCTATGAGATACATATAACCAATATGCTTGTGGAGATCATGGATAACTTCCTCTTTGAAAAGAAGGGTCATGCCAGGAGAGTAGCAAAGTACAGTCTCCTTATTGCTGATGAGATCGGACTGGCTGAAGGAAGGAAGAAAAAACTCTATCAAGCAGCATTGTTACATGATATCGGATTTCTCAGGATGCCTTCAACTGGTATAACCGACAGGAGGCAATACCAGTCACATTCAGAACTGGGTTACCAGATGTTGAGTCCCATTAATTTCTACAAAGAGGTGAGCAATATAATACTGCATCACCATGAGCGGTATGATGGTCTTGGATATCCATCAGGCCTGATTGGTGAACAGATCCCCTTAGAGTCAAGGATACTGGCCATAGCAGAGGCCTTTGATGCGATGATCAGTCGGTTCTCCTACAAGAATGTCAGTAAGGTGATCAGTGAGGATATAAGGCCTTCGATCTGTGGTTTCAGGGAGGCTATAGAGGAGATAAGAAAAAATGCCGGTACACAGTTTGATCCTCACCTGGCAGAGGTCTTTATCAGAAGGATAGATGAAGACGAACTGGAGGAGTAACTCAGTACCTCAGATACCATACGAGTATCAGCCAGGTTGCTACAGTAATTGAGAGGGTGCGGTCTTTTAAGAGTACCTCTGTAGCATCTCCCAGTCCTCTGTGGGTGAGAGAGAGATATCTGAACAGGCCAAAAGTTACCACAGGGACGGTGTAGATCAGGGCAGTGGATTCCTCAATGGTATAAAGTGAATATGTGATCAGAGAGGCCGATGAACTCACAAGAAGGATCTCTCTCAGAAACTCTGGTTTATATCCCCTGAGGCTCTCTCTGTGGGAAGATGCATTAACATCGAGGAGTTTCACCTCGGATAGCCTCTTTCCAGCAGCCAGCACAACAGACAGAAGAAAGATGCTGAGGAAGAGCCAGGGTGAGACCTTTATCTCATAGGCTGCACCTCCTGCAAGCACCCTGAGGACAAACCCTGCTGCTATACAAAAGACATCAATGAGCGGGATCTCCTTCAGGTAGAGGGTATAGAAGACCTGAATTCCAAAGTAAAGGATGGTAAGGATGAGAAATCCGGTTGAAACTGCATAGGCAACAGTCCAGGATGGTATCAGGAGAAGGACCGCAACAAGAGAGGCTACATCCTTGGATACCTCTCCTGTAACAAGTGGTCTTCTGCATTTTTCAGGATGGAGTCTGTCCCTGTGATAGTCTTTCAGGTCATTCAGTATATAGATAGAACTCGCTGTGAGTGAGAAGGAGAAAAAGATGGGCAAAGCCAGAAGTAGATTCTCTTCCTCAAATAGAACCCCTCCAAAGAATGGAGCCGCAAAGAGGAGGATGTTCTTCAACCAGTGTTTTGGTCTGATGAGTTTAATGTACCCTGTCATCTCTCTTCAGATCCAGAATTTTCTTTACCCATCGGCATGTTGATTATCTCCCTGAAGAGTTCCTCCAATCCCTTTCTTTCAGGCTCGATCAGTGTGACCTGGGACTGAGAATCCTCTTCTGAAAGATAGAGGACCGTGAGCAGCCCTTCTTTCGGGACGGAGAACCTCAGGTCCGAGACCTCTGTAGCACCTGCGTTGACAAGGGTCTCCTTCAACTTCTCTGAAAGCCTCTTAAACTTTACTGTGTATCTGTCTATCCCCTCTGACATCAGTTCATCTATATTCACAAGTGCCTTCAACTGCCCGTTTACAAGGATGCCAACTCTATCACAGAGGAGTTCCAGATCGCTGAGGATATGGGTGCTCATAAATATGGTCTTCCCTTTTTTCTTCATCTGGAGGATGAGTTCTCTCACGCGTATTCTTCCTACTGGATCGAGACCGCTCATAGGCTCATCCAGGATGAGTATCTCCGGATCATGCAGGAGGGCCTGAGCCAGTCCAAGACGCTGCACCATGCCCTTAGAATATCCCTTTATGGGCCTCTTGGAGGCATCTTCTAACTCCATTATCTGTAGAAGTCTTCCCGCCTCTTCTCTGATCCTCTTCTTCTGCATGCCGAAGACCCTGCCCACAAAAAACAGGTACTCCTCAGCGGTGAGGTAGTCGTAGAATGAAGGGTTCTCGGGTAGATAACCGATCATTCTCCTGTACTCATCACCTCTTACAGGCTCCCCTTTTATGAAGAGCCGTCCCCTCGTGGGTCTTATAAGCCCCATCAGTAGTTTGATGGTGGTACTCTTGCCAGCACCATTGGGCCCCAGCAGTCCGAAGACCTCAGAAGGATAGACCTCCAGATTCAGATCCTTCAGCGCTTCCACCTTCCTTCCCCTTCTACCTTGGTAGGTCTTTGTAAGGTCTTCTGTCTTCACTACCGGTTCCATTGTTTCCTCCTGGCAGGAGCAAACCTGCTTGTAGACCTCACCTTTCCTGAGTTGTCAATGTAGAATCTGCCCCCGTAGGGGTCCTGAGGGACCTGGTCTAAAATACCTGTGGTGACCATCTCTTCGATACTGTGAGGTCTTCTGCCAAATCGTCTCTGAAACTCCTCCATGGCATCCTCTATTTTTTTCACCATCTTCAGGGCCTCAAGCCTTTTCAACAGGGGTCTCCTTAGGTTTTCCTTGGTGATCTCCTTCACCATCTCCTGCAGGAAATCTATAGCCAGATCGGTCCTGTTCGCCTCGTAGAGCAGTCTGGATGCGAGGGATGTGTAAAAGGAACTCTTTTGCATCTCTGCCACTTTCTGTATATACCTGGCACCTCTTTCGTAATCCTTCAAAAAGTAGAAATAATTAAAACCGATAAAGAAGGGGAGCATCGGGTCCCAGTACCTGTAATGTAGCCCCCGTTGCAGTATCCTGTTGGTTTCTCTTATCCTGCCAATACCCCAGGTAAATACCGCCTCGGTGAAGTAGTAGGCATCTATATTGTAGGGGTCAAGGTATGTGGCTGCATCTATGAACCTGTACATGTTGTAGTACTCTATACCCTTGGATCCAAGAAAGGGATCGATCTTGCCACCATAGTAAGTCATTGCCTTAAAGAAGATGTATTGCCCCAGCAGACCCCTGTGATCAAGTCCCATAACCTTGAGAACCTCCTTCCGGGGTAGATATCCCAGTTTCTCCTCTAACCGCCTCTGCTCCATCTGTTCCTTTATACTTATCTGCAGTATTGCGACCAAACCTGCTGCCAGTATCACCACCAACAGGGGCCTCATAGTATCTGTCTCCTGTTGAAGGCCAAAACAGCCAGAGATAGGACCACCGTGATATATGTGAGACTGTAAAGTGAAACGGTACCAAGATATCCATAAGACAGAGGCAGGTTGTATATTGCCTTAAACTTCAGGTCAAGGGCGGTGAGATTTGGAAATAAATAATAGGCAATCTTTGACCCTATCACGGCGATTGCTGGCAGTTCTTCCCCATAGGGGCTTCTGATGTAGTCATAAATGGACTGGGTCAACGTCCCTATGATATAGATGCCAACTGTGCCGAACAGTGGTAGAAAGGCATTTGTGGCAAAAGACGAGAGCAGGACCCCCCACGCCCCTATTATAAGCATCTTCAGCAGTTCGGTGAAAGTTGCTGCCATATAGTTGCTCCATTTTATAGGCATATCCGTTTTGTAGAGTGCATCAGATATAATGAGCCCTGGCACTGATATGCAGAAGAGAATGAGAGTGGTAAAGACAAGGGTGACTACAAGCCCCAGATACTTGCCAATAATATATGCGGGTCTTGAGATCGGTAGTGAAAGGACAGAGATGGCGACCCTGCTCTCCATATCCCTGTATATGAGGGTTATACTGAGGAAGATAGTGAGTACGAGCAGGATAAAGGAGATCACCGACAGGCTGAGACTCGTGGCCACTTCCCTTATCTGTCTCATACTGAAAGAACTCATGGATGGTATAAGAATAAGGAATACCAGAAGAGCCAACACCACAATTGTGAGAAAAAGCCTTGACCGCAACCCTCCCTTAAAGGTGACCCCTGCAATATTTATGATATCTTTAAGCATGAAATAATTTTAACAGAACCTGCCGTGTTTTTTTGCAGAGCAAGGGGATCTTGACTTATAATAACTCAATGGAGGAGATTTACAGGAGACTGAAGCAGAAGGCACTACAGTTGCAACAGCAGTGGCCTTCTGCAGCCTTCTATGTCCTTCACCAGAGGGAACTCTCCATTTCAGCGGAGGTGTTGAGCAGGAATTCCCTCCTCAGGGAGTGCATCAATTATCTCAGGCTTGAGCAGGAGGGGATGGGGCACGGTTTTGAGCACTCAAAGGCGGTTGCTATAGAGGCAGGTGCACTGGTAATGGTTGATGCGGGCAGATACTGCATAGATGAAGAAGAGAAAGACGAGGCAATCTTTGCTGTACATGTGGCAGGACTTCTGCATGATATAAAAAGGGGGGTCAGGGAACATGCCCTTGAGGGAAGCCGTGAGGCATCGGAGATCCTGCAGTGTCTCGGGGTGAATGAGAAGGTGAGGGACTCTATCGTGGTGGCTATCAGAAATCATGAGGCCTTCAAGGAGACTGTCCCCCTGAAGAACTGCTTTGAGAGGATCGTGAGCGATGCCCTCTATGATGCAGACAAGTTCCGATGGGGGCCTGACAATTTTACCACGACCATCTGGCATATGCTCGAATATGAGAGGGTCTCTCCGGAGGAGTTTTTGGAGAGATACACAAAGGGTATGGACTACATCCGTAGAATAAAAGAGACATTCAGGACACCCAGCGGCAGACGCTACGGCCCTGAGATCATAGAGCAGGGGTTGAAGATTGGAGAGGTGATATACAGGGAGTTAAAGGAGGCCTTAAGGAAATGAGCCCCTTCTGATCAACCTCTGTCTGAGGGCCTCATAGAGTATAACTCCGGTGGCCACAGAGACATTTAGAGAATTGACCCTCCCCCTCATGGGTAGTGATATTATGGAATCCACCATATCCCTTACGGTCCTCTTGATACCTTCTGACTCGGAGCCGACCACAAGGGCAAATGGTCCTGCAAGATCAACCTCCCAGCATAGGGTCTCTGAGCCCGCTTCTGCCGCGTAGAGGAATACACCCTCTTGCCTGAAGGCATTGAGGGCATGTTTGATGTTCGAGACAACCACCAGTGGCAGGTGGTATATCGCCCCTGCTGATGCCTTCTCAACTGTTGGGCCATGAGCCACCCTCCTTTTGGGCAGGACCACGCCGTGCACCCCTGTTGCATCTGCGGTCCTGAGGATCGCGCCCAAGTTTCTCGGGTCCTGTACAGAATCTATGACGAGATAAAAGGCAGGTTCACCCCTCTGTCTGGTTATCTGAAAGAGGTCCTCTATCTGTAGTGGTGGGGGCCTCTGAACAGAAGCTGCAATAAACTGATGGCCCTTTGGAAAGCCAGAGAAGAAGGACCTTTCAACCCATGTCACCCTGATACTGCCTCTTTCGCATAGATCGAGTATCTCTCTAAGAGCGGGCCTCTTTCTGTGACTGCAGATATAGACCTCGGTGACCCTTCCACTCCTGAGGGCCTCAAGGACCGGGTTTACTCCATAGATGAGCATCTCATCTGGCTTCTGTGGAGAGTTTCACCCTCCAAAGTGTGCGGAATCGGGTGTCCTCCAGGATTATCCCCTTTCTCTGGAGTTCATCCCTTATTGAGTCGGCAAGGCCCCAGTCTCTCCGTTTTCGTGCCTCCTGCCTCTGTCTTATCTTCTCCTCTATCTCTTCAACGGTCAATCCAATACCCTTCTTCTCAAGCAGGCTCACCTGCCACTGGTAAGGTGTCCTCTGAAAGAGGTTCAGCACAGAGGTGACATCTTTAAGGACCTCCAGTGCCCTTTTAAGGAGTGCCACGGTCTTCTTTCCCTGTGGCCTCCGGTCAAGAAAGCGGTTCAGTTCCCTGAGGAACTCATAGATATGCCCGAGGGCAAGGGCGGTATTGAAGTCGTCATCCATCGCCTCCTCGAACCTCTCCCTCAGTCGTTCAATCGTCTCCTCCATCTGTTTGTCCTCTGTATCGGGCTGGTCCTCTTTTATGTGTTCTAAGTACTGTTCAGTTCTCATCACCGTGGTATAGAATCGGTCAACAGATGCCTCGGTCTCAAGGAGGTGTTCATAGGAGAACTCAACCGGGCTACGGTAATGGGTGGACAGTAGAAAGGCCCTCAGCACCTCAGGATCAAACTGCTTCAGGACCTCCCTGATGGTAAAGAAGTTGCCGAGGGACTTTGACATCTTCTCCTTTGAGACAGTAATAAATCCGTTGTGGATCCAGTATCTCACAAAGGGCTTCCCTGTATATGCCTCTGACTGGGCAATCTCATTCTCATGATGAGGGAATATAAGATCAGCCCCTCCGCCATGGATGTCAAAGGTCTCTCCCAGGTGTTTCATACTCATAACAGAGCATTCTATATGCCATCCTGGTCTGCCAGGCCCCCATGGTGAAGGCCAGGCAGGTTCCCCCTCTTTCGATGCCTTCCAGAGGGCAAAATCAAGGGGGTTCTTCTTCCTCTCATCCACCTCCACCCTCGCCCCTGCGAGCATCTCCTCCTTGGACCTCTTTGACAGTTTCCCGTAGTCCTTGAATTTGTTCACCTCGAAATAGACATTCCCATCCACCACATAGGCATAGCCCTTTTTAATCAGACCCTCTATCATCTCTATCATCTCGTTGATGTGTTCTGTTGCCCTCGGCTCGTAATCTGCCCTTGACACACCGAGTGCATCCATATCCCTGTAGTATTCCTCAGTATACCGCCTTGCTATCTCCTCCCATGACACGCCCTCCTCCTTGGCCCTCTTTATTATCTTGTCATCAATGTCTGTAAAGTTTCTGACCATCACCACATTGTAACCCCTGTATTTCAGATACCTGCTTATCACATCAAAGACGACGGTGCTTCTGGCATGTCCCACATGGCAGTAGTCATAGACAGTAACTCCGCAGACATACATCCTCACCCCCCCGGGCTCCAGGGGATGGAAATCCTCCTTCTTGCCACTCAAGGTATTAAATACCCTCATCCTGCCTCCTTTACCTTCCAGTCTCTCTATCTTTTTTTCCAGTTGTCCGATGTGGAACTCTATCTGTTTGAACCTCTCCTCAACCGGGTCTGGAAGATGCACATGGTCAAGTGCCTCTTCTATACCGCTGTCTGTCATGCGGAGTATCTTCTTCTTTATCACCCTTCCGGGTACACCCACCACTATTGAATGGTCTGGCACTGACCTCAATACCACTGCATTGGCACCTATTTTAACATTATTGCCTATTCTGATTGCCCCGAGTATCTTGGCACCCGCCCCTACAACCACATTGTCTCCAAGGGTTGGATGTCTTTTGCCCTTTTCCTTCCCTGTGCCTCCAAGGGTTACCCCCTGGTAGAGGAGACAGTTCTCCCCTATCTCTGTTGTCTCCCCTATCACCACGCCTGAGCCATGATCGATAAAGAATCCGGGCCCGATTTTTGCTGCAGGGTGTATCTCGATGCCTGTGAATATCCTGACTATATGGGAGAGGAGCCTCGGGATCAGGGGGACCCCCTTGTTCCAGAGGTAGTGGCTGATCCTGTGAAAGAAGATTGCGTGAAATCCCGGATAGGTAAGTATAACCTCTAACCTGCTTCTTGCTGCAGGGTCCCTTTCAAAGACTGCCTCAAAGTCCCTTTTTATAGTTGACCAGAACCCCATCAAAAAATAATACCACAATTCGCAATCAAAAATGATGTACGCGGGGTAGGCCGAATTCACCATCATAACAGGTTTAATGGGTGGCGGGTTGCCTCAAAATCCTGATCTTTGGCTGTTTCTGCCGCCTTCCAGAGTTTTGATTGAAATTCTATCGGCAATTTAGGGCAGGTATTAAGTGTTGAACATTGTGGTATAATTTTTGAGGATGCCTCTTTTTTCAGTCATCATAGTGAACTATAATGGAAGGCATCTGATAGGAGACTGTCTGGATTCCCTGAAAGGCCAGAGCCTATCTGACTTTGAGATAATCCTCATAGATAATGCCTCAAGGGATGGTTCTGTGGAGTTTGTGAAGAGGCATTATCCTGAGGTACAGTTGATAGAGTGTGAGGAAAACAGAGGCTTTGGAGGTGGTCTCAACCTTGGCATAGAGGTATCCAGTGGTGAACTCATTGCTGTCCTTAACAACGATACTGTAGTTGACAGAAACTGGCTCTCATCTCTAAGGGCGGCTGCTGACGGTGCCAGTGCTGATACAGGTATGTATGCATCGAAGATCCTGAATTATGAAGATCCGGATATCATAGACAATACAGGTCTTGCTCTCTATCCTGATGGGGTAGGAAGGGGGAGGTTGAGGCTTCAGAAAGACACACAGGAAGATCTCCTGCCAAAAGAGGTCCTCTGTCCAAGTGGCTGTGCCGGTGTCTATAGCAGGGAGATGCTTTCAGAGATAGGGGTATTTGACGAAGATCTATTCCTTTATCTGGAGGACCTTGATATTGGTCTCAGGGGTAGGCTTGCAGGCTGGAGATGCCTCTATGTGCCTGCAGCAGTGGTCTATCACAGATACTCTGCCACTGTGGAGCCCTACTCAACACTAAAGGTCTATCTTGTGGAGAGGAACAGAATCTGGATACTCTTAAAGTACTTCCCTGTAGAATTGATCTTCCTCAGCCTTTTTTTCACCCTTTTTAGATACACCCTCCAGGTTTATGGGGCACTTACTGGTAAAGGTGCTGGCAGCAGATTCGTGAAGCAGTATTCCCTCAAGCAGGCCCTGAGGACTCTACTTAGGGCATATGTAGATGCAATAAAGGGTGCCAGAAGTATGTTGGAGAAGAGGGGACAGATAAGAGGTGTCAACAGGCTTGGCAGGACAGGCTTCTACAAACTTCTGAAGAGGTTCTCCATCAGCCCTTTTGAGGTGACCCTGAGGGAGTAGATGGTGAGAGGACTTATAATTATACCTGCCTATAATGAAGAAGTTACTATAGGTGCTGTAATCAAGGAGATTAGAACCCATATACCCGATTTTGATATAGTGGTGGTGGATGATGGCTCCACTGATTCAACAGCCTCTGTGGCCAGGTCCAGCGGAGTAACGGTCTTGAGCCTTCCATTCAATATGGGTATCGGTACAGCGGTCCAGACAGGATACAAGTATGCCCAGAGGAAGGGCTATCCAGTGGCTGTGCAGTTTGATGCAGATGGGCAGCACATAGCAGAAGAGGTGAACTCCCTTATAGGCCCCCTGTTGAGAGAGGAGTCTGACTTTGTGGTGGGTTCAAGATTCCTGTCTAAGGGGAGTTACAGGGTAGGCTGGGCGAGGGGCCTTGGTATCAGGATCCTTTCAGCCGTTATCTCATCGGTTCTGGGCAGCAGAATTACTGACCCCACCTCTGGATTCAGGGCAGCATCAAGGGATGTGATAGAGTTCTTCAGCAGATATTATCCTGATGACTATCCTGAACCTGAATCCCTCGTCCTTTTACATAAGGCCGGTTTCAGGATACAGGAGGTACCGGTGAGAATGAGGCAGCGGACAGGGGGCAGATCATCCATAACCCCGCTCAGGGCCTTCTACTATATGGTGAAGGTCCTCCTGGCCATCCTTATTGACCTGTTTAAGACAGTACCAAGATCAGGGAAAGGAGGATGAAGATGGACATTATAAGGGTATTGGCAACAATGGTAAGCCTCGGGATATTATTTCTCGTTTTAGAATTGATCAGGAGGAACCGGCTAAAGGAGAAGTATTCCCTGCTCTGGCTCTTCTCATCTGTTGTAATGCTCTGTTTCTCTCTGTCCAGAGAACTCCTTCACACGGTCTCTCTCAGTATAGGCATAAAGTACCCTCCCTCTTTTATCTTTCTCCTCGCCTTTCTTTTTCTCACTGTTATTACCATCCATATAACAAGTGTAATATCAGAACTATCAGAGAGGAACAAGGCCCTCCTGCAGGAGATCGTTCTTCTGAGAGAGGCCCTTAAGGAGAGATCCGGAAAGGAAGATGAACAGGAGTCTCAGGATAAATAGATCTGTAGTGCATATCTTTCTGATATCTCTCACCTGCATTCTTGCCTACAGCAATACCATGAATGTGCCATTTATATTTGACGATATACCCATAGTCGCCTCCAATCCCCTGATACGGGATGTGGGGAATTTTTTTGATATAGGGGTGATGAATGATCATCGTTATGTTGGGAAGTTGACCTTTGCATTGAACTATGCCTTACATGGGCTTGATGTGAGGGGGTATCATTTAGTGAATCTGCTGATTCATGTAG
>WGER01000055.1 GCA_015492645.1 Nitrospirota bacterium
CTGAGGGAGTGGAGATGGTGATGCCTGGTGACAATGTGAACTTGGAGGTGGAGTTGATAAGCACTGTTGCGATGGAGGAGGGTTTGAGGTTTGCTATAAGGGAAGGAGGAAGGACAGTAGGTGCAGGCGTGGTCACCAAGATACTGGAGTAGCAAAGAGGGATTATGAATCAGAAGATAAGGATAAAACTTAAGGCATACGATCATAGACTCCTTGACCAGTCAGTCAAAGAGATAGTGGAGACTGCGAGGAGGACAGGGGCGAGGATAGCAGGGCCTGTACCCCTGCCGACCAGGATACAGAAGTTTACAGTGCTCAGGTCGCCCCATATAGACAAGCACTCAAGAGAGCAATTTGAGATAAGGACGCACAAGAGATTGATTGATATATACGAGCCCACCCCTCAGACAGTGGATGAATTGATGAAACTGGAACTTGCTGCAGGGGTGGATGTGGAGATAAAACTATGATAGGGATACTCGGACGGAAGATAGGCATGACACAGATATTTGATGAAAGGGGCAATGTGGTGCCTGTGACCCTGATTGAGGCAGGTCCCTGTAGAGTGGTACAGGTGAAGACCGTTGAGACAGATGGTTATGAGGCGGTCCAGATAGGCTTTGATGAGATAAAGAAACTGAAGAGGGTGAACAGGCCGATGATGGGTCATTTCAAAAAGGCCGGTGTACCACCCTACAGGGTCCTGAGGGAGTTTCCGATGAAGGACCTGAATGTAGGGGATACCATCACTGTGGAGGTCTTCAAGAAGGGTGACAAGGTGAAGGTGAGCGGGATATCCAAGGGAAAGGGATTCCAGGGGGTTATGAGGAGATACGGTTATGGTGGAGGTCCAGGATCCCATGGGTCCATGTTTCACAGGGCCCCTGGCTCAATTGGAAGCAGTGCATTCCCCTCGAGGGTCTGGAAGAACAAAGGGCTACCGGGACATATGGGCGCTGAGAGGGTTACCGTGAAGAACCTCCTTGTGGTTGATGTAAAACCGGAGATGAACCTCCTCCTCGTGAAGGGTGCCGTACCAGGCCCCAAGGGGGGATATGTAGAGGTGAGGAAGGAAGACTGAGATGCCAGAGATCGAGGTGAGGGACATAAACAACAGGGTGGTGGAGAAGATCACGCTGCCGGAGAGTGTGTTTGGTCTGGAGGTGAACAGGCCGCTTCTGCATCAGGCAGTGGTGAATTATCTCGCCAACCAGAGACAGGGGACTCATGCGACAAAGACCAGGGGTATGGTGAGGGGAGGAGGTAGAAAGCCCTGGAGGCAGAAACACACGGGCAGGGCGAGACATGGTAGTATCCGTTCCCCATTATGGCGTGGTGGAGGCGTTGTCTTCGGGCCTCAACCGCGTGATTACTCCTATGAGATGCCGAAGAAGCAGAAGAGACTCGCCCTGAAGACGGCGCTCAGCGCAAAACTGAAGGATGGTGAACTTATCGTGATAGACAGACTGGACTTTGAGAGACCGAGGACAAAGGAGATGGTCTCCCTGCTCAGTTCACTGGGTGTGAACGGTCACTCTGTGCTTATAGTGACACCGGATAAACAGGAGAATGTCTATCTGTCTGCCAGGAATATCCCTGGAGTGAAGGTTATGAGGGCTACAGACCTGAATACCTATGAGGTGCTTGTGCATGACAGGGTCCTGATCACCAAAGAGGCGCTTCAGAAGATACAGGAGGTGTGGGGATGAAGGACCCTCAGAGTGTGATAATAAGGCCGGTGTTTACAGAGAAGGCAATGCAGTTGAAGGAGAGGGAGAACAAGATAGTGGTTGAGGTGGCAAGGGATGCCAACAAGATTGAGATAAAGGACGCTTTCCAGAAACTGTTTAATGTGAAGGTTGAGAAGGTGGCTGTGGTGAATGTGAAGTCCAAGAAAAAGAGGCTCGGCAGATTTGAAGGCAGGACGAGGTCCTGGAAGAAGGCGATAGTGACCCTGAAAAAGGGTGAAAAGTTAGACTTTATAGAAGGAGCATAAGATGGGAATCAGGGTATATAAACCGACTTCACCAGGCAGAAGGTTCATGTCCGTGCCTGACTTCAGTGAGATCACAACGGACAAACCCTACAAGCCCCTCTGTGTGCCTTTGAAGAAGACCGGTGGCAGGAACAACCAGGGCCGGATAACCGCCTGGCAGAGGGGAGGAGGAAACAAGAGGCTTTACAGGATTATAGACTTCAAGAGGGACAAATTCGGTGTGCCGGCCACTGTGGAGACGATCGAGTATGACCCGAACAGGAGTGCAAGGATAGCATTGTTGAAGTATGCAGATGGAGAGAGGCGGTATATCCTCGCACCAGACGGACTGAAAGTGGGTGATGTGCTCATGTCGGGTCCTGATGCAGAGGTAAAAGTGGGGAATGCCCTTCCTCTGAAGAACATCCCTCTTGGTACCTTCATTCACAATATAGAACTACAGCCGGGCGGTGGTGGCAAACTGGTAAGGAGTGCCGGTACACAGGCACAGTTGATGGCAAAGGATGAGAAATACGCCCAGATCAAACTCCCATCAGGCGAGGTGAGGCTTGTCTCTGTAAACTGTATGGCCACAGTAGGACAGGTGAGCAATGTGGACCATGAGAATATAAACTACGGCAAGGCAGGAAGGATGCGGTGGCTCGGCAGGAGACCAACAGTAAGGGGTGTTGCCATGAACCCTGTGGATCATCCCCTGGGTGGAGGAGAGGGCAGGAGTTCAGGAGGAAGGCCTGCCTGTACACCCTGGGGTAAACCAGAGGGTGTGAAAACGAGGAGAAACAAGAGGACCGATAAGTACATCATAAAGAGGAGGAAGTAGAGTGGCGAGGTCACTGAAAAAAGGCCCCTATGTTGACCCGAAACTGATGAAAAAGGTGAAGCAGATGATGCAGACAGGTGAGAAGAAGATCATAAAGACGTGGTCGAGACGTTCAACTATAGTGCCTGAATTTGTGGGATTTACCTTTGCGGTGCATAATGGTCATAAGTTCATACCTGTATATGTTACTGAGAATATGGTGGGCCATAAACTGGGTGAATTTGCCCCCACCAGGACATACAGGGGGCATGCAGGCAGTGAGAAGACCACAAAGGTGAAGGGTAAATAGTTATGGAGGCGAGGGCTATTCTCAGATATGCAAGGTGTACACCGAGGAAGGCGAGGAGGGTTGTGGATCTCATCAGGGGTAAAAAGGCCGGTGATGCAATGGTCCAGTTGAGGTTCATGCCATACAGGGCTGCCAGGTTCGTGGAGAAACTGCTCCGGTCAGCAATGGCGAATGCGGAACAGAAGGATGTGGCGGTGCCTGAAGAGATGATCATAGCAGAGGCCTATGTGGACCAGGGCCCCATGCTGAAGAGGGTCTTTCCGAGGGCTATGGGGAGGGCTGATATAAAGAAGAAGAAGTACTGCCATATCACAATCGTGTTGAGAGAGGAGGAAGACATTGGGACATAAGACCCATCCGATAGGGCAGAGGATAGGCATTATCAGGACCTGGGATTCCAGGTGGTACAGAGAGAAGGGATATGCAGAGCAGTTGCATGAGGACCTCAGGATAAGGAGATACATCAAGGACAAACTGTATCACGCAGGGATCTCTAGGATAGAGATAGAGAGGGTTGGAGAGAAGGAGGGTCAGAAGATAAGGATTATTATACATACAGCCCGGCCAGGCATTATAATAGGGAAGAAGGGTGCAGAGGTAGAGAAGTTGAGAAAAGAGATCGAAGAGATGACGGGCAAACAGGTGCAGGTTGATATAAAGGAGATCAGAAAGCCCGAACTGGACGCGCAACTGGTGGCTGAAAATATTGCACTGCAACTGGAGAAGAGGGTCGCTTACAGGAGAGCGATGAAGAAGGCGGTTGCCTCTGCCATGAGGTTTGGTGCACAGGGTGTGAAGGTGCAGTGTGCAGGCAGGCTTGCAGGGGCAGAGATCGCACGAAGAGAGTGGTACAGGGATGGCAGGGTGCCCCTTCACACCTTCAGGGCTGATATAGACTATGGGTTTGCTGAGGCTAAGACCACCTACGGGGTGATAGGGGTGAAGGTCTGGATATACAAGGGTGATGTCCTTGAGCCTGGTAGCACCGAAGAGATGATAAATATGTAAAGGAGCAGAGCCATGTTGATGCCAAAAAAGGTAAAGTACCGTAAACAGCAGAAAGGCAGAATGAAGGGGAAGGCCTATAGGGGTTGTACCGTGGCCTTTGGAGAGTATGGCCTGAAGGCCCTTGAGCCTGGCTGGATTACCAGCCGTCAGATAGAGGCCGCAAGGGTGGCCATCACCAGAAAGGTGAAAAAGGGTGCCAAGATCTGGATAAGGATATTCCCTGACAAGCCAGTGACAAGGAAGCCAGCAGAGACCAGGATGGGTAAAGGGAAGGGGAACCCCGAGTTCTGGGTGGCTGTGGTGAGGCCTGGCAGGATACTCTATGAGATGGCGGGTGTGCCAGAGGAGATGGCAAAGGAGGCCCTCAGGCTCGCTGCAAATAAGTTGCCTATCGCAACGAAGATAGTAAAGAGAGAGGAGGCGGTGATTTGAAGGCCTCTGAGTTGAGGGAGATGACAGTGGATGAACTCCTCCAGAGGGAGAAGGAGTTGAGGAAGGAACTCTTTAATCTCAGGTTCCAGAAGGCGACCGGTGAGATACAGAACCCAAACAGGATCAAACAGGTGAAGAGGGAGATAGCACGGATACTGACTATAATCACAGAAAAGCAGAGGAGCACTGAAAATGCCTAAGAAGGTCTTTGTGGGAGAGGTGATAAGTGACAGGATGGACAAGACCGTTACAGTTGCTGTTACCAGGATGGTCAAACATCCCCGATATAAGAAGTACATAAAGAGGACAACCAAATTAAAGGCCCATGATGAGGACAATGCCTGTAGAGTGGGAGATATAGTGAAGGTGATAGAGTCAAGACCACTCAGTAAGACAAAGAGATGGATTGTGATTGAACGGATTGGTTCAAGGCTGCCTGGTGGTGTTGACATAAAAGATGAGGTCCCCTTAGAGGGCGGGACGCCTGAAGGACAGACAGTGCAAGAACAAGAAGGGGTGAAGGGAGATGATCCAGACTCAGACAATGCTTGAGGTTGCGGACAACTCCGGGGCAAAGAGGGTGATGTGCATAAAGGTCCTCGGGGGCTCGGGCCGGAGGTATGCGAGGCTGGGTGATGTAATAGTATGCAGTGTAAAGGAGGCCACCCCGGATGGGACCGTTAAAAAGGGTCAGAAGGTGAAGGCCGTGGTAGTCAGGACAAAGAAGGAGAACCGGAGGCCTGATGGGACATACATAAGGTTTGACCAGAATGCCTGTGTGTTGATAAATGCTCAGGGTGAGCCGATCGGCACAAGGGTGTTCGGGCCTGTTGCAAGGGAGTTGAGATGGAAGGAATTTACAAAGATAATCTCGCTTGCTCCGGAGGTGCTGTAGTGGGTCTGAGGATAAAGAAGAATGATAACGTGCTGGTGCTGGCAGGTAAAGACAGGGGTAAGAGGGGAAGGGTGTTGCAGGTTATACCCAAGAAACAGAGGGTTATCGTTGAGAAGGTGAACATCATAAAGAAGCATGCAAGACCCTCACCGAGGTATGGACAGGGCGGTATCATAGAGATGGAGGGCCCGATTCATATCTCCAATGTGATGCTTATATGTCCAAGGTGTGACAGACCTACCAGGATATCCAACCAGATCCTTGAGGACGGCAGGAAGGTGAGGGTCTGCAAGAAGTGCAAGGAGGTAGTTGACCAGTAATGGCTGAAAGGTATGTGCCGAGACTGAAGGAAAAGTATCAGAAAGAGGTGGTGCCCCAGTTGATGAAGGAGTTTCAGTACCGGAATATTATGGAGGTACCGCGTCTGGAGAAGATTGTACTGAACTGTGCGATGGGAGAGGCGATCAGTAACATAAAGTTGCTGGATGCGGCTGTGCAGGAGTTGAGCCTCATAGCAGGACAGAAGGCGGTGGTCACCAAGGCGAAGAAGTCAATTGCAGGATTCAAACTCCGTAAGGGTATGCCGATAGGCTGTAAGGTGACCCTCAGGGGTGACAGGATGTATGACTTCCTTGACAAGTTGATCAGTATAGCAATACCCAGGATAAGGGACTTCCGAGGACTGACGAGCAGGAGTTTTGATGGGAGGGGTAACTACTCCATGGGTGTGAAGGAGCAGTACATTTTCCCTGAGATAGATTATGACAAGGTGGAGATGGTCCATGGATTTGATATAACAATCTGTACCACTGCAGAGACTGACGAAGAGGCGAAGGCATTACTCAAGTACCTGGGGATGCCTTTCAGAAATTGATGTAAGGAGAGGGTATGGCGAGGAAGGCATTGATAGAAAAGCATAAGAGACCGCCAAAGTTCAAGGTGAGGGCCTATAACAGGTGCCCCCTCTGTGGGAGACCGAGGGCCTACATGAGGAAGTTTCAGATGTGCAGGATCTGTTTCAGGACACTTGCACATCAGGGGCTCATACCTGGTGTGAGAAAATCCAGTTGGTAGGGAGAGGTTGATATGCAGACAGACCCAATTGCAGATATGTTAACAAGGATCCGAAATGCCATGATGGTCAGGGCTGAGAAGGTGGATATCCCTGCATCAAAGATGAAGTTGGAGATAGCAAAGATACTGAAAGAAGAGGGGTTTATAAGGGCCTATAAGATCATAAAGGACAGGAAGCAGGGCATATTGAGGATCTCTCTAAAGTATGTGGATGGTGAGCCTGTGATCACAGAACTGAAGAGGGTGAGTAAACCGAGCAGGAGGGTCTATGTGGGCTACAGGAATATACCGAAGATAAAGGGTGGAATAGGTATAGCCATACTGAGTACTCCAAAGGGTGTCCTCAGTGATAAGGCCTGCAGGAGAGAACGTGTGGGTGGAGAGTTACTCTGTTATGTCTGGTGAGGTGAGGGTATGTCAAGGATAGGGAGAAAACCTATAGAGATACCCCAGGGTGTGGAGGTGAAGATTGAAGGGACCAACATAAGGGTGAAGGGTCCCAAGGGTGAACTCCAGTGGCAGTATCCCCCGTCAATGAAGGTGGAACTGCAGGACGGCAAGATAGTGGTACAGAGGCCGGATGACACCAAGCAGAAGCGGGCGCTACACGGTCTTACAAGGAGTCTTATAGCAAATATGGTGAGAGGTGTGACCGAGGGCTTCAAGAAGGAACTGGAGATAGTGGGTATCGGTTACAGGGTTGATCTGAAGGGGAATAAACTCGTATTGAGTTTGGGTTATTCCCATCCCGTTGAGTATGAACTGCCCGATGGGATAAAGGCCGAGGTGGACCACAAGGCCAGACCAGTAAGGCTGACCCTGTGGGGTATAGATAAACAACTGGTTGGTCAGGTGGCTGCAAATATAAGGGCACTCAGACCACCTGATGCCTACAAGGGTAAAGGCATAAGGTATGCTGGTGAGCAGTTGAAACTCAAACCTGGCAAGGCAGGCAAGTAAATTACGGAGGTGAGAGTTGAAACTCACAAAGGCTGAGGCAAGGAAGAGGAGACACAGGAGGATCAGAAAGAAGGTCTTTGGAACTCCTGAAAGGCCGAGGCTCAGTGTGTATGGTTCGCTGAAGCACATGTATGCCCAGATAATAGATGACACAAGGGGACACACCCTCGTTGCGGCCTCCACACTGGACAAGGAACTGAGGGGTAAGTATACCCACGGTGGAAATGTTGAGGCTGCCAGATTGGTGGGTCAGTTGATAGCAAAAAGGGCCCTTGAGGCAGGGATACAGAAGGTGGTCTTTGACAGAGGTGGCTTCAGGTATCATGGAAGGGTGAAGGCCCTTGCAGAGGCGGCCAGACAGGAAGGTCTTCAGTTTTAGATAGAGAATAAGACCCCAGGGACATGGGGAATTTTGAGAGGAGGTGCAGTGCAGAGGATTGATCCATCGGAATTACAATTACAGGAGAAGGTGATATTTATCAATAGGGTCTCAAAGGTGGTGAAAGGAGGCCGGAGGTTCTCCTTTACAGCGCTGGTGGCAGTAGGCAATGGAGAAGGGATAGTGGGTGTAGGAAAGGGTAAGGCCGCAGAGGTGGTGGATGCAATAAGGAAGGCGATAGAGCAGGCGAAAAAGTCCCTTATAAGGTTTCCATTGAAGAACGGTACGATACCACACGACATAATCGGTGAATTTGGTGCAGGAAGGGTCCTCCTGAAACCGGCCCCTCCCGGTACAGGAGTAATCGCAGGAGGTGCGGTAAGGCCTGTCCTTGAGGTGGCGGGCGTAAAGAATATAGTTGCAAAGTCTATGAGGAGCCATAACCCCTTCAATGAGGCGAAGGCCACGATTCAGGCCCTGCTGAGGTTAAAGGACCCGGAGGTGGTTGCCCAGTTGAGAGGCAGACAGCCTCAGGTGAGCCAGCAGGACAAGGGGGATAAGAGATGATGTTGAGGATAACACTGAAGAGGAGTTACATAGGCAAGCCAGAGAAACTGAAGAGGGTCCTGAGGGCCCTTGGCCTCAGGCGGATAGGTCATACTGTGATTAAGCCCGATGTCCCTTCTATAAGGGGGATGGTCCAGAAGGTCTCCCACCTTGTTGAGGTAGAAAGGGTTGAGGGAGGTGAAGGATGAGGATAGAAGAACTCAGACCCGCCCCTGGAAGCAAGAAGAGACCGAAGAGGGTTGGTAGAGGGCCTGGATCAGGACACGGCAAGACATCCTGCCGGGGTCATAAAGGTCAGAAGGCCCGCACGAGTGTAAATCTGCCGAGGGGATTTGAGGGTGGCCAGATGCCACTACACAGGAGGTTGCCAAAGCGGGGTTTCAATAACAGGGCCTTTGCAAAGGACTTCACCATAGTCAATCTGAAGAAGATAGCCACCCTGCAGGACCTCGAGACCATTACCCCTGAGGTGCTCCTTGAGAGGAGGGTCATAAGCAGGATCGGTAGAGATGGTGTGAAGATACTGGGTGATGGTGAAATAGACAGGCCACTGACTGTAAAGGCCCATGCCTTCAGCAGGTCCGCTCTGCAGAAGATAGAGCAGGCGGGCGGAAAGGCCGAGGTGATCTGAAGTTGGGTGTGCTGTCATCCTTCCAGAACATCTTCAAGGTTGAAGAACTAAAGAACCGGATACTCTACACCCTGGCCCTGTTAGCCGTATACAGGATAGGTTGCCACATTCCCACCCCGGGGATAAATGGAGAGGAGTTGAGTAAGTTCCTCACTGAAAGGGGTGGGGCATTAATGGCCTTCTTTGACATATTCTCTGGTGGTGCACTATCAAGGGTGACCATATTTGCCCTCGGTATAATGCCCTACATCAGTGCCTCAATCATCCTGCAACTGCTCACAGTGGTGATACCCGCGCTTGGAAAACTCGCAAAAGAGGGTGAGGAGGGGAGAAAAAAGATAATAAGATACACCAGATATGGTACTGTCCTGATCAGTGCGATACAGTCCTTTGGTATCGCAGTAGGGCTTGAGAGCATGGCCCAGGGGGCCTTTATCCAGAACCCTGGCTGGAGTTTCAGATTGATGACAATGATAACCCTGACAGCAGGTACTGCCTTTATCATGTGGCTTGGTGAACAGATCACTGAGAGAGGGATCGGAAACGGGATATCCCTGATAATATATGCCAGTATTGTGGCCAGGCTCCCGAATGCCGTCATAAGTACAGTGAGGCTGCTGAAGGCAGGGGAGTTGTCTATCCTGTTCCTGATATTTTTGATAGGCCTTATGGTTGTGGTCGTTGGCGGAATAATATACGTGGAGAAGGGGCAGAGGAAGATCCCGGTGCAGTATGCAAAGAGGGTGGTAGGCAGGAGGATATACGGTGGGCAGTCCACTCACCTCCCATTGAAGATAAACACTGCCGGCGTGATACCACCGATCTTCGCCTCTTCAATCATCATGTTTCCTGCAACAGTGGCTGGTTTTATATCAATACCATGGGTCCAGGGTATAGCACGTCAGTTGTCCTTCGGCTCCCCTCTGTACACGATCCTTTATGTGGGCCTGATAATATTCTTCAGTTACTTCTACACTGCCATAATCTTCAATCCTGTGGACGTGGCAGATAATCTAAAGAAGTATGGTGGTTTCATACCAGGTATCAGGCCCGGGCAGAAGACCGCCGAGTACCTCTACAGGGTCCTGTCAAGGCTCACCTTTGTGGGTGCCATTTATCTGTCTGTGGTGTGTGTGCTCCCCACATTTCTGATCAAGAAGTTCAATGTCCCCTTCTACTTTGGAGGGACATCCCTTCTGATCGTGGTCGGGGTTGCCCTTGACACAATGGCCCAAATAGAGTCTCATCTTCTTACCCGTTCCTATGATGGACTCCTCAGAAAGGGGAGAGTCAGGGGTAGAAGGGGTTAGCAGGGTTAATTGGTCACAGTAAAGAAAAAGGACGAGATAAAGAGGATGATGGTGGCCTCAGAGATTGTCTCTGAGGCACTTGAGGAGATAAAGAGGGCGATAAGTCCGGGTGTAACGACAAAGTTACTTGATGAGATAGCAGAAGAGGTTATAAGGAGAAGGGGTGGCAGGTCCGCCTTCAAGGGCTACAGGGGTTATCCTGCTACTATCTGTGCCTCTCCAAACGATGTTGTTGTTCACGGGATACCATCCGAGAAGGTGGTGCTGAAGGAAGGTGATATAATCAGCATAGACCTTGGGGTTGTCTACAGGGGATACATCAGTGATGCAGCCATAACACTGCCTGTGGGCAGGGTGTCGGAGAGGGCGGATAGACTGCTGAGGGTTGCAAAGGAGGCATTATTCAGGGGGATAGCCGAGGCGGTAGCCGGCAACAGGGTTGGCAGGATCTCTCACGCCATCCAGAGTTATGTAGAGTCCCAGGGTTACTCGGTGGTCAGGAAGTTCGTCGGACATGGTGTGGGAAGGAGGCTCCACGAGGAGCCACAGATCCCCAACTTTGGGGCCCCTGATGATGGTATAAGACTGAAGGAGGGTATGACACTTGCGATTGAGCCTATGGTGAATGAGGGTACCCATGAGGTGGTGATAATGGAGGACGGCTGGACAGCCAAGACAAGGGATGGCGGTCTCTCAGCACATTTTGAACATACAGTCCTGGTGAAGAGGGGCAGAGCCGTTATATTGACTTCATGGTAAAAATAATTATATAATTTAAAGTTCTATGCCGAAGGAAGACAACATAGAGGTTGAGGGTGAAGTAATTGAGGCACTGCCCAATGCGATGTTCAAGGTGAAACTCGACAGTGGCCAGGAGATACTGGCCTATGTTTCCGGGAAGATGAGGATGCATTTTATCCGGATCCTGCCTGGTGACAGGGTGCTGGTAGAGATGTCACCCTATGATCTTACCAAGGGCAGGATAACCTATAGATTCAAGTGAAGGAGGCCCCTCGGGGCTTCTCAGTAAGGAGGTCTGAAATGAAGGTGAGGGCGTCAGTGAAGCCAATTTGTGCAAAGTGTAAGGTGATAAAGAGGAAGGGCGTGGTCAGGGTTATATGTGAGAATCCTAAGCACAAACAGCGTCAGGGCTAAGGAGGAACAATGGCAAGGATTGCTGGTGTGGATCTGCCCAAGAATGAGAGGGTAGAGATAGGGCTTACCCGGATATTCGGTATAGGCAGGTCAAGATCGAAGGAGATACTCAGCAAAACTGGAGTTGATCCCAACAAGAGGGTCAAGGACCTGCAGGATGATGAGATTGTGAAGATCAGGAGTTATATTGAGAGCAACTACAAGGTGGAGGGTGAACTCCGCAAAGAGATTGCCATGAATATAAAGAGGTTGATAGATATTGGCTGTTACAGGGGGCTTCGGCACAAGATGGGGCTTCCTGTAAGGGGTCAGCGGACCAGGAGCAATGCAAGGACACGTAAGGGTCCCAGGAAGACGGTTGCAGGTAAGAAGAAGGCCGGTAAGAAATAAAGGAGGAACAGATGGCAAGAAGGAAGAGGACACCGAAGAAGGAGAAAAAGAATGTACCCTATGGGATTGCCCATATCCAGACCACCTTTAACAATACCATAGTCACAATTACTGACCGGAACGGCAATGTCCTGACATGGGTAAGCGCGGGCAGTCTCGGTTTTAAGGGTTCAAGAAAGGGGACTCCCTATGCAGCACAACTGGCAGCGGAGACTGCGGCAAAGAGGGCGCTGGAGATGGGGATGAAGCAGATAGATGTCTATATAAAGGGCCCAGGGGCTGGAAGGGAGTCCACCATAAGGGCGATACAGGCGGCAGGTCTTGACATTAACATCATAAAGGATGTTACCCCGGTGCCTCACAATGGATGCAGGCCGCCAAAGAGGAGGAGGGTCTGATGGCGAGATATACCGGTCCGCTCTGTCGTCTCTGCCGGCGTGAAGGTACAAAACTGTTTCTGAAAGGTGACCGCTGTTTTACTGATAAGTGTTCCTTTGAGAGGCGGAAGTACCCGCCAGGTGAACATGGGATGAAGAGGTCAAAACTGAGTGATTACGGATTGCAGTTGAGAGAGAAGCAGAAGGTGAAGAGGATATACGGAGTGCTGGAGCGGCAGTTCAAGAGATACTTTGAAGAGGCCCAGAGAAAGAAGGGGGTTACAGGTGAGGCCCTCCTTCAGTTTCTGGAGCAGAGGCTTGACAACATCGTTTACAGACTCGGTTTTGGTGTGAACAGGCGGCAGGCGAGACAACTGGTGAACCATGGGCATATCATGGTGAACGGAAGGGTGGTTGATATCCCATCCTACAGGGTGAGACCAGGTGACGTGATAGAGGTGAGACCAGAGAGCCGGAAGATTCCTTTTATAGAAGAGAACCTTTCCAAGGTTGAACATAGAGGGATTCCCGAATGGTTAGAACTTGATGCAGAAAACTTCAGGGGCAAACTGTTAAAGGTACCAGAAAGACACGAGATACCCGTGGATGTCCAGGAACATCTGATCGTGGAGCTTTACTCAAAATAATGCCTTAAAATACAGGAGGAGAGTTTATGAGTCTTGTAACAAAGGGACTTCAGATGCCACAAAAGATCTCCTTTGAGGAGGAGACATTAACGGATACATACGGGAAGTTGATCGCGGAGCCGCTGGAGAGGGGTTTTGGTACCACAGTGGGGAATGCCCTGAGGAGGGTCCTCCTCTCCTCAATTGAGGGTGCTGCTATTACTGCTGTGAGGATACCCGGTGTATTGCATGAGTTCTCGACTATAAAGGGTGTAAAGGAAGACATGGTAGACCTTATTCTGAACCTCAAGAGGATAAGGTTCAAGATGGATGGTGATGGAGAGAGGGTGGCACGGATAAGTGTAAAGGGGCCGAAGGATGTGACAGGGGCAGATATACAGTGTGAGGCTAATCTTCAGGTCCTTACCCCTGAATTGCCCGTGGCCACAGTGGACAGGGGGGTTGAGTTTCATGCGGAACTCTATGTGAATAAAGGCAAGGGTTATGTACCTGCAGAGATGAACAGAAAGAAGGACGCACCTGTTGATATGATTCCGATAGATGCGATATACAATCCAATCAGGAAGGTGAACTTCTGGGTGGACAGGGCGAGGGTTGGAAGGGCCACTGATTATGACAAATTGATAATGGAGATATGGACTGATGGGAGCATCACCCCTCAGAAGGCGGTCACAAAGGCGGCCAGTATACTCATAGAGCACTTTGACCTCTTTATATTTGACGAATCAGAGTTTGGCAGGTGTGAGGAGGAGGAGACAAAGGAGAGGGACATCTCCCAGGATGAGAATGCCCTCAGAAACCTGCTCAGGTCTGTGGATGAGTTGGAGTTGTCGGTAAGGTCTCACAACTGTCTGAAGAGCGCCAATATAAAGACTATAGCAGACCTTGTCCAGAAGACAGAGGCTGATCTCCTGAAGACCAAGAACTTCGGGAGGAAGTCCTTAGAGGAGATAAAGGAGATACTGAAGACGATGGGACTGTCCTTGGGGATGAGAATAGATCCTGAGATCCTTGAGAGATACCAGAAAGAGGGAGGACTCGTAAGGGATGCGTCATAGGAAGAGGAGAAAGAGGTTCGGCAGGACTACAAACCAGAGAAAGGCCCTTTTCAGGAACCTCCTTGAGAGTCTCTTTATACATGAGAGAATTGAGACCACCGTTGCCAAGGCGAAGGAACTGAGGAGACTGGCAGAAAGGATGGTAACACTCGGTAAGAGGGGAGACCTTCAGGCAAGACGTCTTGCGCTACAGATCCTCCCAAACAGGAGCGCTGTTGCAAAGTTGTTCAGTGAGATAGCCCCCAGGTTTTCTGACCGTAATGGGGGTTACACAAGGATTGTGAGAACAAGGAGGCGCCTGAAGGATCAGGCAGAGATGGCAGTTATAGAGTTTGTTGATTATCAGCCAAAACCGGCTGCTAAGGAGAAGAGCAAATGAAGGAACTGATTTTCTTGGGGCTGTTTCTTGTATTATGGGTGCTACTGCAGGTTGTCATTCTCCCCAGGATGGGTGTGCCTACATGAGCCTCAGGCAAGGGGCAGGTCTGCCATCCTGAAAGGCCAAAAAAGGGAAAGGGATAGAAGGGACTCTGGGATAACTATCTGTTGTCATGGAGTCCCTCGGGTTCAATAACTGATGGAATTTCCTCTACAGACTCTATAACCTCTCCACATACCCTTATCAAGGTGTTCCTGAATACAGAGAACTCCTCATGGTGCCCCTTCAGCAGGTGAGACAGTCTCTGGTAGAGTTGGGTTCCCCGTCTGTCCCAGTCCAGCAGTAGTATCACCCTCTCGTGTCTCCGGGCAATATCCTCGCTGAACTCATAGAGCCTTCTGCCTGTGTGCAGCAGGATTATCTCACCTGTAAACCCCAGCCGCCTCAGGGCATCCCGGTCCCTTTTGCCTTCAACAATAATGGGAACAAAACGGTTCACCTCCCGCAGGTCCCGCAACAACCTGAGGAGGAGTCTCTGATCAACAGGCATTCACCGTTAGTCTTCCACGGCTATGAAGGTCTCTGTCCTTGTAATCCCTTTGATTTTCCGGATCTTCTTTAAGATGCGGGAGAATATGTCGTTCAGGTTGTCCGCCTCAAGGACTGCCGCAATATCGAACTGACCGGTGATCACATCAGCGTTAACCACTCCATTGATACCCCTCAGGGTATCCCGTACGTCCTTGTCCTTGCCTGGAAGGACATTGATCAGCATGTAAACCCTTGCCATATCCTCCTCCTGGATTTATGCTTTTGAGGTGTCAACCACCTTTTCTCTTTTTAACCATGGCATCATTGCCCGTAGACGTCTTCCCACCTCTTCAATCGGATGGGCCTCTGCCCTTCTGGTGAGGGCATTGAATACCGGTTTGCCGGCCTTGCATTCCAGTATCCACTCCCTTGCGAACTCTCCTGATTGTATCTCTTTCAGGATCTTCTTCATCTCTTCCTTTACTGCCTCATTTATTACCCTTGGGCCCCTGGTGAGATCGCCGTATTGAGCGGTGTTGCTGATGGAGTATCTCATAGTAGAGATACCACCCTCATAGATGAGGTCTGCGATCAGTTTTACTTCATGTAGGCATTCAAAATATGCCATCTCCGGTGCATATCCAGCCTCCACAAGTGTCTCATAGGCAGCCATGATAAGAGAGGTGAGCCCCCCACAGAGGACTACCTGTTCACCAAACAGGTCAGTCTCGGTCTCTTCCCTGAAGGTGGTCTCGATGATACCTGCCCTTCCCCCTCCTATCGCAGATGCATAGGCGAGACCCACATCCTTCGTGTCTCCTGAAGGGTCCTGATGGATAGCCAGCAGGCAGGGGACTCCGCTCCCCTTCAGATATTCACTCCTGACCAGATGGCCCGGCCCCTTTGGGGCGACCATAAAGACATTTATGTTTGGTGGTGGTATAATCTGGCCAAAGTGGATATTGAATCCGTGAGCAAACGCAAGATAGGCACCATCTTTGAGGTTGGGCCCTATCTCCTGCGCGTAGAGGTCTGCCTGGAGTTCATCAGGTACGAGGATCATAATCACATCTGCCTCCTTAGTGGCTTCTGACACCTGGAGCACCCTGAACCCTGCCTCCTCTGCCTTCTGCCAACTTCTGCCAGGCCTCAGACCCACCATGACGTCCATACCACTGTCGCGGAGGTTGTTGGCATGGGCGTGTCCCTGACTTCCATAACCTATTACGGCTATTTTCTTCTTCTTCAGGAGTTGCAGGTTTGCATCTTTATCATAGTAGACCTTGATCATGTAAGACCTCCTACAAAAAATTTTTGATAATTATACAAGAAGTTGCCAATAAAAGTCATTTATCCATTGGGCCAGGATGTGCTGTTGGCATGGCAGAGGGCGAGGGCGAGGGCGTCTGCCCTGTCGGGCTGTGGGGTATCCTCGAGTCCCAGGAGTCTCTGAACCATCCGCTGGACCTGAAACTTGTCGGCCCTTCCATAGCCTGTTACAGCCCTCTTTATCTCACCTGCCGTGTATTCTGTCACGGGTATACCTGCCTCTGCAAGGCAGAGCAGGACCACACCCCTCGCATAGCCAAGGCTGAGAGCAGTTTTAGGATTTCGTGCAAAAAAGACCCTTTCAACAGATGCCTCACTGGGTTTATATATCCTTAGGACCTCTCTCAAGGCGGTATAAAGGTCGAGGAGTCTCTGTGGCAGTTTTTGCCCTGCGTGCAACCTTATTGTACCTGATGCGACATGGGTGGTAAACCTGTCTTTTACATCCACTATACCGTAGCCACAACGGAGACTGCCAGGATCGATCCCGATAACCCTCAAGCCCCTTCCCTTCTCGGTAATTCAAAAAGATATTCCTCAACGAGTTCACAGAGCATGTGTCCCAGCATCGCATGGACCTCCTGAATCCTGGGGGTGTTCTCAGAGGGGACTTTAAATACATAATCCGCCTTCTGTGCCATCTTCTGCCCCTTCTGTCCGGTAAAGGCTATCCTTACCATCTTCTTCTTTTTCCCCACATCAAGTGCCTTGAGGATATTCCGGGATGTCCCGCTTGTACTAATGGCAATGAGGATATCCCCCTCTGAAGCAAGTGCCTTCAGTTGCCGGGCAAAGACCTCAGAGTAGTCCGAGTCATTGGATATAGAGGTGATAACAGCCATATCAGTATTGAGGGCTATTGCGGGTAGTGCAGGTCTCTCTCTCTGAAACCGGTTTATAAATTCAGCAGCAATATGAGACGCATCACTGGCAGAGCCACCGTTACCACAGAGAAAGAGCCTCTTGCCCTCATCAAAGGCCTCTGCAATAATCCTTGCCACATCACAGAGCAGTTCTGCATGTTCTTCGAAGAATGTCCTCTTCAGAGAAATGCTCTCCTTCACTATGGCCTGAACCTTATTGATCATTTCTTCCTTCATCTCTTCTGTTGAGAAGGTCCTTCAGGGTAATCCGGGAGTGTGGGAGGGGCCTTTCTACCACAACCTCCGAAGAGGAGGGCCATGATCAATAAGAGGACGATCAATCTCATAGGGCAGCCTTCCACCTCCTTATCTGCCTCATCACCTCCTCAGGAGAGGTCCTTGAGGTGATCGCCTTTTTTGGGTCAATGGAGTCGTAGATGTCAGGTTCTATCAGGGATGAAAAACTCTTGAGTTCATCAAGCGTGAGTGCCTCAAGGGGGAGGTTCTTTTCAATCGCATACCGAACAATTCTACCCACTGTCTCATGGGCCTCCCTGAAGGGGACCCCTTTTCTGACAAGGTATTCAGCAAGGTCCGTTGCGAGGGTGTAACCCTCAGAGGCCGTTTCTTCCATTTTCTTTTTATTGAATCTCACCCTGGGTAACATCTCGGTCAGGATCTGAAGGCTCTCCTTCAGGGTGTCTACTGTATCAAATAGCGGTACTTTGTCCTCCTGCATGTCCCTGTTGTAGGTAAGAGGCAGGGCCTTCATAACTGTCAGGAGGTTTATAAGAGAGCCGTAGAGTCTGCCCGTCTTTCCCCTTATCAATTCCAGTACATCAGGATTCTTCTTCTGAGGCATGATGCTTGAGCCGGTACAGAAGGCATCAGGTAGTTCTAGGAAGGAGAATTCGGTGGTTGACCAGAGGATGAATTCCTCTGCCAGTCTGCTGAGGTGCATCATGGTTATGGAAGATGCAGAGAGAAATTCAATCACAAAGTCTCTGTCAGAGACCGCATCTATAGTGTTCTCGATCACCCCTTCAAAACCAAGCAACTTTGCAGTGTAGGCCCTGTCAATCGGCAGTGTGGTACCGGCAAGGGCACAGGCCCCCAGAGGGGAACGGTTCAGCCTCTTGAGGTAGTCCTGGAACCTCTCTCTGTCCCTCTGGAACATCTCCACATAGGCCAAGAGATGGTAGCCGAGACTCACAGGCTGGGCCCTCTGAAGATGGGTGTATCCGGGCATAACCGTGTCGGCATGTCTCTCTGCAAGTGTAAGGAATCTCCTCTGCAATTTTCTCAGAAGCCCTGCTATCTCCTTTGTCTCGTCCCTGAGATACATCCTGAGGTCCGTGGCAACCTGGTCATTACGGGATCGTGCAGTGTGGAGTTTGCCACCCACAGGGCCTATCTTTTCTATTAAAGCGGTCTCTATGTTCATATGGACATCTTCCAGTTCCCTGCGCCACTGAAACCTCCCCTCCTGTATCTCTCTTTCTATCTCCTTAAGGCCACTGATAATGGAGTCAGCCTCCTGTTTGGAGATTATTCCCTTCCTTGCGAGCATCCTTGCATGGGCAATACTGCCCTTTATGTCATACCTCCACAGTCTCCTGTCAAAGGAGACCGACTCTGTGAACTCCTCTACAACTCTGGCGGTCTTCTGTCCAAATCTTCCACCCCAGGGTTTCTTCATAACCATGTTATATTAACCGAAAGCAACGCTGAATTGGTAGCCTTTGCGGATTTTGATCCTTTATAATAGGGATTCAAAAAGAGAGGGAGGTGTCCATGCAGAGGAGATTGAATTGCTGGGAGTACAAGAAGTGTGGAAGGGAGCCAGGTGGCAGCAGGGTATCAGAACTGGGTGTATGTCCAGCCACTGTGGAGAAGAGACTGGATGGTATCCATGGAGGAAAGAATGCCGGAAGGGCCTGCTGGGTGGTTGCCGGTACATTCTGTGGAGGTCAGGTGCAGGGGACATTTGCCCAGAAGTACAAGAACTGTGAGAAGTGTGACTTTTACCAACTGGTAAAAAGGGAGGAATACCCTGAGTTTAAACTCTCCTCAGTACTGCTCAAGATGTTAAAGGAGGGTTAAAGTATAGCGTATTTGACAAATCCCGCTAAGAGGTATTAAATTATCAGGACATGGAAGAACTCTTTAAAGAGCAGAAGGAGGTTATAGTGGAGCCCCTTGAAGGTCTTGATCAGAAGATAAGTACGGCTATAGAGAAGGTCAAGGCATTAAAGGAAGAGAGAGAACAGTTGAGGCAGAGGGTGGAAGAACTGCAGAGACAGATACAACAGAGGGATGAGGAGATAGAAAGACTCAGACAGGAGAAGTCATCTGTCAAGGGCCAGTTAGAAGAACTCCTTGAGGTTTTAGAAAGTATCCAGTTGTGACACCTGTTGAGGTCCTGCTTCAAGAGGCCAGGAAGGCCCTCCAATTCTCCCGTGCACCTTATTCTAAATTCAGGGTAGGCGTTGCGGTTGAGGGAACAAGCGGCAGGATTTACAGAGGATGTAACTTCGAGAATCCATCCCTGATGATGAGTATCTGTGCTGAGAAGGTTGCTATACTGAAGGCCCTTTCAGAGGGGGAAGAAGGGATCAGGTCTATAATGATAGTCTCATCAGAGGGTGGATACTGTTCCCCCTGCGGGTCCTGCAGACAGTTCATCTTGGAGTTTTCACCGAAGGCTGCAATATACCTTGCCTCTGACAAAGGGATAAAGAAATACAGTATCCAGGAACTCCTCCCCCATGCCTTCCAGAAGTGACAGCCCTGAGGGTTTCCTTTACTCCGCTGCCTCAGCAGGTATCAGGTATATGGACAGAAATGATGTTGCACTCATATTTTCTGTAAGGGATGCCACTGTGGCAGGGGTCTTTACCAGAAACAGGGTGAAGGCTGCCCCGGTACTGGTGGATATGAAGAGGATCAGGAGAGGGACCGGCAGGGCGATCTTTGTAAATAGTGGAAATGCCAATGCCTGTACAGGTGAAAAGGGTATGCAGGATGCGGAGAGGATTTGTAGAACCGTGGCAGAGGGGCTCAGTGTTTCGCCACAGGAGGTATATATCGCCTCGACAGGGGTTATCGGTGAGAGGCTTCCAATGGACAGGGTTATCCCCGCAGTGAAAAGACTGATAGAGGGGCTGGGAAGTGCCTCAGTTCAGGATGTGGCAGAGGCGATAATGACCACTGACAGATTCCCGAAAGTCTTTTCCAAGATAATCGATACGGGCAGGGTTTCGGGGACCCTTACTGGGATATGCAAGGGGGCCGGGATGATCCATCCTCAGATGGCAACAATGCTCTGCTTCCTGCTGACAGACCTGGCGGTAGAGAAGAGAACACTCCGTAGGGCGCTGAGAGATGCCGTCTCTGAGACGTTTAACCTTACCACAGTCGATGGAGATACCAGCACAAACGACACGGTGCTTATAATGGCAAACGGCAACAGGGGGGATGCCCTGATACAGGAAGGGACAAGGCCCTACAGTGCCTTTCGGGAGGGACTAATTGAGGTCTGTGACACCCTTGCAAGAATGATCGCCCGGGATGGAGAGGGTGCCACGAAACTCATCCTGGTGGAGGTGAAGGGGGCCTCAAGCCGGAAAGAGGCTGAAAGGGTTGCCTTTGCACTGGCCCATTCACCCCTCGTCAAGACCGCCCTTTACGGAGGAGACCCGAACTGGGGCAGGATTATGGCCGCAGTGGGCAGGGCATCCCTGAAAGTGGCCCCGGACCTGGTAGAGGTGAGGATAAACGGGGTGCCTCTGGTTAAAAGGGGGGTCGGGACTGGTAGGGAGGAGGAGGTGAGCAGGATTATTTCGGGAAGTGAGACAGTACACCTTCAGATTCATCTGCATTCAGGGAAGTCTGGGGTCAGGGTGTATACCTGTGACCTCACAGAGGAGTACATAAGGATCAATGCCCGCTACAGGACATAAAAATCCTCACTGGTTCAGGTTCCAGTCATAAATATAGATACTCCACGTTGAATAAAGGTCTATAGACCCAAAAGGGATAGCCTTCTGGATGGACCTTTCGTCATAGTGATGCCCCTTAAGGAGTTCTATGAGTCAGGGTTTACTTTTCTATACGATACAGGATAGAATTACTCCAATATGCGTATTACCAGGGAGACTGACTACGGTATCAGGTGTGTCCTTTATCTTGCCAGCAGGACCAATGGGGCTGTGGCAGAAGAGATATCAGAGACACAGGGTATCCCGAAGGCATTCACCCCGAAGGTGATGCAGAAACTGAAGAAGGCAGGCATTGTGAGGTCAACCAGGGGTGTAAAGGGGAGGTATTTCCTTGCAAAGCGACCTGAAGAGATAACGCTGTACGATGTGGTGGAGGTATTGAATGGGCCTCTGGGGCTTAACATCTGCGTTGTGGACAGAAAGAGTTGCGATAGGGTCGATAAATGCTCAGTACATCCGGTCTGGATGGAGTTGACAGAACGGTTTATAGAGGCATTAAAGAGCCATACCATTGAAAGCCTGAAGAATAAGACCGATTAGTCTGTTAACCAGAATTTGATTTAAGCGGAGTATAATGTGAGATAATAAATAAAAAACCGAGGAGGTCTCCATGTACATCACAAAGAACTACAAAGTAAAGAAGGCTCCCTTATGCAAACACTGCGGAACCAGAATGACCAAGATAGAACCCCCTCCTTACAACATAGGGGATGGCCTTGGCTGGGGTGTAAAATATCTGTGGGTCTGCTTCAATGATGAGTGCCCATTCTTTGTGGAGGGATGGGAGCATATGAGGATCACTTACGGTAAGGTTGCCTCTTACAGGTTTATGTGCTTTCCTGACAATGGAGAGACAGGTGCGATCTGTGTATTTTCTTATGATGGCCTCAAGGGACAGATACTGGAAGACCAGGGGGAGGAAGAGGACTGATTGCTGTAATTGACTACGGGATGGGCAATCTCCGGAGTGTGGAGAAGGCCCTCAAGAAGGTGGGTGGAGATGTCCTGGTCACCTCGAACCCTGATCACCTTGAACAGGCTGAAGCAGTTGTCCTGCCAGGTGTTGGAGCGTTCAGAGACTGCATCAAAAACCTCCAGCAGAGGGGCCTCCTTGAAGGGGTTTTAGAGGCCATCCATGAAGGTAAACCCTACCTCGGGATATGTCTGGGACTCCAGATACTATTCACAGAGTCAGAGGAGTTTGGGTACACCAGAGGGCTTGACGTAATAAGGGGCAGGGTGGTGAGATTCAGGACAGAGGGGCTCAAGATACCCCACATGGGCTGGAATACTGTGTCATACAGGAGAGAGCATCCACTCTTTGCGGGGATCCCTGACGGCAGTTACTTCTACTTCGTCCACTCCTATTATGTTGTACCTGAAGATGATGATGTGGTGCTGGGTACCACTGACTATGGGGTGGAGTTTGTATCAGCGGTACAGAAGGGCAACATTATGGCAGTACAGTTTCATCCTGAAAAGAGCCAGTCCTTGGGACTACAGATGCTGGGGAACTTCTGTAGACTCCTGAAGGAGAGTTCACTCATCCGAGGGTAACATCCAGGATCATCATTACCACAAACCCTATCATTACGCCAAAAGTGGCCTCCTTTTCAAACCCCTTTCTGTGAGATTCGGGTATTATCTCGTCACTTATCACAAAGAGCATCGCCCCTGCAGCAAAGGCCATTCCCCACGGAAGCAGTGGTCGAGATATACTGACGAGACCTATTCCGAGGAGACCCCCAAGGGGTTCCACAAGTCCGGTCATAAGAGAGACCACAAAGGCATACAGTGCGCTGTATCTCTCACTCACAAGCGCAAAGGCAACCACCATCCCTTCAGGGATATTCTGTAGCCCTATCCCTGTGGCGAGAGCCACTCCATTGTGGATGTCACCTCCACCGAACCCCACCCCCACAGCAAGGCCTTCAGGAAAGTTATGGAGTGTGATTGCTATAACAAAGAGCCATATTCTCTTCAGTTTTTCCACATTCGAGCCTTCCGGTCCCTTGATGAAGTGTTCATGAGGTGAGTACCTGTCAGTAATAAATAGAAAGAAGGCCCCTACAAGGAGACCACCTGCCACTGTCAGGGCAGCCTGGAGTCCAACCCCGGAGAACTCCAATGCGGGCAGTATAAGAGAAAAACAGGAGGCAGCAAGCATCACCCCTGCACCAAAACCCATCATAACATCCTGAAGCCTTACGGAGAGGTCTCTCACAAAGAACACAGGCAGTGCTCCCAGGGCAGTGGAAAGACCTGCGAGCAGACTCGCTACAAAGCCGATCAGCACAAGGGAATCCATCTGCTATTTTAACAGATCCATCGCCTGTCTTAGATAGCAGGAGATGGGTCCCCGGGAATTATTGAAATATAAAGGGGTCTTGCTTTTTTAAATCCCGTGACAGGTCACGGGAAATTCCAAGTCAGAAACCGGAGGGCCTGAGGTACCTCAGGCCCCTGTCTTTTTAACCCTCGCAGCAGATACGCCTCATCCTCCTTTTGCCATTGGCAGACACAGACATCACAACCTCAACCTTGTTTCCACAGATACGGCAGATGTTACTGACGGTCTTGTTAGCCTTCCTGGCTGCCACATCCGTCTTTGACTTCTTCTTCTCGGCCATGGGTCACACCTCCCTTCCAGTATAGTATTTTGGATGCTAAAAAAGGATTCCAGAAAAAGCAAACTTTATAAAATAGCATAATTATTCGGGCTTTGTCAAAACGC